>CACESE010000005.1 GCA_902562135.1 uncultured SAR86 cluster bacterium | reverse complement strand
AAAAGATAATATGATTAAATTTGCGAAGATTTCGAAAATCTCTATTGGAGAAAACGAGGAGTATTAACCCTACAGGTAAAAAACCAATCCGGAACAAACAATCGTTAACAATAAGCTTGAAGTTATTACGCTTCTAACAGATGTAATAACTGGAAACATTTTTCCAAATATTGCATTCATTTCAATTAACAAAACAGCTACAAATACAATCCAGAAACCTGTACTCAAATAACCATCTATTAACAAATAAGATTTAGGATATGCAGCACTTCCTCCGTGAGCTGACGAAACCATGAAATAAAGCATTGGCAAAGACAATAAAGTATTAGTTCTTGATGCTAATGCTGCTTTAGCTCCAGCTGCTACAGCATCTCCTTCCTTTAGACCAATAACTATTTTCTGATTTCTCCAAATGATCCCCCAAACATTAAGCATCATAATCGTACCCATTAACGTACCCAATGTAATAGCAGTAGTAATCATTCTTTCTTGAACATAGAGAAGATATAAACCCGTCAAAAAAGTGAAAAAAGCCGCCCATCTAAACCACCATAAAGCATTAGGCGCAAGTTTCTGCATGACATCTTTTTTTGCTTCAGGATCTGCTTTTTTTACATATTCTGTTTGAACAAAATTAAAATAATACAATAATCCTATCCAAGCTATTCCGACGACAATGTGGCCCCATCTAAATAAAACGTTATATAAGTAAGCTTCCATAATATATCCCTCTCAAAATTATATTATATTGTATTAATAGCTAAAAAAAAGGGCTCATCTGAGCCCTTTTTTTGAGTAAGAAGTTTTAGATTTACATCATTCCATCCATACCGCCCATTCCTGGAGGCATACCGCCTGGCATTCCTCCTGCAGGAGATTCCTCAGGAATTTCTGAAACCATTGCTTCAGTGGTAATCATCAGACCTGCAACTGAACCAGCAGCTTGAAGTGCTGTTCTAGTAACTTTTGCTGGGTCCAAAATACCCATAGAAATCATATCTCCGTATTCAGAAGTTGCAGCATTAAAACCGAAATTTCCTTTCTCGGATTTGATTTTGTCTACGACAACTGATGCTTCTTCACCAGCATTCATGACAATTTGTCTAATTGGTGCTTCCATAGCCTTTAGTGCGATAGAAATTCCAATATTTTGGTCTTCATTATCTCCTTTAAGGCCATCTACTTCTTGAAGCGATCTTATCAATGCAACTCCTCCACCAGGAACTACACCTTCTTCAACAGCGGCTCTTGTTGAATGTAAAGCATCTTCAACTCTTGCTTTCTTTTCTTTCATTTCTATTTCAGAACCAGCGCCAACCTTAATTACGGCTACTCCACCAGCTAATTTGGCAACTCTTTCTTGAAGTTTTTCTCGATCATAATCTGAGGTAGTCTCTTCAATTTGGGCTCTAATTTGGTTAACTCTACCGACGATATCTTCTTGCTTTCCAGCTCCATCGATCACTGTAGTATTCTCTTTGGAAAGAACTATTTTTTTTGCTGTTCCAAGCGACTCAAGAGTAGTTGTTTCAAGACTTAAACCTACTTCTTCAGAAACTACCGTTCCGCCAGTAAGAATCGCAATGTCTTCTAACATTGCTTTTCTTCTGTCTCCAAATCCTGGAGCCTTACATGCTGCAACTTTAACAACTCCTCTCATATTATTTACAACTAAGGTTGCTAACGCTTCCCCCTCTACATCTTCTGCAATGATTAATAAAGATTTACCAGCTTTAGCTACTCCTTCCAAAATTGGTAAAAGATCTCTAATATTAGCGATTTTTTTATCATGTAGTAATATCATTGGGTCTTCCAATTCTGTAATCATTTTATCTTGATTGTTAATAAAATATGGAGAGAGGTAACCACGATCAAATTGCATTCCTTCTACAACTTCTAATTCGTTTTCAATTCCCGAAGCCTCTTCTACAGTTATTACTCCTTCTTTTCCAACTTTATCCATTGCTTCAGCAATAATGTCACCCACTTCACTATCACTGTTAGCCGAGATAGTTCCGACTTGAGCAATTGATTTATTTTCTTCACAAGGTGTAGCCATTTTTTGAATTGACTCCACTGCCTTAGCCACTGCTTTATCGATACCTCGTTTTAGATCCATTGGATTAAAGCCGGCAGCAACGGATTTAAGACCTTCATTTACAATTGATTGAGCTAGTACTGTAGCTGTAGTAGTTCCGTCACCAGCCGCATCGGAAGTTTGTGATGAAACTTCTTTCACCATTTGAGCTCCCATATTTTCAAATTTGTCTTTAAGTTCCACCTCTTTAGCTACCGAAACACCGTCTTTAGTGACTGTTGGCGCGCCAAAAGACTTATCTAAAACAACATTTCTACCTTTCGGTCCCAAAGTTACCTTAACTGCATCAGCTAAGATATTGACTCCATCAAGCATTTGACCTCTTGCGGAATCTCCAAATTGCACATCTTTTGCCATTTTTTTCCTCTTAAATTAATTAGTTATTTTGAAACAGTTCCAAGTAAGTCGCTTTCAGAAAGAATTAAAAGTTCTTCACCATCTACTTTAATTGTATTGCTACCAGCATACTGTCCAAAAACAATAATATCGCCGACTTTTACCGGAATTTCACTTAGATCACCATTATCTAATATTCTTCCGGGACCAACTGCCAATACTTCTCCTTGTGAAGGCTTTTCCGCCGCAGAGCCAGGCAAGACTATTCCTCCAGCTGAAGTTTCTTCTTCTTCGCTTCTTCTTACTAGAAGCTTGTCGCCAAGTGGATTAAATTTCATTAAATTCTCCTTTATAAAACTTAATAATTACTAAGATTGCGCATTCTAGTTAAGACTAACTAAATACACAACTAAAATGTATTTATGTACTAGAATCTTTTTTTTCAAGTCTTTTTATAAAAAAAATTTATTAATCAAAGCCAAAAATAGATCTCTTCCTCCAAACCATTAAAGAAAAAATTATTGCTGGCAAACCTAATAAGGCACAAAGTATAAAAAAGTTTTGAAATCCATAAGATTCGACGACAAATCCAGAACCACTAGAGATAATATTTGGTGGAATAACTACTAAACCAAATAACAGTGCATATTGTGTAGCTGTATATGTCTTAGAAACCATATTTGAAAGAAAGGTAATGCCGACAACAGAGATGAATCCCTGTGAGAAATTATCTACAGTAATAGTAAAAATTAAAAAATTTAAATCTTTACCCAGAATATTTAAAAAGATGAAAGGAATGTTGGCTAAAGGAACAAAAATCGCTCCAGCAATCATATTCCTAACCAAACCATACTTATGAAGCGTAAGGCCTGCAAAAAGTCCTCCTATAATAGTCATCCACATCCCATAAAAATTAGTTATTTGAGCAACTTCTAACTTTGTAAAACCTATTTCTTGATAAAAAGGCATTGCCATTGGACCTAAAAACATATCACTCAATCTGTAAGTGAAAGTAAGAAATAACAAAAGTAATAAATGTTCTTTGTACCGCGAAATTAAATCTGACAAAGGCAAGATAAAAGAATCTTTAAACCATAATCCAGGGTTTTTAATTATAGATATATAAGATATTTCAAATCTAGTTGGTTCTGGTAAGACAAAAATGATGAAGATTGACGACAAAATAAAAATAGAGCCAATGACAAAATAGGCCATACTCCATCCAAAAGCATCGGCAATATAAAACGTAATTACTTGAGATAAGAAAATTGCTCCAAGTCGATAGCCAATAATATAAACAGCTGATGCTTCTCCAATTGATTTTTTATCAACTAATTCTATTCTCATGGCATCCACGCAGATATCTTGTGTTGCCGAAAAAAAACTCAATGCTAAGACAAATAAGACAAAAACATTTAGCTTTTGTGAAGGATCTATAAATCCAACCGCTAAGATACAAAAAAAAGTTAAAAACTGCGAAAGTATAAGCCAGCTTTTTCTTTGTCCTATTTTATTCAAGTAAGGAATTCTTAATCGATCGACTAAAGGCGCCCAAAACATCTTGAGCGAATAAGAAAGCATTACCAGAGAAAGTAACCCGATAGTAGATTTTTCAATTCCTATTTCTGATAACCAATATCTCAAAGGGTCTATAAGCAACCCCAAAGGTAATCCAGATAGGACTCCTAACGCAGCAATGAGAAGAACTCTAGGTTGAAAATAACTCCTCAAGGAAAAGAGCCAGGACATAATTAATCTCTAAAATTTACAAACTGCAGAGGAATTTCCAGTTCTTTTTGTTTAATTAAAGATATAACTTCCTGAAGGTTATCTCTTTTTTTCCCTGAAACTCTTATGCTGTCGCCCTGAATTGAACTCTGAACTTTAATTTTTGAATCTTTAACAATTTTTATAATAGTTTTAGAAATTTCTTGATTTACTCCTTGAATAATTTCTGCCTCTAAAGTGGTCATGTTGTTATTGGAAAGTTTTTCGCCAAATTTAATTGCTTTCAAATCAATTGATCTTTTCGATAAACTCTCCTTCAATATTGGTATCATCTGGTCAACTTGGAAAGCCTCTTTTGCCTTTAAGGACAATCTTTCCTCGTTAATTTCAAATATCGCGTTAGCGTCTTTAAAATCAAACCTATTAGAAATCACTCTATTGGCTTGATCTACTGCATTTGTTAATTCATGAGAATCTACTTTAGATTCAATATCAAAAGAAGGCATGATTAAATTTTAGATTTTATAAACTTCCAGTCAAACTTTATTCCGGGATCTTTTTTTCTTTTTGGAGCAATTTCAGAGTGTCCGACAATTCTATCTTTGCTGATATTTGGATATTTTTTCAATAGAATATCGATCAATTCCACTAAAATATTATATTGCACTTTCTCGTATTCTGTATTTTCAGTTCCCTCTAATTCAATACCTATTGAGAAATCGTTACAATTTTCTTTGCCTTTATAACTTGAAACACCAGCATGCCAAGCCTTTTTTTCTGTTGAAACATATTGTTTCAAACATCCCGACCTTTCAATCAAAAAATGAGATGAAACTTTTAATGAAGAAATGCTTTCAAAATACTCATGTTTTTTGATGTTAAGTTTATTTTGAAAAAAATCATCTATGTCACCGGTTCCGAATTGGCCAGGAGGTAAACTAATGCAATGAATGACAAGCAAATCTATAGAAGTATTACTTGGCCTGTCTTCGTAATTAGGAGAAGGTATTTTTTGAGCTTCCTTAACCCATCCTTTTTCAATTAGCATCTAAAATCTTTGCTGCTAATAAATCTCCTGTTGCAGCTCCAAGCGTCCAACCTAAATGACCATGACCAGTGTTGTAAAAAATTCCTTTGGCTTTGCTCTCAAACACAAGGGGCATCATATTTGGAGTCATGGGTCTCAATCCTGCCCATGGCGTATAATTTTCAGTACTTACTTCAGGAAAATATTCTCTTACCCAGCCCAAAAGAGGCCTTATTCTATCTTGCCTGATATCCTTATTTTTTCCTGCTAATTCAGCAGTACCTGCAACTCTTAGTCTATCTCCTAATCGACTAGAAACTATTTTTTTCGGATCATCAAGAAGTGATACTTGTGGAGCTGATTTTTTTGATTTCTCATCTTCTAAATGAATTGTCACGCTGTATCCTTTTACTGGGTAAACTCGCATTTTATCTCCAAGTATGTCTGCAAATTTTTGAGTATCAATACCAGCGCAAATGGCAACTTTATCGAAATGATAGCCAGTGGTTTCCGATTCTGTGGCAGCAGATAATATGACCTTGTCTTTGTCTTTATAAATGCTTTCAATTTCTGTGTTGAATAATGACTTGACTGCATATTTTTCTTCCAAAAGTTTATGCATGTTTTTACAAAATTTATGGATATCACCGCTAGCATCAGATTTAGTATAGATTCCACCAGCTAATTTTTTTTGATTATTTGAACTTTTGAGAGCAGGTTCTAAATCTTCGACTTGATCAATGTCTAAAACTTCCCATTCCATTCCCTCTTGATCTAACCAGGAAGCTTTTGCAGCAGCAATATCTAACTCTTTTTGAGTGTCGTAAAAATGCAATATTCCTTTTTTAAGCAGATCAAATTCTATACCTTCATCGTCCGATATTTTGTAGTAAAGCTCTCTAGCTCTTTTTGCCAATTCTATCGTCTCTTGAGTCTTGCTTTTATGTTTGCCGTCAAAAGTAGCTGCCAAAAAACCTAAAATCCATTTATATTTTTCAAGGCTGGGCGATGGGTTAAATAAAAGTGGAGCGTCTTTTTTAAACATCCATTTCATTCCATTTATGATGTTCTTAGGCGTATTCCAAACCTCTGAATTACTTGCGCTTAATTGTCCTCCGTTAGCATAACTTGTTGCCATAGCCGGGTACCTTCTAGAATCTATTAACGTTACATCCATGCCTTGTTTCGCTAAAGAATAAGCCGTGGTTGTACCGGCAATACCAGCCCCTATAATTGCAATCTTATTGGTCATCTCAATTCCGCTGGTAATTTAAAAAAGACTTCTTCTTTAAGCCCAGATATCTCTTGGTTAACCTTATATCCCAAAGTACTGCACTTACTAACCATCTGTTGAACTAACTCCTCAGGAGCTGAAGCTCCAGCTGTAATGCCCATTATTTTCACACCCTCTAAATTTATTGAGCTGATTTTTTCAGGATCATCAACTAAAAACGATTTTACTCCACAATTTTCTGCTAACTCCTTAAGTCTGGTTGAATTAGAACTATTCTCTGAGCCTACAACTAATATTAGATCTGATTCCAAAGCTAGTTGCTTTACTGCATCTTGTCTATTTTGAGTTGCGTAACAAATATCTTCGGACTTAGGTTCTTGAAGCATTGGAAATTTTTCTTTTAGTTTTAGAACTATTTCTTCAGTATCTGATACCGAAAGAGTGGTTTGAGTAACCAAACATAAATTTTCAGGTTGATTCACTTTCAAGGTTTCTGCTTGCAGAATATTTTCAACTAAATACATTTGCCCACTCGAATTTTCTGGAAATCTTCCTAATGTACCTTCCACTTCTGGATGATTTTTATGACCAATCATGATTATATCTTTGCCAGCATCGGCAAATCTGATTACTTCTTTATGTACTTTTGAGACTAAGGGACAAGTAGCATCAAAAAATTTTAAATTTCTGTTCTTGGCTTCATTCTCAACTTTTTCTGAGATTCCATGAGCGGAAAAAATTGTAATACCGTCATCTGGGATTTCCGATAGCTCTTCCACAAATTTTGCACCTCTAGATTTTAAGTCTTCAACTACTTTTCTGTTATGAACAACTTCGTGTCTTACATATATTGGCGGACCATAAATTTCTAATGCTTTGGAAACAATATCAATCGCACGGTCAACGCCCGCACAAAATCCCCTTGGATTTGCAAGTTTAATAATCTTCATTTGGAACTTTTTTAAGTGAAAATATTAAATACATCAACACGCCTATAGTGACATAAGAATCCGCCAAATTGAACACATAGGGGTTGAATGTTATATCAATAAAATCTATTACATATCCATAAATCAATCTGTCTAAGAGATTTCCAATCCCTCCAGAGAGAATGAAAATAAATGATAAGTTTTTAAAAATTTTGCTTTCCATCGCACTAGGTCTAAAAAAAATTTGGTAAAACAAATAACTACAAATCATAAAAACTAAAAGACTGAAAATCATATTCAAATTTAATGATGAATCATTAAAAAGACTGAAAGCAATTCCATAATTTTTAATAAAAGAAATTTTTAAAAAAGATATGATTTCAACCGATTGATATAGATCAAAATTATTGAATACGTAATTTTTTGAGAAAAAATCAATACAAACTAATAAGGAAAGTAAACTAAAAAGCCAAGTTTTTTTTTGTATTAAAAAAATAATCTAATTTCTCCAGAACCTTTTATATTTTCGTCACACCTAGAGCAAATTTTTTCATCCTGATAAGGAATTAGATTATCTACAAAATGCCAACATCTGTCGCACTTTGAATTGTCACTTTTTGAAACATCAATTTTTATTGCGTCGTTTTGGGGATGAGCAACTCTATCATCTAAAAGAAGTTCTACATCAGAAGAAATAAACAAAAATTTCAACTCATTTTTTAAATCGTTAAGTTGCATGAAAGATTTATCGTTACATTTAAGACTAACTTTGGCTTCAAGAGAAGAACCTAATTTACCGAGGTTTCTTTTTTCTTCTATTTCTTTGTTTACATTATTTTTTAGAGAAACTAATTGCTCCCATAAATCATCTTCAATCCTTTGGTCAAATTCTTCCCAGCCATCAAACCAAGAAGATAAAAAAATCGAAGAGCCCTCACCATTATTTTCTAGGTAAGCTTCTTCGGCTGTAAAAGAAAGAATTGGAGATATTAAAGTTAGCAAGGAAGAGTAAACTTGATACATTGAAGATTGAGCGGATCTTCTTGCGACCCCTTCTTTTTTTGATGTATAAAGCCTGTCTTTAATGATATCTAAATAAAACCCGCCTAATTCATTTGTACAAAAATTTAAGACTTTTTGAAATGCAAGATGTATTTCAAAATTTTCATAATCCTTGATAACTTCTTCCTGTAAATTCTTTGCTTTCAAAGTGATCCACTTATCAAGCTCTGTGTAGTCATTCGCAGTAACCTTATCTTTTTTGAAGTCAAAGTCATTAAGATTTCCCATTAAAAACCTTAAAGTATTTCTTATTCTTCTATAAGCGTCTGAGATTCGTTCGAGAGACTCTTCTGAAAAATTCATTTCATTTCTAAAATCAGTTGAAGCAGTCCAAGCTCGCAAAATATCTGCTCCTTTTTTATTCCATACCGATTGAGGAGAAATTACATTTCCTAAGGATTTAGACATTTTTCTACCGTCGGCATCCACAACAAAACCATGAGTTAAAACATTTCTATAGGGTGATTGTTCTTTAATAGCGAGTCCCGTCAATAACGAAGATTGAAACCACCCCCTATGTTGATCTGAGCCTTCTAAATAAAGATCGGCGGGAGTACCTCCTTTATTTTGTTGATCTGGAGCACAAAAATGAGTAACTCCAGAATCAAACCAAACATCTAAAGTATCAGTTATTTTTTCGTATTCATTAGCTTCTGATCCTAAAAAATCAACAGGATCTGACAAAAACCAGCTTTCAGCTCCACTCTTTTCAATTTTTTCTGCAACTTTTTCAATAATTTTTAATGTGTCTTTGTGCAATTTTCCTGTTTCTTTATTAACGAATAGTGGGATGGGAGCTCCCCAATGTCTCTGTCTTGAAATACACCAATCTGGCCTATCCGATAACATTGAATTAATCCTTGATTTACCCCATTCAGGTAGCCAATTTATTTCATCAATTTTTTTTAAACAGTTATCTAATAAGTCATTCTTGTCCATTGAAATAAACCATTGAGGAGTTGCTCTAAAAAAAAGTGGAGTTTTATGCCTCCAACAATGAGGAAAGCTATGCCTATATTTGTTTTTAGACATTAGTAAATTTTTAGAATTCAGTGTGTCCATTACAACTTGATTTGCTTCGGAAATTTTTTTTCCCCCAACGTATGGAACACCTTCTAAAAATTTTCCATCTGCTTGGACTAAACTAGAGTTATCAAAGTCATAATCTCTACATGCTTCATAATCCTCCAATCCATGTGCAGGCGCGGTGTGAACAAATCCTGTTCCTATTTCGTCTGTTACGTGCGAAGAAGAAATTATTAATGATTCTTGATCTAAAAAAGGATGTTTACATTTAAGTCCTACTAAATATTTGCCCTTAACTTGGCCTAAAGAATTAAATTTTCCTAATTCGTATCGCTCTAGAGTTTTCTGCAATAATTTAGAAGAAACAACTAAAGATTTCTTAGACGAATTGATTTCTATTTCAATCAGATCATAATCAAAATCTGGGTTTATTGACATTGCTTTGTTACCTGGCAATGTCCAGGGAGTTGTTGTCCAAGTAGCTATAAAGGCTTCAGATGTAAGCTTTGTATCAAAAAGACTTTCTATACCTTCTGATTCAATAGGAAATAGTAAGTCTATCGCAGTGGATTCTTTTTCGAGATACTCTACTTCAGCTTCAGCCAGAGCCGAAAGACAATTTTCACACCAATAAACTGGTTTAAAACCTCTAGATAAATGCCCAGCTTCGATTATTTTCCCTAAAGCTCTCACAATATTTGCCTCAAACTTATAATCCATAGATTTATAGGGATTTTCCCAATCTCCCAAAACTCCAAGCCTCACAAAATCTTTTTTTTGAATTGCAATTTGTTGGTTGGCATACTCTCTACATCTGAGTCTAAATTCCTCAACTGAAATATCCTTGTTTGGTTTTCCATACTTTTTTTCAACATTTAACTCAATTGGAAGTCCATGACAGTCCCAGCCTGGAACATAAGGAGCGTAAAAACCAGATAAGTTCTTTGTCTTTACAATAATATCTTTCAAAATTTTATTAACAGTATGTCCTAAATGAATAGGTCCATTTGCGTAGGGAGGTCCATCATGCAAATTAAAAAGCGGCTTGTCTTTGTTTTTTTCTTGAATTAACTGATAAAGATTTAAATTTTTCCAATAATCCAACAAACTAGGTTCTTTTTGAGCCAAGTTGGCTTTCATTGAAAACTTAGTGGATGGCAAGTTTAAGGTGTCTTTAAGTTGCTTCACGTATTTAGGAGTTTTTTTGACAATTTTATGTCCTTTAATATTTGAGATTTCAATTCTTCTAGGCCTGAAAATTTTTTTTCTTCTCTTATTTTATTACAAAATTCAACTTCAATTCTTTTTCCGTATATATTTTTATCAAAGTCAAAAATATGAACTTCTAAGACAGGATTTTCTCCGCCAATAGTAGGTCTTATTCCCATATTTGCAATACCTTGATAGCTTTTAGTTTCAAATTTAACTCTTACTGCATAAACGCCTTTTATAGGCAGATTACTTTTGGGCAACCATAAATTTGCTGTAGGCACTCCTATAGTTCTTCCTAGGCTGTTTCCACTAACTACTTTGCCAGAATAGGTATACCTTCTTCCTAATAAATCCTCTGCTAGCTTGAAATCATCATTTGATAACGCTTCTCTTATCCATGAACTGCTACACCTTCTATTGTCTTTAGAAAAAGTAGGTGTCTTTTCAACAACTATCTGATTTGTTTTTCCCCAATCACATAGCATTTCGTAATCTCCTTTCCTTTGGTACCCAAATTTAAAATCATCGCCTATTGTCAGTTGCTTAATATTTAGATTGTTTAAGACAACTTCTATGAAATCTTCAGGCGTCATGGATTGAAGTTTTGTATTGAATTTTAGATAAAAAGCAAAATCTACATCTTGGGTTTTTAATCTTTCAAATTTATCTCGCCAAGGAGATATCCTTTTAGGCTCTTCAATAAGTTCTGACTTTTCTGCGAAAAACTCTTTTGCATGAGGTTCAGTGAATATTACTAAAGTTTTTAGATTTTTTTCTAATGCGATTTCTTTCATATTAGAAATTATTTTTTGATGTCCTAAATGGAGACCGTCAAAATTACCTATCGTCGCAATAATTTCAGATTCTGGAAATCTGTTTTTAAACAACTTAATGTTTTGAAGACCCCTTATCAAATACATATCGCTACACCATTAATATTTTTTGTTTAAAAAGCCAAAAAATACTCACAAAAAAAACAATAATACTGCTCACTGATGTTGCCAAAGCTAGACCATAGTGAGCTAAATCTAATTCAAAAATAAAATAATAATTGAGAATTAAATTTGTTATCAGTGCAAGCACCCCCGTAAGAACAACCATTGAAGTTCTAGAAATCGCAAAAAAAAGGCTATTAAAATATTTTTGTGGTAAGAGAAAGACCAATGAAATTGCATACCCTTGAAGTGCTAAATACGTCATTTCTACATCAAAAAAAGTAAACTCTCCTCTCTTGAAAAGTAATTGTATTATCAAGTCTCCAAAAAAATAAGCACCTAAAAAAAATGCTATTCCCATTACAAATAAAAGCCCCAAAATTTTAAAACTAAGAAAACTTATCTTTTTCATTTCATTTTTTAAAAAAAGCTCAGTAAGATTCGGCAACGAAACTAAAGCAACTGCAACTCCAAACAATCCTAAAGGGAACTGAATTAATCTTTCGGATAAGTATAACCACGTAGGACTACCAGTAACTAAAAATGAGGCAAAGATGGTATCTACAAGAACATTGAGCTGATAAACGCCCGCAGCAAAAATTGCAGGAACGAATTTATTAAAAAAAGATTTTAAAGTTATGCTATCAAAGTAAATGGTTATTTTTGGCAGGACGCCCAAATAAAGAACCACAAAAAAATTTAATAGAAGCTGTACAAACCCTGCAATCAAAACTGCAATGCCAAGAATTTTCAGTGAAAGCTCTGAAAATGAAAAAGCAAAACAAATTAAACTCAGATTAAAGAAAATTGGTGTAGCAGCAACGAATTGAAAAACTTTTTTTGAATTTTGTATCGCACCAAAATATGCAGTCAAAGATATCAAGAGAATATAAGGAAAAGCGATTCTCAAGAAATAAGTCGCATCTTCGAATTTTGACGTATCTTGTAAAAATCCTGGAGCAAAAATAGAAACAAAGAATTCAGGAAAAATTTCCACTAAGACAACAAAAAGGATCAGTGAGAAAAATAATAGCGAAAAGATTTGATTTAAAAATAAATTTATATTTTCTTTTGCTTCAATAATACTTGGTACCAATGACTGAGCCATTGCTCCTTCGCCAAAAAAGCTCCTAAAAACATTAGGTATTCTGAAAATTACAACAAAGACGTCGTAAATTTGGCCTGCTCCCAAAAAAGCAGCCAAAGTCAGATCTCTCAAATAGCCAAATACTCTTGAAATTAACGTAAAAAAAGAGAAAGTTAGAGACGACTTCCAAAAACTATTCACTTTTTGGCTCGAAGATCATTGCTACTGAATTCATACAATATCTTAAACCTGTTGGTTCAGGACCGTCTGGAAAAACGTGACCCAAGTGAGCCTCGCAGGAGCCACATCTTACTTCAACTCTAACCATTCCATGACTTCTATCTTCAAAGTTTTTCACAGCTATTTCGCTATAAGGTTGCCAAAAACTTGGCCAACCTGTCCCAGAATCATATTTCGTCCTAGAAGAGAATAATTTATTTCCACAGCAAACGCATGAAAACGTTCCTTCATCTTTAATATCTAAAAGCTCCCCTGAAAAAGGAGCTTCTGTTCCATGTTCTTGAGTAACAATGTAAGAAGCTTCTGATAATTTATTTTTGAGTTCTTTTTTATCCATCTCAAATTATCACCTTTTTAAAAACGTTGAAATAACCTTGTTCGACTTCTAAATCTTTATAAAATTCCTTTGTCTTCAGCATTTCATGGGCTTTAGGCAAGTTATACCATGGACAAAACATAAAAAGATGATGCTCTAAATGATAATTAACATTTAAAGGAGCAATGAAATATCTAATCAACATTGGCGACAAAGTAGTACGGGTATTTGAGAAATCTTCTACTCCTGAAGTACATGCGTGTTCTGCAATGTTTCTCAATCTATAAAATAAACTAAAAACTGTCAGTTTCGGAATCCACCATAGCAGCAAATATAACCAAGGCAATCCAAAAAAAGCTAAAACTAAAAGAATCACACTTTGGCAGATTAAGAATCCGTAAAGTTTAGAAAAAAAATGCTTCAGGTGAGATATTAAATTTTTCTCGTTAGGTCCCCACGCAGATGAAAAATAACCTAAGTATCTTCTTAGGCCTGAAATGCCAGTCAAATCTCTGAGGATTTTTCTCGAAAAGCTTGCCTTTGATACTGGGAAAGGATCTGTCAAAATTTTATCCGGGTCTAAATCTGTCTCTGTATGCTTATGATGTTTTAAATGATAGGTTCTATAAGTACCTGTCTCTGTCATCATTGGAAATGCACAAAGCCACTGAGAAATGAAATCATTAATTTTTTTATTTTTAGATATCAAATTATGAGCGCCATCGTGCATCATAATGACCAAAGCGAATTGTCTCGTGCCAATGATCAAAGATGAGATTAAAAAAGTAATTAAAGAGGGCCAAATTGCGAAAATTATAAAACCTAAAATAATTTGAGACCAAATACTTAAAATAGCCAAATAGTTTTTCCAATCCTTAGTCTCTCTTAAGGAAGCTAGTTCTTCCGCAGACAAAAGATTATTAGGGTTAATCATCGAGATATTATACAAGACAAATTGAATGATGCTTAGAGTCTAAATCCCATCAAATTCATTAGTGATTTTGACTTATTGCTTACATCGCCAGTTATCTTGTGATTAGTTATTCCTAATCTTTTAAGTGAAATTCTTAAATCTTGAAAATCTTCATTGATATTTTCATTGTCGAAATATTTTTTAAAAATTAAATCGTCTTCTCTAACATCATAAACTTTTAAAATTAAAGAAGCGGGTAATCCAAAAAAATTAATCTCCTCTTCCAATGACTTTCCAACAAAAACCTCTTTGATTCTGTGAGTGCTAGAATAGTTTAAATTTAAATCAAAAAAATTATTAAAGTCTTTCAAAGCATTAAAAGAGAAATTATTTTCTGCGCCAATTGTTTTGCCAGCAATATGCGGAGTTGCGATCATGGGTTTACTGTAATTTTCAAAGTTTGGTTCATTTTCTTTTGGCCACACATCAAAAACGAAATTATTATTTTTTAATTCATAATAATCTTCAGTTAAAACCTCCCCTCTAGAACAATTGATTAAAAATTTTTTTTTGCTGAGCTTGTTTAAATGTTGATCAGTCAGTAGGTGATGAGAAGGAAATTTACCTTGTTTTGAATAGGAACAATGAAGAGTTATGACATCACATTCTAAAACATCCGTCAAAGTTCCTGAACACTCTGGAATGTAAGGGTCGTAGATAATATTTGGAAATCCTATTGCATCCAATATTTCTTTTAATTTTTTTCCGATTCTTCCAAATCCAATTATTCCTATTTTTGTTTCAAATGGAGTTATTTTTTTACCAATCAACAAAATCGATAAAGTGCTCAAAACATATTCAACTACTGCGAGCGTATTTCCACCTTGTCCCGAAGACAGGGATATGTCTAAATTTTTGAGAGTTTCGTGGTTTATATGATCTTCTCCCGAAGTCAAAGACGCAACAAACTTTACTTTGGTGTTTTCTAAAAGTTTATTATCAATTTTAGTTATTGACCTTAAAAATAAAGCTTCAGCACTTTTGATATTTTTGTTATTTATATCTTTTGGAGCAAGGCATGAAACTTTTAAAGTTTCATCTCGATTTAATATTTCGGAAAGCTCTTGAAGATCTTTATCGATAATAATTTTCATTAATTATTTTTTCCTGGAAATAACTTGCTTTTAATCCAGCCAAGAAAAGAATTTTCTTTTAAACTGATCCTGTCTATTTTCAAATATAAAGCGTCTAGTTCATCTGGCGAAGAGAACATATCGGCTCTAGAAATTAATCTTTCATTTTCGTCTAATTCTTTTACTACTTGTGCAGGATTGCCTGCCACAATAACGTTTTCAGGAACATCTTTTATAACTACCGATCTTGCTCCAACAATTGAATTTTTTCCTATAGTCACTCCTTTGCTGACAATCGCGCCGTCGCCAATCCAAACATTATCTTCTAGTACTACTTCTTCGGACTTTCCTACCGGTAAAGCTCTATCATAAATTCCATGCCAATCAGAATCAGAAATATAAGCGCTGTTAGCAAACATACAAGAATTTCCAATTTTAATACTCGTTGCAGCAGATATTCTTACGCCGGGACTGAATAGACAGAAATCTCCGATTTCAATTTTTCCTTCGTAAGTGTCAGCATTCCAGGTTGTTAAATGAATATGGGAATCAAGTGCAGATATAAAAGTAGCAAAATTTCCAACTGAAATCCCCTCTCCATTAACATGTAAATATCTCACACCAAGAATTAAAGGTCCCTCGCCAATCTTTTCAAATTGAGGTGCAATTTTAAACTTAATATACTTTTGATCGAGCCACCAATTAATTCGTTTCAACCAAAAAGGTCTATTGTCTTTTCTGATTTTAATCTCCAAATTTAATTTTCAAGTAGTATCATACCCTACCTTTTATGAATGCTACTGATGACAAAAACATTATTGAACCTATAGGCAGCTCGAATAAGATTGGTTTTGAATTAAAAGTTTTTTTTAGCCTTGCGATACCAATTTACTTTTCTCAATTGGCTACTCATGCTACTGGTGTAATCGCAGCGATGATGACTGGAAATTATAATACCGTAGATCAGGCTGCTGTAGCGACTGGTAATATGCTTTTTTGGCCAATTTTTTTTGGCTTGGGTGGTAGCCTTTTTATAATAACAGCGTATGTTGCACAATATCATGGAGCCAAAAAACATAAAGAAATTGGGCCGCTTTTAAAACAAGCTTTTTGGCTTTGCATACCTTTAATAATTTTAGTGTCTTTATATCTTGGGTTTGCCGGCAATATTTTAGATTTTTTTAAGACCCCTGAGGAAGTTCAAAAAATAACTAAAAATTACTTATTGGGCCTATTGGTAGGTACTCCGGCCCTGTTTTTATTCCAACCTTTAAAATCATTTAGCGAAGGAATTACTCGACCGATTCCTATAACAATAATTAATCTAGGAATGGTCACTCTGAGTGCGTTATTGAATTACGTCTTAATTTTTGGGAAATTCGGATTTCCCGAGCTTGGTGGCAGCGGATGCGGAGTATCGTTTGCTATTTCTTCATGGACCGCTCTTATCGCGCTAACTATCTATATATATTTTTCTAAACCCTATCAAGAAGCAAAATTATTCAAGGGGTATCACGCACCAGACTTACGAAAAATTAAAGAAATATTTAAACTAGGATTTCCTATTGGAGCTTGTATCTTTGTAGAATTTGGTCTTTTCAGTGGAAGCGGCTTGCTCTTGAGTAATTTAGGAGAGAATACAATCGCATCTCATGCGATCGCAATGCAAGTCACAACCGTTACCTTCATGCTACCGCTTTCTATAGGTTTAGCAGCTGCTGTGAGATCTGGAAATCTGCTTGGTGCTGGAGAATTTGTTAGAGCAAGATACTCCTCTTTCTTTGCTATCGTCATCGCAGTCATATTGGCTTGTTTTAACTTTATATTGCTTTACAACTTTGGAACACTTTTTGCATCTTTCTTTAACACAGATCCGGCTGTAGTCTCTTTATCTGCTTCATTGATATTCATAGCAGCTTTTATGCAACTTTCAGATGGAGTGAGTTTTACTGGACAAGGAGCTTTGAGAGGTTACAAAGATACCCTAGCCCCTCTATACATAATGATTATTGCTTTTTGGTGTTTTGGCCTACCAATAGGATATGTTTTAGGTTTGACAGACCTAATAGTTTCCAGCCGAGGAGCAATTGGAATGTGGATAGGATTGTGTTTTGGAGTTTTACTTGCATCCTTTTTAGTTTTTATAAGATTAGATCAAACCACGAAAAGAGCAATTAATGACAAAAACTTTAAAGTCTTTTAGAGAAGATAGATTAAAATTTAATTATGAAAGTTGTCTTAGTTAGTGGAGGGTTCGACCCCATTCATTCGGGTCATATAGCTTATTTGAAAGAAGCTAAATCTATGGGTGACAGGCTGATTGTTGCCTTAAATAGCGATGACTGGTTAAAAAATAAAAAGGGCAAATTTTTTATGCCCTTCAAGGAAAGAAAAATAATTCTTTCCAACATAAGATTTGTCGACGAAGTAATTGCTTTTGAAGATGACGAAGCAGGAAGTTGTAAAAACGCTTTAGAAAAAATCAAATTAGATCATCCAAATGACGAAATACTTTTTTGTAATGGTGGAGATAGGAATGAACAAAATATTCCTGAAATGGAAGTCAAAGGAGTTAGCTTTCATTTTGGTGTTGGCGGCAAAGATAAAAAAAACTCTTCTAGCTGGATTCTAAAAAATTTTGAATACCCATCTGAGAAGAGAGTTTGGGGAAAATTTTTTAATTTATTTGAAGATAAAAATCTTAAACTAAAAGAATTAATAATATCGCCAAATAACGGGATGAGCTTTCAAAGACACTTTCATAGAAATGAGATCTGGTTTGTATCTAAAGGTTCTTGTGTTGTGAATTTTAGCGAAAAAGATGCTGAAAATTTTGAATCAATAAATCTTAAAAAAGAAGAAGTTTTTCATGTTCAAAAGAAAGCTTGGCATCAAATTACAAATCCCTTTGATGAACCATGTCACATTATTGAAATCCAGTATGGAGAAAAAGCCGAAGAGAATGACATAGAAAGACTCAGATACTATGACGCAAAAAATTGATGCAAAAGGATTGATTTGTCCTGAACCAATTATGCTTTTGCATCGAGCCATTCATGAAGCTAAACCAGGAGATGTAATTGAATTAATAGCAACCGACCCTTCATCTGAAAAAGATGTGGAAAAGTTTTGTGAATATTTAAATCATGAATTAATCTCTAAAGAAATAAAAAAAGAATTACTAAAATTCAAAGTCAAAAAAAATAGAAAAAGTTAATCTCTATCTTTTAATTTCTCGAGACTAATTTTGTCTTTTAAGCTCATAATGTAAGCTGCTCCTGCCAAAATTATTACAGCACTTGCCTCTGCAATTATAATCAAAGCGTCCATATCTTTATTTTGCATCACGATTAATCTGCACAATGCTGTTATGGCAATTATAATTGGCAATGTCACTGGTATTCTCTTTGAACTGTAAAATGCAGCAACCATCGCTAGGATTTCTGTAAAGATAAACAACAAAAACAAATCTGCAAGCATGATCTCCATTGATAAGTACATGTTGTAAAGATGTTGTAGGGCGGCTAAACAGGTAGCCACGCCTATGATTGCCAAAAGCACTTTTTCACTTACAACAGTGATCCAATGAGTTTTATCCATTTTTTTCCTCCCTTTGTTTAATAAAAATGACGTCTAATTTTTTATAGCTCCAGACCAATTTAACTTTCTGAATTGTTTATCCTCTTCTTTTAAGATTTCAATTCCATATTCTTCTCTCAAGTCAAAAATCTTTCTGTCGTAGTATGCCTCTGGAAATTCAAATGGCCATTTTTTTTTCATTAATTTTTTATGTTTAAAAATAATTTTGAATTTAGTCGGAAATACGTTAACTAGAAGCTTTAAGAATTTAAAAATTCCAACCTCTCTCAATAGTTTTTTGTACAAATCTTTGATTTCAGGTTGTTTTGAATATGACATTAAATGGCTCAATCGATAGGAACAACACCACAAAACCCAAGTGTCAAGTAAACTTTCTTCTTCTAAAGTAGTATCTAAACCAAAAATGACATGCGTCACATCATGATCTTGGACAATTGACGAGTCTCGCAATTGAGCTAAAACTTCTTTTCCATTAGCGCGAAGATAGTCATTATATTCTTCAATCCCCTCTCTAAGGGTCAAAGAACAATTTTGATTCTTAAAAGATAACACTCTTAAATTATACCTATCTATTGTTTTTTAAGAAAAGTGCCCCATATAAAAAGTGTTGATGCTTTTAAGGTCAACGTAATTTTAACTTGCTTAACTAAAGGAGTAAAAAATGATAAACAATACATTTGAACTTTTATGGAGAGATATTTCTCCATTTTCAGTAGGATTTGACAGAACGATAGATACATTATCCTTGCTGGCAAATTCCAAACAAACCTCTAATTACCCCCCTTATAACATAAGGAAGGTTAATGAGGAGCAATACACAATTGAAGTTGCAGTTGCAGGCTTTGAAGAAAGTGAATTAGATATTGAAGCGGCAGGTGAAAACTTAACTATTACCGGAACAAAAGATAAAGATGCAAGTGAAGGAATAGTTCACCAAGGTCTTGCTGCTAGAAATTTCGTTAAAAAGTTTGTGCTTTCTGATGACATGATTATTAAAGGTGCAGCTTTGAACAATGGAATGCTTTACATTGGTCTAGAAAGAGTTATTCCTGAAGACCAAAAACCTAGAAAAATAAATTTTACTTCTAAAAGTAAATTATTAGGTTAAAAAAAAGGGGCTTCACAGCCCCTTTTTTTATATGATTAACTTGTGTCTAATGAAATTATAAAACTTTGGGGAGCCGGAACTGCTAGGACGCTACGACCAATTTGGATTGCTGAAGAACTAAAGGTTGAATATGAATTGAACCCTATCGGACCAAGAACTGGAGAAACACTTACAACCGAGTACACTTCTCTTAATCCGAAGCAAAAAATTCCTAGCCTTGAACATGGGAGTTTCAAACTTTCAGAAAGTGTTGCAATTTGTAAATATATTCAAAATACCTTTCCATCTAAAAATATTTTTATCCCTTCATCTTCTCAAGAGATGGCAAAAGAAGATGAATGGTGTAATTACATTTATGGAGAGGTAGACGAAACCAGTCTTTATGTAATGCGTCGCCATTATGATCTAAAAGACATTTACGGGGCTGCTCCAAAAGTAGTAGCTTCTTGTAGAGAATATCTTCAGAGGCACTTTAAAGTAATAGAAAAACACCTGGAAAATAACGAGTACTTGCTTTCAGGAGGATTTGGTCTGGCTGACATTCTATTGATGTCTTGTCTTGATTGGGCTATCTTTTATGAGTTTGAATTGTCAAAAAATATTACAATTTATAGAGAAAAAATTATTAAAAGAACTGCTTTCATTAAAGCGATGGAAGTGAATTACTAGAATTTAAAATGGGTCCTTTAACAGGTTTAAAAGTATTAGATTTGACAGGCATGGTTTCCGGACCTGTTGCAGCGATGATGTTGGCAGATCAAGGCGCTGAGGTAATAAAAGTAGAACCATTGACTGGAGAACTTGTAAGACACATGGCAGCTCCTCATAACGGGGTAAATCCGGTTTTCTTTTCATGTAATCGAGGAAAAAAATCAATAGCTTTAGATCTGAAAACAGAAGAAGGCAAAAAAATATTACTCAGACTAGCCTCTGAAGCTGATGTCTTCATGCAAAACTTTCGTCCTGGTGCTATCGACAGAATGGGTTTCGGAGAGGAGGTAATAAGAAAACTCAACCCAAAAATAATATATGTATCAATAAGCGGGTTTGGAAATAGAGGGCCTTATGCAAATTCAAGAGTTTACGATCCTGTCATCCAAGCGCTTTCCGGAGCAACTGATATTCAAGCCGATAGAGACACAGGCAGGCCTAAAATGTTCAGAATTATTATCGCGGACAAAGTCACTGCCTTAACTGCTGCTCAAGCAGTAGCTGCAGCTTTATATGCTCGAGAAAAACACGGTACAGCTCAACATATTGAATTGTCTATGTTGGACTGCATGATTTCATTTTTCTGGCCAGAGGGTATGGCTGGGATTGTCTTTGCAGAAAATGAAATAGATGTAAGAAAGCTCCAAGGCAGTCAGGATCTAATTTATAAAGCCAAAGACAAATATATAACAGCTGGGGCTGTATCTGATGCTGAATGGCAAGGCATGTGCAAAGCTCTGAATAGAGAAGATTTAGTTGATGATGAAAGATTCGCATCTCCTGCAGGGAGAGTAGCAAATGCTCAAATAAGAAAAGAAATTACCGGTGAAGAAATAGCAAAATGGAAAAGCTCTGAAATTTTAGAGAGACTACAAGCCGAAGGAGTTCCTAGCGCGCCTTTGCTAGACCGTATGGAACTTTTAGATAATGAACAAATTTTGGCTAATGAGTCTATTCAAAGAATAAATATAGACGGCTTTGGTGAAGTCAGACAAGCTAGACCAGCTGCAAGATTTAGCAAAACTCCAACTAAGCTTTCCAGACCAGCTCCAAAATTAGGCGAACATACTCATGAAGTATTATCTGATATTGGAATCAATGAAACTGAGAGAAAGAATCTATTAGATAAGAAGATTATAGTTAGTTCTTAAATTTTAATTGTGGTCGGGACGGCAGGATTTGAACCTGCGACCACTTGACCCCCAGTCAAGTGCGCTACCAGGCTGCGCTACGCCCCGAAATTTTCAAATGCTTTGATAATAACTGCCCTAGTATCTACAGGGTTTATAACTGCATCCATTTCTAAATACGAAGCCGCTTCAGTTGCTTTACCAACTTCATACATTTTCGCCAACAGTTTATTATAAAGTGCCTGTTTTTTTTCCTCAGTTTTTTCAGCTTCTAATTCTTTTTTAAAGCCTAATTTCACATATCCTTCTAACCCCATTCCGCCAAATTCGCCATTTGGCCAAGATGCAGTATAAATTGGATCTAAAAAGCTTCCTCCGGTCATCGCCATAGCTCCCAACCCATAACCTCTTCTTAAAATAATTGCGACAATTTTTGATTCGACCTTGGAGCCGCGTTTAAAAAAATTTCCCATTCTTCGAAAAGCTCCTTCAGTTTCGCTGTCCGGTCCAACCATAAACCCAGGAGTATCTACTAAAGAAATTATAGGTAAATCATGATGATTACAAATTTCTAAAAAATTGGCGACTTTATCGGAGGCTTCTGAATCAACCGCACCACCCAGTTGTTGGCAATCATTAGCAATGAGAGCATAAGGCTTGCCTTCTAGTCTTATAAACCCCGTAATTACGCTTCGTCCGAAAACCTTTTTTAACTCCAAAAATGAATTTTTATCTGCCAAGGTTTCTATAACATCTCTCACTGGAAAACCCATCCTTCGATCTTCAGGAATAATACTACCCATCAAAGATTGATCATTCGCCTCCCATATTTGAGCTTTGCCCTGAAAATACGAAAGTATTTTTTTAGCGACGTTTGTTCCATCTTCTTCATTTTCAGCTAAGTAATCTAAGTGTCCATTTTTATAGTGCATTTCTGCCGGACCAATTTCTTCGGGCTTGAATATTCCTAAACCTCCTCCTTCAATCATCGCTGGACCAGCCATTCCTATCCAAGAACTTTTAGTAGCTATACAAATATCAGCGGAACCAAACAAAGCAGCATTCCCAGCGAAACAATAGCCATTATTCACTGCAATCTTAAGAGAATCTCCGGTTAAAGCAGCCCAATTTGAAAAAGAGGTGATATTTAATCCAGCAATTTGAGTAGAAACGTCTGTATCTGCGGGCCTTCCGCCTCCACCTTCAGTAAACATTACTACTGGCAATAATGAATCTGCAGCTAGCTCACATATGCGATCTAGTTTTTTATGATGAAAAAAACCTTGTGTCCCAGCAAGTACCGAATAGTCATTGATTATTGCTAATGCGTTTGAATTGTCTTCGCCAACAATTTCAGAATTAATTTTGCACATACCAGTGATAATTCCATCGGCAGCTGTTTCTGTCATCAATTCTTCATAATCACGTCTACTTCTTTGAGCAGCAACGGCTAACTGACCATACTCTATAAAAGAATCAGTATCGACGAGATGTTCTAAATTTTCTCTAGCTGTGCGATATCCTTTCTTATGACGTTTTTTTTGAGCAATCTTTCTACCGCTATCAAGAGTTTTATTGACGCGATTTTTTAAAATATCTAGTGAAGATTTTGATTTCTTCTGCATTTACTCTCTTACATTGCTATCGATTAAAACTGCTATCAAGAGAGCCGGTTCATTTCCATAATTTGCCCAAGCATGATTTGTTCCTCTTTGTACAACTACGTCAAAAGGTTTTAACGCGACTTCTTCCTCATCAAGGATCAAAGTAACTTCGCCTTTAAGCAAAATTATGTAATCTACAGTTTCAGTTTTGTGCATCGCTGGATGCCTTGTTGTATCAACTCTATGATGTGCTGCTCCCATTTTTTCGAATGCTTCAGCAGTGGCTTCTTCAATGAACTCAGCAGAAACTCCCTCCGGAACTGGATTGATTTGAAAATACCTAAATTTAGTTCCTCCAGCCGGTGGAGATAGAATTACATCTGAATTAGCCCTATCTACTGAGTCTAATGAATTTACATCTTTTCCGTCAGTATTCCAAAGTTCATAAAGTCCTCCGACATCTTCTCCTAAAGTTCTTGCTGGTGGACCATCAATATTAATAATTGATTTACCCTCTTTGTTATGACCTGTAACAATTCTTCTCATGATTCTCTCCCAAACTATTTTTTTAATTCTTTTAAAATTTCCTTCAATACAGGCAAAATGTCAACTGAAGATTTTAAGTCTATTTCAAAGGCGTTTATTTTAGTCTTCGCACCTTTAATAGTCATGCCCTCATTTTTTAAAAGACTTTTTATCTTTAATAGGTTAATAACATCCTTTTTTTTAAAAACTCTTTTGTTTGATAACTTTTTTAATTTAAACAAAGAATCAAATTCTCTTTCCCAATATCTTAAAGTATGAGCTCTAGCGCCCACAATTTTTGTGACTTCTGCAGTTGTAAAATATTTTTTATCAGGGATTTTTTTTAAATCAATTTCCACTAATTTAGAGCTCTTTTCTTAACTTTTTACTAGCTTTAAAGCTTATGACATTTCTTGCTTCAATTACATATTGTTTTCCTGTCTTTGGGTTTCTTCCAGGTCTACTTTTTTTGAAAGATGTAGAAAAATTTCCTAATCCAGGCAACTTTACCTCCTCACCTCTGGCCAAAGCCTCAGAAATTTCTTGAAAAAAAGTCTCAACAATCATGATGCTTTCTTTTTTGGGAAGTCCTAATTTCTGATTCAATTGATTAACTAAGTCCGATTTAGTGATAGACATATTAACTTCTAAGTTTCGCGTTAAACTTTTTCTGAAAGCCTTTTATAATATCTGATACTATCAAATCTATCTCTTTATCTTCTAAAGTTTTCTTTTTTGATTGCCAAGTGAAATTAAAAGCATAACTTGAGTCTTGGTTTTTTTCAGACTCTTGATAAAGGTCGAATAGCTTGAAATTGACTAAATTCGATCCGCCTAATTTTTTAGCTAATTCATATAATTTATCAAAATCTATTTTTCCAGGAATTAAAAAAGATAAATCTCTTTGAATAGATGGATATTTTGAAGATTCATTTATCTTAATGTCACTTTCAAAAAACAAGGATTCTGTTAAGAATTCAAAGTAAAAAAATGTTTTTTTGATTCCAAAGTTTTTGTTAATTTTTGGATGAACCCTTCCAAAAGATCCTATTATTTTTCCTTTAACCACAACATCTAAAGAAATATTTGGGTGTAAAAAAACGTTTTTACTCTTTATAAACTTTATATTAGTTGCAGAAAGATATCCCAACATATCAATAATTAATTTTTTTAAATCAAAAAAATCAAAGATTGCTTTATCATTCCAATTTTTTTTCTTGTCATGATCGAATATTAAGCCTGAAAACATGTTTGTTTCGCTTTTTGCTGAATCTAGTTTAAAAACTTTTCCTTCTTCAAATATTTTTATAAAAGTTTCTCCACGATTTAAATTACTTTTTAAGTTTGTTATTAAGCTCGGCATCAGACTGGGTCTCATGACTTCTAGGTTTTCATTGAGAGGATTTTTAATCTTGATAGTTTCATGGATGATATCTAAATCATCTAAAATTTGTTTATTTATAAAAGAGTAATTAATAACTTCCTGATATCCTTGGTTTGCTAAATATTTCTTTAACTGCAAAGACTGAAGATATTTTGAGTTTCTGTATTGTTGGTTTGTGGTTTTTAAATCAATTGAAGGAATATTGTCATATCCTTCAATTCGGGCAATTTCTTCTATTAGATCCTCTTCGATTTTTAGATCAAATCTATGACTTGAAACTTCAACCGATAGAAAATTATTTTTTAAACTCTCTACTTTTAAATCAAGAGATTTTAAGACTTTTTTTATTTTATTAGATTTGATTTCATACCCTAGCTTTGTTCTTAAATTTGATGAATTAAGAGTAATCTTTCTTTGATCTGGAATATGTTTTTTTTGTTCAACAGTGGAAATAACAGAATAAGACCCTGATAAATATTTTATTATTAAGTTGGTTACTTTTTTTAAAGCCTGAATTTGTATATTAAAATCAACTCCCCTTTCAAATCTTTGTGAAGAATCGGTTTGTATATTGAAGTTTCTCGCTTTACCTCTAATAACATCTGGAGTGAAGAAAGCTGACTCAATAAAAATGGAATTAGTTTCGTTTGTCACTGAAGAATTCAATCCCCCCATGATTCCAGCAAATGCTAATGCCTGATTCTCATCAGAAATAACAAGACAATTTTTGTTTAAAACTTTTGTAGATTCATCCAAAAGTTTTACTTTTTCTTTATCCTTGGCATATCTAACGTCTATAACCTTGCCAATTTTATCCAAATCAAATGCATGCATTGGCTGGCCAAAGTCCAACATGACATAGTTCAAAATATCAACTACAGGATTTATAGAATTAATTCCTCCAGCTTCAAGCCTATCCAGAATAAAATTTGGGATTTTTTTTGAATTATCAAAATTGTAAATTTCAATAAAACTATACCTTGGACAAGCACCTTGAGCCGATAATTTAACTCTGGTTTTAGGTTTAAGGTCAGTTTTTTTTAAATCAACGATTTCTTGTTTTATTTTTTTGTTCTCGGCTGCTGCTAACTCTCTTGCAATACCAAGAACGCTAAAACAATCTCCACGATTTGGCGTTAAGTCTAAATCTAAAACAAAATCTGCTTTATTTTTAAATTTTTTTACGGAATCCACTTCCAAACCAAGTCTAGTCAACTCGGTTTCAAGTTTTCTAGTGTCAATTTTCATTGGCACCTTCTCTAGTAAATGAGACTTTAAAAATTTCATTTTTTACCCGAAATAGCTTTTAAGTCATTTTCAAATAAAATGCGCATATCGCTAATTGAATAATCTAACTTAGCCATTCTTTCTATTCCTAAGCCAAATGCAAAGCCAGAATATTTTTTATAATCTATGCCTGACATTTTTAAAACATTTGGATGAACCATTCCGCAGCCCATTATTTCTAACCAACCCTTTTGATCCATAATGTCTACCTCAGCGGAGGGTTCAGTAAATGGAAAATAAGAGGGGCGAAATCTAACTTTTAAATCCTTTCCAAAAAAATAATTCAAAAAATCAACTAATTCCTTTTTCAAATTTCCAAAGTTCACATTTTTATCTATTACTAATCCTTCTATTTGATGGAACATAGGAGTATGTGTTGGATCCGAATCACTTCTATAGACTTTTCCTGGGCAAAGGATTTTTAAAGGCATTTCATATTTTTCTAGAGCATGAATCTGAACTGGTGAGGTATGAGTTCTAAGCAAGTCTCCAGTACTTAAATAAAAGGTATCGTGCATATCTCTAGCAGGGTGATCTTGTGGAATATTAAGCGCATCAAAATTATAGTATTCGCTTTCTATTTCAGGGCCATCTTCAATAAGATAGCCTTTAGTTAAAAAGTACGAGGATATTTTTTCAATTGTTCTTGTAATCGGATGTAGCCCCCCTCTCTGAGATGTATCCACTGGAAGAGAAACATCTACTTGCTCTTTTGATATTTCAATTTCTAGTTCTTTTTTTTCAATTTTAAGAGAAGTTTTATCATTAAGTTCGTTAAAAAGTAATTTAAGTTCGTTAATTTTTTTCCCTACTTTTGGTCGATCCTTTCTTTCAAATGTACTTAGTTTTTTAGATAAATTAGTTATCTTGCCTTTTTTTCCAAGATACTTAACTTTTAAATTTTGAAGATCTACAGAAGATGAAGATGAATTAAAGTCTTTTTTTAAATCCGCTTTAAGTTTTGATAAATCCATACAACATATTATGCTGCATTTTGTTTAGCAATTTCGACTAAATCCGCAAAAGATTCTGAATCTTCGGCAGCAAGATTTGCTAACACTCTTCGATCGAGATTGATGTTAGCCTTCTTCAGACTATTCATAAAAACACTATAAGACATCCCATGTTCTCTTACAGCTGCATTTATTCTCACTATCCAAAGTGATCTAAAGGTTCTTTTTTTTACTTTTCTATCCCGATATGCATATTGTCCAGCTCTCGTGACAGCCTGCTTAGCGACTTTGAAAGTTCTGCTTCTTGCGCCACGGTATCCTTTAGCAAGTTTTAAAACTTTCTTGTGCTTCCTTCTAGCTTCAACTCCTCTTTTAACCCTAGCCATTAAGATTTCTCCTTAAACATTCTTTTGACTAGTTTTTCATCGCCTGCTGCCAAAGCAACCGTTCCACGAAGTTGTCTTTTAGATTTAGTTGTCATTTTAGTAAGAATATGGCTTTTATTTGCATGTTTTCTTTTCAAACCATTACCGGTTTTTTTAAAACGTTTGGCTGCGCCGCTGTGAACTTTAATTTTTGGCATAATTATTTTTTATTTGGGCTAAGAAGCATCACGAATTGTCTACCTTCCGAAACAGGCTCCTGTTCCACAGAGGCAATATCTGAAAGGTCAGATTCTACTCTCTTTAGTAGCCTTAATCCTATTTCTTTATGAGCTAATTCTCTACCTCTAAATCTCATTGTAATTTTTGTTTTATCCCCTTCATTCAAAAACTTTATTATATTTCTTAACTTTATTTGATAATCGTTCTCGTCAGTTCCAGGTCTAAATTTAATCTCCTTAAGTTGAGTTTTTTTGGTTTTTTTCTTAGAGGCTGCTTTTTGTTTTTTCTGATCAAAAAGATGTTTTCCATAGTCCATTAACTTACAAACAGGCGTGTCTGTGTCGTTATTCATTTGGACAAGATCTAAATCTTGATCTTTAGCCTTATCTAAAGCTTCATTTAAGTCTACAACTCCTAATTGCTCACCAGTTTGAGATATTAGTCTTACTTTTGCAGCTTTGATGAATTTGTTAATGGGCTGCTTATTTCTTTTTTCGAACGCCCTTCTTGCTTGAGCCATAAATTAGACTGAAACTAAAAAAAATTTAACCAATCAAACCTCCTTTGATTTTATTTTTTCGCTGAGCATGTTAGAAAAATCTTCTATTTTCATGCTTCCTAAATCCTCACCTTTTCGAGCTCGAACAGATACAGTATTTGTTTCTTCCTCTTTATCGCCCACAACAAGTTGATAAGGTACTCTTTGCATTGAGTGATCGCGGATTTTATAAGTGATTTTCTCATTCCTCAAGTCTAATTTCACTCTAAAGCCTCTACTTTTAAGTTTTTCTTGAATTTCTCTAGCTTTTTTTTCATGTTTTTGAGAAATATTAATTATTACGGCTTGAATTGGTGACAGCCAAACAGGAAAATTTCCATCAAATTCTTCGATTAAAATTCCAATAAACCTTTCTACTGATCCCAAAATTGCTCGATGCATCATAACCGGGTGATGTTTTTCACCATCTTCTCCAACAAATCGTGCATCTAATCTTTCCGGTAAATTAAAATCTAATTGAAGTGTTCCGCATTGCCACTCTCTATCG
This sequence comes from uncultured SAR86 cluster bacterium, assembly GCA_902562135.1. Taxonomy (GTDB): domain Bacteria; phylum Pseudomonadota; class Gammaproteobacteria; order Magnimaribacterales; family AG-339-G14; genus AG-339-G14. Next base: position 48,231 of record CACESE010000005.1, on the reverse strand, counting down.
ATTGCATCGGTAAGAATAAAATCTAGTTTTGGGCCGTAAAAAGCACCATCACCCTCAGAAACTTCATATTTTAAATTTAATTTATTTATGGCTTGTTGAAGAGCATCTTCGGCCCTATCCCATATTTCATCTGAACCTACTCTGACATCAGGACGCGTAGATAAATTTATTTTAAAATTCTTAAATCCTAATTCATCATAAACCTCGGAAAGTACCTCTATAAAATTTTGTGTCTCTGATTCAATTTGATCTTCAGTACAGAAAATATGTCCATCATCCTGAGTTAATTGCCTTACTCTCATCAATCCATGCAAAGTTCCCGAGGCTTCATATCTATGACAACATCCGAACTCAGCTAACCTTACTGGAAGATCTCTATAAGATTTAATTCCTTGATTGTAAATTTGAACATGCGCAGGACAGCTCATTGGCTTTAAGGCATTTACTCTTTTTTCATTTGCATGCTCTTCATCTATTTCTGTGATGTACATATTTTCTCTATATTTATCCCAATGTCCTGATTTTTCCCATAATTTTCTGTCCAAAACTTGTGGTGTTTTAATTTCCTCATAACCAGCACTTAATTGCTTTTCCCTAATGAAGTTCTCTAACAACCTGAAAATTGTCCACCCTTTTGGATGCCAGAAAACCATCCCTGGCGCTTCTTCTTGGAAATGGAACAAATCAAATTTTTGACCCAATTTTCTATGATCTCTTTTTGAAGCTTCTTCAATATTACTTAAATGTTTCTTTAAGTCCTTTTCTGAATTCCACAAAGTTCCATAAACTCTTTGTAACATTTTATTTTTTGAATCGCCTCTCCAATAAGCCCCTGCAACATGAGTCAATTTAAATGCTTTTAAGTGTTTCATTGAATTTACGTGAGGCCCTCTACACATATCGATATATTCTTGGTGATAGTACAAACCAACAGTTTCTTCATCATCAATGTCTTTTAGAATTTCCAATTTATAGTCTTCGTTTCTACTTTTAAAAATTTCTTCAGCCTTTATTTTTGGCATAACTTTCTTGATGACTTCGTAATCTGAAGCCGACAACTTTTTCATTCTTGTTTCAATGTTTTCTAAGTCATCTTTAGTTAAAGACTTTTCAAGATCGATGTCATAGTAAAATCCATTATTAATTACTGGTCCAATTGCCATCTTTGCGTCAGGATAAATTTGTTTAAGGGCGTGACCAAATAAGTGAGCGCAACTATGTCTTATGATTTCTAAGCCTTCTTGATCTTGTGCGCGAATAATTTCTAAAGAGGCGTTTTCCTCGATTAAATCACAGGCATCTTTTAAATTTCCATTTACTTTTCCTGCAACTGTAGCTTTTGCCAGTCCTAAGCCGATAGACTCTGCTACCTCAAATATAGAAACAGGATTTTCGAATTTTTTAATGGAATTGTCAGGAAGTTTTATTTCTATCATTTAATGACCTATACGAACGGTCCATGCAAGGATTATAACCCAATTTTTAAGGAGATAAAAAATAACTCTCCCAAGCGTTATCGTCTTTTTTAATGAATTTTTCTCTAAAATGCGTTCTAAAATCTCCTTCTTTCCAAATTTCTATAGATTTTGGACTTATTAGATATAACCCGCAATGCTCTGGCCTGACAGGATCTTCATTTTTATTTTCAAATTCTGAAGTGAGTTTCCTTATTTCATCATTTAATTTATCGTATGATTCTATTTTTTCACTTTGTTTAGAAACGATAGCTGCTACTCTTGATTGTAGTGGTCTGGAATTAAAATATTCATCAGATTCTTCCGATGACAATTTTCCAATCTGCCCCTCGATTCTTATTTGCTCTTTTAACTCTCTCCACCAAAAATTTAAGGCCACCGAATTATTAGAGTCAATTTCTTTTCCCTTTTTGCTATTAAAATTTGAATAAAAAACAAAGCCCCTCTCATCAATTTTCTTTAATAAAACCATCCTAGACGAAGGTTGGCCAATTGAGTTAACTGTAGCTATATTCATAGCATTCCAATCAACTAAATTTCTAGTCATAGCTTTATTTAAAATTTCAACAACCTTCAAAAGAGGTTCAGAAGTAATATCAGAATGAAATAACAATTTATTTTCTCAAAACCCAATAATCTAGGGACAAATATTTTCCTGGTCCAAAAATTAAAATTACTGACAACATCACTATATAAGTTACTGTCAATTCAACTCCGCCAGCATCAATGCTCCATCCATTGGGAAGATGATAATAGAAAGCAACAAGCATTGTAATAATGAGAGGTATAACAGCCCATCTAGAAAAAAGCCCTAAAAAAAGTAAAACGGCTCCTCCTGCTTCAGCCAGCACTGCTAACCATCCAAAAAAATTCGGTAAGAACAAATTTAGGTTATCACTCCCTCCAGGACCGAGAAAATTTGCAAATCTGTCTATATTTGGCATTCCATTGTCCCAAACAATTTTCCTTACTCCGGCTACCCAAAAAATATAGGCTAGGTAAATTCTCAAAGAAAATAAAATTAAAAAATCAAGCCCATTAAGTTGCATCAACTTTTGGTTTAACGAAGTAAAAAAACTCATAATTCAAATTATCATTTTTTATGAATTTTTTCCAATTCTTCATATGCTTCTTGGATTTCAATAAACTTTTCTTTGGCTTTCTCAATTAATTCCTCTGGAAGGCCTTTTGAAATTAATTTATCAGGGTGAAATTCTCTTCTCTTTTTTAAATAAACCTTTCTTATTTCGTTAAAGGTCATTTCTTTTGAAACTCCTAAGACTTGGTAATGATTGCTAGTCTTTAATCCATATTTTTGAAATAACTGATTATAAAGTTGATCACTAAAGCCAAATATCTTAGGGACTCTTTTAAGTAACTTTTCTTCGTTGGGATGTAATACTCCATCGGCCAAGGCTAATTCAAATAGAAGCTCGTAAAAAATAATTAAAGAATTTGGACTTTGCTTTAAAAGTTTAGCCAACTGGCTAGCATAGGAATCAAAAGAAACATTGTCATCTTTTGCTTTTTGAAAAATATTTATTGCGAAATTTCTTTCTTCTCCATTTAAATTAAATTTTTTGGAAATAAAACCTTCAATTTTATTTATTTCATCTGTTGTGACCTGACCATCTGCTTTAGCTATTTTCGCTAAACAAGCAAAAAGGGCAGCAAAAAATGCTAACTGATGATCAAAGTTGTTAGGATTTTTTCTAGTAACTGAACTATTGGACATTCTAGATCCCAAAACACTGCCTACTAAAGCCCCTAACGGACCAAGGATGATGAAACCCATCATTCCGCCAACAATTCCGCCTATCAAATTCATTTTTTTATTAAATTTTTATTGATCCTGTGATTTAATAATTGTACATAATTTAATTTATTGAGGACATTATGAGCGAATCTAAACCTCTTCCAGTGGTTGACTACTTAAAAATACCTGAAAATAGTGAGCCTTATTTGGAGGGCTATCGTTGTAAAAAATGCGGCGCTACTTATTTAGGTGAAAGAAATGTTTGTTCTAAGTGCTTTGCAAGGGATAATATGGAAGTTATCAAATTATCAGATAAAGGAACTTTACATAGCTATGCAGTGGTCTATAGATCTTTTCCTGGCATCGATGTCCCTTATATTTCTGCTATTGTTGATTTAGAAGGCGGTGGAACCATTAAAGGCAATCTGGTAAATATTGATCCCGATCCTGATAAAATTAAATTCAATATGCCTGTAAAAGTAATTTATGGAGATGCGCTAGGCAGAAAAGATAAAGAAGGAAATTCTTATTTAAGTTATTTTTTTGAACCAGCTTAAGGAGGTAAAAACATGAGTGATGTATATGTAATGGGAGTAGATATGATTAAGTTTGGAAGGTTTCCCGACAGAAGCGTTCCTAACATTGGAGCTGAAGCAGCCTTAATGGCGTTAGATGATGCAGGTCTTGGAATACAAGATATGCAAGCTCTTTACTGCGGTAATTTAGGTCAAGCAAATGCTATGGTTGGTCAGAGAATTCTTCAAGAAATCGGACAAACAGGTATGCCAGTAGTTAATGTTGCAAATGCGTGTGCAACTGGAGCAACGGCATTTAGGGAGGCATGGATGTCAATTAAAGCTGGCATGTATGACGTTGTTTTAGCCGTAGGAGTTGAGCAAATGGGCAAAGGTCTTCTTGGAGGTGCTGGCGGCGGAGATGGTATTCCAAAAGAAGGTCTCTTGGGCTCAGGCACAATGCCATGTGTTTTCGCGGAAGCTGGTATGGAACACGCAAAAGAACACGGAACTACATTTGAACAATTTGCAAAGATTTCCGTCAAAAATCATCATCATTCCACAATGAATCCTAAGGCAATGTATCAAATCGAAACACCTTTAGATGAGGTTATGAACGCAGAGATGATTTCTTATCCGAATACGAAATTAATGTGTTCTGTAAATGTTGATGGTTCTGCCGCAGCAGTATTAGTTTCTGAAAAAAAAGCAAAAGAGCTGGGAATGGCAAGAGCAGTTAAGGTTAGAGCTTCAGCTATGGCAAGTGATCCATATACTGATAGAGATTTAGTAATGCCTGATGTGAATGCTTGTACAAGATTAGCTGCCAAAGATGCTTATGAACAAGCAGGAATTGGTCCTGAAGATGTTAACCTTGTTGAATTACATGACTGTTTTGCAACCGCTGAAATGCTTCATTATGAAAATTTAGGGCTTTGCAAAGATGGAGAAGCTGGAAAAATGATTGACGAAGGTCACGTTAACCTTGGAGGAAAGGTGCCAGTGAACGTATCAGGCGGACTTCTTTCTAAAGGTCACCCCCTTGGAGCTACCGGGATAGCTAATATTTACGAAATATGTACTCATCTAAGAGGAGAAGCAGGAAAAAGGCAAGTCGAAGGAGCAAGAATTGGCATGACTCATGTAATAGGACTTGGAACTGCTTGTGGGATACATATTTTAGAAAAAACAAGTTAAAAATTGCTATTAGGTATAGTAGGAGATACTCACAATAACTTAAAAAATATCTCCATAATATGTGATTTATTTAATTCACATAATGTTGATCTAGTAATACATACTGGAGATGTTACTTTGCCAAAATCTTTAGATTGTTTCGAGAAACTTAACTCGAAATTAATATGTGTGTTTGGAAACAACGATGAAGACGAAAAGCCTGGCCTACTTGATATAGCAAGAAAAAATCAATTTGAGATGTTCGATGAACCATATTTTTTGGAACTTGACGATTTAAGATTCACAGTAGTTCATGATCCTTTAAAAATATCACCAGAAATTATGAAAAATACTGACTTTATCTTTCATGGTCATACTCATAGGTATAGATTGGAAAATATTCAAGGCGTAACTATTTTTAATCCTGGAGAGTGTGCAGGCTTTCTTGAAGGGAAAAATAAAATAGGTCTGTTCAATACAAAAACTCGGAAAGCAGAAACTATCTCTTTTTAAAAGCGTATTTTTTTATAAAAATCGAAACGCTTAAAATAATGAAAGATAATATGAATGTGGCAAAACTGATCCTAAGCAGTCTTTCAATGCCGTTTGATTCGATTATTGTCAATTCAAGAAAAATTATTGACATAACAGGAGCTAAATAATTACTGCCAGGATATAGAAACCAAAAACTAGAAATGAACCCAAAAAATAAAGATGTTACAAAAATTTTAAGAAAAAGGTTATCTATTAATCTATAGACCGAATAAGCAATAATAATTGATAAGAAGACGTGTGTTACCCAAAAAAATATCATTTACTTAAACGATTTAAAAAGTCTTCAACATGCTCATTATTGTCTATCAAATCTGATAAATCGGACTCTAAGCCTTCTTGGAAAAATCTTTTAGATAATTTTTTTAATTTTTTGTCAGATAGGATGAAAGATGTTGGAATATCTTTTTTCTTTGCTAGTTCTTCTCGCCACATAAATATTTTTTCGTCTATTTCAGATTTATCTCTTATTTTTTGTAATCTTGAAATATATAATTCTTGGTTACCCAACCCAGCTTCTTCTTTTGAAAGGTAAAATGCCTTGTTTAATCCTTTTTTATCCAATAATTTATTTTGCTTAGTATATATATCTATCAAAAACTCTACGTCTTCTGAAGCATATTTCAGTTGATTATCCGAAAAAGGCCTCTTCATCCAATTCGAATTAGTTTCAGATTTATTTATTGATAAGTTGATATATTTTTCCACTAAGTATGAATAACTTTTTACATCGAGATTGTTAATAATTTTTTCTGCGATTTGAACATCAAAAACATTATTGGTCTTTATCCCTAAAGATGAAAATAAAACTGTTGTGTCACTCCTAACAGCGTGAAAAACTTTTAAGATTTGTACAGATTCAAAAATAAATTTAACCTTTTCGACGTTCTTACATAAAAGGCAATCTATAAGAAAAACATCATTTCCGTCGCAAATTTGAATTAAAGAAAGTTTAGGGTGATAAGTTCTTCTCCATTCAAACTCTGTATCAACTGATATAACTTTGAGAGATTTTATTTTTTCAATTAAATCATCCAATTTAATTTCATCATCAATTAGAAAAAAATTTTTCCGAAAAAAATTTTTTTTAATTAAAGAGAATATTTTATTAATCAAAGTATTTTAAACTTGTGCGTCGAGTAAATCTTTCTCCCAACCCGAATATTCCAATGAACCAAGAAGATCCCTGCCTTCTTCTGACATGTGTAACACATTACTATATCGATTTGATTGATAATCAATATTTATATCTTGTCTAAATGTCTCAACTACTTGCGCAATTCCTTCTTCTAAAGTCCAATTATTTTTAAAGTTTAATATGTTGCGGGCTTTCTCGAATGAAACTTTGTAATTTCTTGCGTCTTCATTTCTTTCTTCAACAGTAATTTCTGAGTCTGGAACTTGAAGCTTAATAAGTTTTGCAACTTCGAGAAGGTTGAAATTTAAATTGTCACTACCTATGTTAAAAATTTCATTATGAACTTTATCTTGATCTTGAATTATTGAAGATACAATTGCATTTGCCGCGTCATCAACGTGAATGAAAGGCCTGTTTTGATTCGCTCCAAAAACAGTCATATTTTTTTCAACAAAAGCTTTGGCGGTTAGCAAATTTACTACTAAATCAAACCTAGTTCTTCCTGATAATCCAAAAACTGTTCCAAATCTTAAAATTACAGGACTAAAATCATTTGACGCTAAATCTTGCAAAACTTTTTCTGAGGCAATTTTAGTTTTTGCATAGAGTGATAAAGGCTTCGTGACTGAACTTTCATCTAACATTCCGTCTTGATCTCCATAAACAGAGCAAGAGCTAGCAAAAATAAATCTTTGCACACCGGCAGCTTTTGCTATCGTTCCTAAGATCTTAGTTGAGGTTAAATTCACCTCAGTTGTTAAATTTTCATCAATTGCACATGCAGGATCTCCAACAAGCCCTCCAAGATGGATTACAGAATGGCAATTTTGCATAGAAATAACTAAGTCATCTATCTTTCTAAAATCAGCTCTTATCAAATTAAAATTGGGATGACTTAAAAAAGGGCTTATTGGATCATTACCAAAAAAAAGTATGTCCAGTACATTAACTTTATAATTCAAATCTAAAAGTCTTTTGACTAATGCAGATCCTATATAACCTGCTCCTCCTATAATCAAAACATTTTTTTTATTTCTTTCAATGTTTATTGATTTGATTTCACTTTCATTTGTTTTTGCATAAAGATAAATCCAAGACCTTACTAAGATCATTAAGACAAAAGAAAAAAGCCACGAAATGACAGTTAGGTTGAAAAAAATGTCGGGTTCTGCGACTAAAATTAAATTTTTGAAAAAAATATAATTCAGATCTATAAAATTATTTTGGGAAACAAAACTTATCAAGCATATTATAGCAAGACCCAAAAAATAACCTCTTATGGGAAAATTTAGCTTACTTTTGAAAGTAAACGTTTGTCTCGAATAAACCTTAAATACAAAAAAACTAAACAGGATCGAAAAAGAAAGAATAAAGAAAATTTCAGCTACATCTAAAAAATACTTAACACTTATACCTGCGTCTCTGAATAAAGAGACAGTAATTAATGAGGAAAGTAATAAAAAAGATAGATCAGGAATTATCCTTACAAACGTATTTTTTTTCATAGTCTAAAGATAAATTATATATTACTACTTGATATTATCTTTTTTAATTTTTTTGAAAACTTTTAAAAGAACCGAACTTACCTTGTTCATATCTTTCTTTGTTAAAGTCGGATGAACCAAAAAACATAAAGAAGTTTCACCTAATTCTTTTGCATTAGGCAATCTCTTTTTTATGGAAAATTTACTATCTTTAAATGCCTTTTCTAAGTAAATTTCAGAACATGAACCAGAAAAGGCAGGAACGCCATGTGAAACTATTTCACTAATTATTTTGTCTCTATTCCATTTATCTTTTAAAGAATTTTCTTTAACTTGAATGTAACATCTGTAAAAAGCATGGTTAGAATGTATTGGCAAATGAGGAACATGAAGAAATTCTGGGAATTTCAAAGCAATGTTTTGAATTATAGAAGCATTTCTTTTTCTTATTTTATTCCAACTTTTAAGTTTTCTTAATTGGTATCTTCCTATTGCTGATTGAACTTCGGTCATTCTAAAATTAGTCCCAAAGCTATCATGTAACCATCTAAACCCAGGAGGATGCTTTTTTTTAAATACAGAATGATAGTTTTTTCCGTGATCTTTAAAAGCCCACATTTTTTGCCAGAGTTTTTTATCATTAGTTGTTATCATTCCTCCTTCTCCGCCAGTCGTTATAATTTTGTCCTGACAAAAAGACCAAGCTCCTATATGTCCAATACTTCCCACACTTTTATTTTTATAAAAAGCTCCATGAGCTTGTGCGCAATCTTCTATAACATACAGATTAAACTTTTTAGCTAATTTCAAGATTTCGTCCATTTCACAGGGTAACCCACCCAAATGAACACATATGATAGCTTTTGTTTTTTTCGTTATTTTTCTAATAATAGTTTTTGAAGATAGGTTACCCGAAGATAGATCTACATCTGCGAAAACTGGTTTAGCTCCACAATTTACAACTGAAGTTGCTGAAGCTACAAAAGAGCGAGGTGTTACAATTACTTCATCTCCTTTTTTTAAATCTAGACTTTTCAAAGCTAAATCTAAAGCAACCGATCCATTAGAAACTGCAATTGCATATTTTACCCCTACCCATTTTGAAAACTCTGCTTCAAATAGTTTGCCTTCATTTCCTGTCCAATAATTTACTTTTGAAGAAGCAATTATTTTTTGAGCTATTTTTGATTCGTGTTTTGTAAAACTTGGCCAAGAATTCATGATTAATTATTTTTTGGTTTAGCAGGGTTTCCATAAACAGTTGTATCTTCTGGAACATCTTTAACAACAACCGAACCCATACCTACTGTAGACCGAGGTCCAATTTGCACACCTTGTTTGATAACTGCTCCGGCTCCAATATAAGCGTGCTTTCCTATTTTTACGTTACCCATTAAAGAAACTGAAGGAGCTATAGTTACGTAATCTTCTATCAGACAATTATGTTGAATAGAAACATTTAAATTAATTTGAATAAAATTTCCCAATTTCACGCCAGATGTAATAATACATTTCTGAGCAATTGTTAGACCATTTCCTAAACTGCATTCTGACAAATTCACAAAATCTCTCGAAATTAAATTTATAAAATCTATATTTCCTTGAAGTTCATCTACAATTCTTTCTCTAACTTTTGAGTCCGCAGGAGATAAAACAATTTTTTTTTGATTTTTATTTAAATTCATAAACTCTTTAGTTGTTAAAACATTTAAATTGCAAAAGGTTTTTTTAGTCTCATCTTCATCAACAAAAAAAATTTTATATTTGTTAGCAGAACTAGTATTGAGTTGCTCTTTCAAAATCGGCAAAAGTTCCGAAGCATTTCCTCCTGCTCCAAAAATTCCATACGTGATTAAGCTCATAATTTAATTCCCTTCGAATTTCTTACTGGTCACATGTCCCTTCTGAGATATTCCTGACTTAAATAAAACCAACAGGATAGTTTTAAAAAGTATCTTTAAATCTAATAAAAAATTGTTATTTTCTACATACCATAGATCAAGATCAAATTTTTCTTGCCAAGTAATATTGTTTCTTCCATTAATTTGGGCCCATCCTGTAATTCCGGGCTTAACTTCATGTCTTTTGATTTGGAAATCATCGTATAACTCAAGGTACTCGTAAAGCAAAGGCCTTGGGCCAACTAAACTCATATCCCCTTTTAGCACGTTAAAAAGTGCTGGTAATTCATCAAGGCTATACGACCTTAAAAAACTTCCAAATTTCGTAAGTCTGATTTCATCATCAACTGTCGAATCTTTTTTATTTTCCAACATAGTTCTAAATTTAATTAAATAAAAACCATTTTTTTTATAACCAGATCTCTTTTGAATAAAAAAGATAGGCTTCCCTAAAATGATAAAAACGGAAAAAAATATTAAAACAAAAATGGGAGAGACTAAGAGCAAACCAAGTGAAGAAATAACTAAATCAAAAAATCTTTTCATTTTCTAAAAATATTACATTTTTTCATCAAGATTTTTAGAAGTTTCTAAGTGATTAAATTCTTTGACTGTCTCTTCAAATAATTTCACAAGATCCTTTTTACTCCATTTATTCGAAATTTTAAATTGTTCAATCCTTTTAAGAAAATTCTTTAATTCTGGATCATCGGGGTTAATTTTGTTTTTAATTATCCCTATATTTTCAAACTTTTCATTATCCAAAATGTTTTCACTTGTAAAAAACTCTTCAGTATCTTTTTCTCCAGAAGTATCTGAGGCAGAAAAATAACATGGCCATTTTTTTTGAGAAATTAATTTATCAATTTTTGTTCTTGCCTCAATTTCGCTAGAGCACTCATAAGGTTCATAACCCTTTTCATTAAGAAACCTTCTTGCTATTTCCGGAAAAGAGGTTAATTTTATTTTTTCGGACAATTTAGGGAAAAAAATATCTTTATTTTCTCCTAAAATACAAGACATCAAACATAATTCTCCTGACTCCTTCGCAGATACAAAATATCTCTTCACGTCATTTGGACCTGAAAGAGGATGCTTTTGGATAAATCTCTGATTAAAACTATGAAGAAGTGACCCATCAGAAAAAGCTACATTAGCAAATCTTGCGGTAGATATTTCAATTGAATCTTCTTCTTGCATCAAAAACATTTCCATAATTCTTTTGCTTGCTCCCATCATATTTACAGGATTGGTTGCTTTGTCCGTAGACACACAAAAATATTTTTTGGTTTTATTTTTTTTTGCTAATTCTAAAGTTTTAAGGGTATTTAAAATATTTACATTTATAAGTCTCATTAAAGAAAATGGATCTTTTTCACTTCTGACATGCTTCATTGCAGACAAATTGAGTACGAAATCATATGTAGAATTTGACGAAACAAAGAATTCATACTCAGAACTCCCGCAATCAAGGGCAAAAGTTTTAAACTCCCCTTCTATATAACCTAGAGAGCTTCTAATATCTCTTACCAGCTCAGCAAGATTATTCTCGCTTATGTCAACAACATGCAATAAATTTGGTTTTCTTACAAATATCTCTTTTGTTACAGCTTTTCCTATTGAACCAGCGCCGCCTATTATTAAAAAATTACTTTTTTTTACAATATCCCTTAAATCATTTTCTACACAAGTAACATCTTGAGCAAATAAACTCTCTTTCCTTCCAATTATTTTTAAAATATCCACTTAATTTTTTAAAAGTTAACTTTGATTATAAATTACAAAATCAGGTTTAAATATTCTTCAGCAAGAAGATCATACTTTCTATTAGATAAAATCCAATCCTTTCCCTTGTTACCAATTTCGTTTAACTCGAAAAGAGATTTATTCGAAATTTCTTTTATTTTTTGAGCAAGTTTAATTTCATCTCCGGCAGGAACAAAATAACCGCATCCTGATTCATTCAACATAGATTCGTAACCACTAAAAGAAGCAATAATAATTTTTCCAGAAAACATATAGTCAATTAATTTATTCAAAGACTGTCCATATTTGAGCACTTTGGTTGGATGAGCAGCAAAATACAAACAATCACTTTTCCTCAAAATAGTTTGAACATATTTACTTTCTAAGTTTCCAATAAATTGGATATTTTTAAGATGATTAAATTTTTTTTTATAAAAATCTAATAGATCTCCTTTTCCAGCAATTCTAAAAACAATCTTGTCATCGGAAACTAAAGACTCAGCGCTTTTGAAAAATGTTTCTAATGCGTTATCTATACCGATGGATCCTGCATAAGTTAATATGAACTTATCGTCTGGAAATGCATCATTTAATTTTTCAGGCATAGGTAGAATTTTTTGAGATTCCAACTCATTTGAAATGCCCATTGGTATACAAGTTACATTTTTATCTTTTCCTAAAATATTTTGAACATGTTCTTTTAAATTAGGCATGGTGCCTACTATCTCATCAGAATATTTGTAACCAAGCCATTCAACAAAACTTAGTAAAAGTACAAACGGGTTGTACTTACTGAATCCTCCATTTTCGATTATAACTAGTGGCCAAATATCTCTTACTTCAAAAATTAATTTACTTGAAAAAATCCATTTAAAAAAAATTCCATTTAGTATGCTTAAAATAGAAAGACTTGAACTAATAATTACATCTGGTTTTGGAAGTGTATTTTTTTTTAAAAAGAATAATTTTATTTCAAATTGTAACCAGCCTAAGATTCTCAAGAAAGATTTAGTTTTTTTATACTTAATTATATTTAACTTAATTACTCTAACACCATGAATATAGACAATTTCAACAGAAGGAATATTATTTTTTTTAAAAAAGTTCATTTCATGTCGTGCAACAAATAAGGTGCAGTCCAAATCTTTTTTTGAGAATTCCCTTAACAATGAAAACCCGCGTCCAGGGAAGTTACCATTCTCTGGTAAATTTAAATATTTAGATATATACCAAATATTCTTTTTAGATTGAGTCATGTTGGGTAATATTTTTTATGATTCAAGTTAATAGTCTCTACAACTTTTTCAAAATCCATACCAATTGCATCCAAATACCACTTTATATTTTGATATCTGGGAGCATTTTCTTCGTTAACATATTCCAATGCTTGTGGACGTGAAAGCTGTCCTTCTCTTATCTGATTACTTCTAAAAGTGTCAAATTCTGAAAATCCGGCCAAAGTAAAATAAACATAATTATAAAATGCAGCTGTGCCATCTCCAATTCTCCATGTCGATTTAGTATCTACGGCAGTTTCCCACTCATATTCTTTCAATGATTCATTAATTAAATTTTCATCCCACTGCCAAAAATCATATGCATTGTAAAAATCTTTTTGAGTTTTTACGCTTCTGTAATATTCTCCAGACAGAGTGTCCCATAAAGAACTATTTAAATAACTCGGATTTTTAAGCATCGCAATAGCTCTCAAGAATTGATATCTGAGCTGACTTGAAAGGCCTGTGTAAAAAACTTGTTTCGTTTCAAAATCAGGAACATAACCAAGAAATCCTGCTTTGAAATGCGTTACTTCAAGTGGATTCATTCCCCAAATGTTAAGAGAAACTCCAAGTTCTTTTTTAATTGACTCAATATGTCTGAAGAAATGTTTATCTCCTGCCATTAATATGTTCAGCATGCCTAAATCAGGTTTTTTTAACCAAGCTAAAAGATTTTTTTTTATATTAGATCTTTTTTTTGAGATGTTATCCGCAATAATTATGTTTTCTACACCAAGTTGAGAGCACATTCGACTTATATTTCTTCTAGCCAAGTCTGTCACCATTCCCCAATCGTAAGTCATTGTGATAGGACTCATTTTTAACTCTTTTTTAATTATATGTAGCGCGTAACTACTATCTCTGCCCCCTGATAGAGGAACAATGCATTTATTTCCTGAAAATTTCTCATAGCTTTTCAGCAAGTTTAATAACTCGTCTTTGTCTTTTGGTTTGTTTCTAGGAGTGTAATTTTCACAATAATTGCAAACTCCTTCAGAATTGAACTTAATAAATGGCATGGTTTCAGGCAAGATACATTTTGTGCATCTTTTTAAGTTTGGAACTTCAAATAAAAGTTTTTTTTCTAAAAGGGTTTCTTTTGGCAATGAGGGAACTAAGTTGTCCCTGACAATTTTTCTTTCGTCTATAAGAACACTTTCTTCGGAAATGGGAATGTCAAAGGATTGCATTCCTTTCAATTGATGAATTTTTTTTTGATTCATTGCTGATAAAAAATATTTTTCTGAGGCAAAAATTACTTTTTTATCAGATTCTGAATAGTACAAACTTCCAGTATTAGACAGTAAAACTAATTTCCCTAGCTTTGGAAACGTTAAACAGCAAGAGAATGCCCCTTTGGACTGTTCTAGAAATTTTTCATACAAACCCTCTAATGAACCTTGCACATTTAAATGTTCTAAAGTGATTGCTAACAAAACTTCTGTGTCAATTTTATATTCAGGACTTAATGACGAGCTTTGCCAATAAAGATCGTCATCTAAAATAATTCCGTTATGAATAATTGATATACCGTTTCTATGTACAGGCTGATTGTCTAGTTGGCTATTAGTTATCAACCTACTATGTCCAATAATGCACTGAGTCTGAAGATCGGAAATTTCTTTTAATAAATTTTTACACCTGTAATCAGCTTTTAATATTTTGTAAGTATCTGTTTCGAAAAATAATAGACCGCTTGAATCCCTTCCTCTTCTCTCACTGAGCAACGCAAGTTTTTTGAAAGAGTTTAAATCAATTTTTTTTTCTGAGATTATTCCAAAAATTCCACACATTAAAAAATTTTTATTGGATGAAAAGTTTCATGGAAAACCAAGGCATTTTGTATGACCTTATAGCTAACATCCAAACACTTAAGAATAATAACAAATTAGATATTGCAAAAGAAATTGAAGCACCAATTAATCCGAGTAATGGGGTTAAAATAAAACTTAAAATAATAAAAAAAATAGCTACAGACATAGTCAGTAATGAGAGTTCTAGTGTTTTCTCAGCATAAAATACATAATTTATAACAGTCAAATAAGCCGCATTGAATGCCGAACCAATTGAAATAATAGCTGCTATATTGAATACGTTTCTATAAGACTCACCAGCGAAAATAATAATTAAAAAATCTAAAAGACTTATAAAAATTAAAACAAAAACAATAATCAACAAAAAAATTAAATATGTACCTCTTACAATTTTTAAATGTGACTCCATTGAATTTATTTTAAGATTTCCATATAACCAGGGAACAAAAGCTTTGTTAAATGCCTGAGCAATAAAGCTCAAAATTATGCCAAGTTGAAAAGCAACTGAGTATTCTCCCAACTTCTCAATGCCTAAGAAGTTAGAAACGATCAAACGATCGAAATAAGTTATCAGAGCTAAACCGAGGGAATGTATCATTATAGGAGAGCCAAATTTTAAACTATCAATGACATATTCCTTGCATACTTTAGAAAAGCCAACTTCAATTTTTAAAATTGCAAGCGAGACTATTGCTGCCAAAAAATGTGATACAAATAAGGCTAAAGCAAATCCTTGCCATGAATATCCAAAGAAATTGATTAAAAAAATTGTTAATCCGACCGTAGGTATTCCAATAAGTGCATTGATAACAAAATATAATTTTGGGCTTGATCTTGCTATTAAATAAATTCCACAGGATTGAGAAATGCCCCAAAAACCCGAAATGCAAATTGATAAATAAATCCAACTCGAATCTATGATTAACAAATCTGAAAATAAAGTATGGCTAAAATAAAAAATAAAAATTAGAAAGAATGTCGAAACAAAATTTAGAAAAATGCAGGACCAAATATAATTACTTAATTTATTAGTATCTAATTGAAAAAATCTAACGCTGATTGCATTAGATGCTCCCAAGCCAATAAAGGGAAGTGCAATGGTAGTTAATGCGCTAAAAAATAATGCCGTTCCAAAGTCTCCTTGACTAAGAGCTCTTGTCATAAAAGGCAAAAGTACGAAAGGAATTAAAGCTACTAAAGTACCTGATAATCCATAGATAAGAGTATTTGAAATTAAGTTAGGTTTCATTTTAATTTTTTAATTCTTCAACAAAATTTTTAAAATTCTTATTTCCTTCATCTAAAAATTTATTTTTCTTCTTAAAATCAAATTCTGATAGAAAAAAATCTAGGGATAAATTGCTAAGATCTTTGGAATCTACGAATTTCATAATTTTCTTATCTAAGTATTCCTTAAAATATAAATCAGCTTTATTTCGATTGGATACGCCAGGACATCCTATAAGAATTGTAGGGACTGAATTTTGAGCTGCATCAAGAGCTGTTGCTGACTCAACGGTAATATGACCAACTGATGCAAAAAGAGCTTGAGATAGAGAAGTCTTACTAGGTTCCTCCCAATAAACATTTTTATTATTAGAAAATAAATTTTTTAGATATTTAGAAATTCTTTTATGACTATACTTAAGCTGAACTGGGTGCATTCTTAAATGCCATTCAAATTCACTTGTATTTTTAATAAGCAAAACAAGCTCTTTTGGAATTCCAATTTCTTTATAATAACTATCTTCATGGTCTACGCCGTAGTCTAGATAAGT
The DNA here is from genome assembly GCA_902562135.1 of uncultured SAR86 cluster bacterium. Lineage (GTDB taxonomy): Bacteria > Pseudomonadota > Gammaproteobacteria > Magnimaribacterales > AG-339-G14 > AG-339-G14. The sequence goes on along the minus strand of CACESE010000005.1, from coordinate 31,616 downwards.
TAAAGAAACCAAAATTTTCTTCTTAAGCGATAGATTTTTAAAATTATTTTTCCGTTGAAAATTTTCCCTTTCGAGATATCCATACCCAGAGTGATAGGATGGATGTCCAACAACTTTAGAATTAACTTTATTGTCAGTTAATCTTTTTAATCTAAGTTCACTCTCTTTATCCCAGCAAAGAATATAATCAGGCCATCCTAACTGATTAAAAGAATGTCTTTTTGAAAGATTGTAGTAGTTTACATCTGTAATAATTCCATGTTGCACATCAAATGTTTTAATGTTCATTTTTTTAGCTGCAATACATAATTCTATTGAAGGTTGAATAGCTAATATTTTTTTTGGTTCAATCTTTTTAAAGATTTTTTCATACCCTTTTATTAAAGGGTCATTATCGACATTCATTAGTTTTAAACTAAAATTTAAAAAAAACCTTTTTAGGAGTGCAAAAATAATAAACGAATTGTGTATATCTACTTTTCCAAAACATTTTTTTCCAGACAACTTAGAAAAAGGACTCGCTAGAGTAAAGCACTCATTATCTTGCTCAATCTCTTCAATAATAGGATCTAACAAAGGCGCATACATCTTGCCATTTTTTTTTACATGTCTGTGAACATCGTGACAAAAAAATAAAATATCTACGTTTTTGGGTAATTTGTTTGTTGATTTTATCAATGCAAGAAAGATGCCTTTAAAAGTCCATACGATGTTATGCCTTTCTCTAACGTAATTATAAAGTTCGAAAATATGTTTCATGCAATAAAAATTATGGCGCAATTTAAAATCTTTTGTTTCATATTTTATTTTTGAAGTAATCAGCTAAAAATCTATGAGATTCTTTTGTCCAATGTCCATCGTCAGATAAGTAATAAAGATTTTCACAGTTATTACAATCTAAAATCTTTTCCTTAAAGATATTTTCTAAATTAATAATTTTTATATCAATCAGGGATTTTTCTATGAAGTTTGTTAAGGGAATAGTAGTTATCTCCATTAGATCACTAAAAAAATAATGCTCATTTTTTTTTCTTCCGTTGGTGTTTTGAGACTTAAAAGACCAGCCTGGGGGGACTAGATAGAACAAGAAAAGAAAGAATAAATAGCATGCAACTAATCGAAAAAATAATTAATGAATAAAAATAAAAATTTTGAAAATGCAAAATAATAGAAATGCTAAGAAGGATTTGACCAAAGAAAAAACTGAATTTTCTATTACTTGGCAGTTTCATATCTGGTCAGCTTTGAAAATTTGTGAGTGCAAGATCTTTTTTCTCTCTGCAAAAAAGATGTAAAAAACTATCGCAAAAAAAGTAAACATAGAAAAAAAGTCAGGTTGAAGTACTGAAATAAAAAGTGATGAAAACATACTCGTAAAGATTATTAAAATAGCATTTCTATTTCTTTTATTAATTTTTTTAATAATTTTAAAGGACCATATGAAAGGAATAAAGATCAATAAAGAGATAGGAAATAAGGCTGCTATAAAATCAGACATACCTGACACGCTAAAATTTTCTGACCAAATATGAAAGTTTAATTTATTTGACACTCCCGCTACTTCCCAGAAAGTAATAATTTCATCGTATCTAAGAGCTCCTTCAGACAACTCCGCAGTCAAAGAAGCTAAATTCTCTCTTCCTGGAACAAGAAAACTTAAAATTAAATCCAAAAGGATATCAACATAAAATAAAGAAATTATTGTGACCAAAGCAAAAAGTAAAAAATATTTTATCAATGGGCTTTTATGGCCAAATGAATTCCAAATAACTATAGACCAAAGGAAAAATATTCCTATGCCACTTCTCAACTCAAAGATAATTACAGAAAGAGAACTTATAAGAAATAGCAGAAACAGAAGCTTTCTTGAAAATTTTAAATTCACGAATAAGTACTTATCATTAAAATAAACACTGTGAAAATATATAACGCAGAATAAATTTGTTAGACAAACCATTAATATAGGGACCGTATTAATACTTGATGCTGCGAAATAATCTGAAAGCAAATCATAGCTAAAAGAATTCTGATAATTCTGAAATAAAATCCACAAAGTAAGCAAGATAGAAGATAGTACAAAAACTCTAAGTTCTTTCAGAGTTTGTATTCCATCACGATTTGCATATTCGCCAAAAAAATATCCTACACATAACATTGACATCCAGCCTACAACACTTCCAGGCATATCAAATGGAACAAGTAGAAGCAAAAAGAGGTATAACAATACCAATAATATTCCTAACAAATTGGTTTGAAATAGTTTTAAAAAAATAAAAATCGGAACAAAAAGTAAAAACTGAATAAAAATTAAAGAATACTCAAATGAAGGAATGGCTAAAGGAAAAGAAAAAAATAATAGAATAGATATTAAAAAAAAACTTGATGAATTTTTTAAATTAATCATTTCTTTAAAAAAAAATTAATACCCAGCAATTTTATTGTAAGTTTTTAGTGAATGAATTTGGTCTTTTAAATTTTTCAACTTCACATGTTCTCTATTCAAAAAAGCTTGAGTTTGTAAAAATAATCCAGGCTTGTATTTAGTATCTAATCGTTTATCTATTTTTAATGCTTTAATCTCAACACTACCAACGTTTTGATAAAAGAGCTCTTCTAACGGTTTTAAGAAAAATCTTCTTTTTTTTGTCAAAACTTCAATCGACCACCTGCCTGCAGAGTTCCAATTGGCCTGATATGAAAATGGAATATTTTTTGAACTAATGCCAAATCCGGAAAAAATGGACCCACTTGGATGCCATTTAATTTTATTTTGACCATTAATTTGACATTTTAGTGTCTCGGGATTCCCGATTAAATAAAAGACAGAATCCAAAACATGAGATGAATTAGAAATGACCCATTTATTTAAAACATTAACATCATGAGTATGTTTCCCAAAAGTATGAGTCCATTCCGTAAATTCGAAATTTACACTTTGTATTCCTCCATCCTTTTCAATCTCTTTTGATAATTTATTTATAGATGAATAAAATCTTCTATTGTAAGCAATGAATATTTTTGAATTTGATTCATTAGAAATTTTCATTAATCTTCTTAGAGAAGAAATATTAAGTGCAGCAGGCTTTTCAACTAAAATGTGTTTTACCCTTTTTTTCAGTAAAACCTCAGTTACATCGGAAAGCCGTTCAATATTCACAGTATTTATTGCAGAATCAATTTTTACATCTGATGATTTAAAAAAATCTTTTACGCCTCCATACCTGAAAGAAAATTGAGGGTATAAATTCTTCAAAAAATTAACATTTTTTTTACTTTTACCAACTATCAAAACTTTCTTTTTTAAATCTTTTAGAATTTTTAAGTACTCCATGGCCATGTTGCCACTACCTACTAGTAATACATCAAAAGTTTCTTCGTCTTTTTTCATGTGATTGGACACTTATTTATTGAATTACCTTCTAGATTACTCAAAAAATTTAAATAAGTTTTTAGAAGGGGCAAATGAAGCTGCATTGATTCTTTGTAAGAAGTTAAAGAACAACTACAACTATTTATAATATCCTCCAATATTAAATTTGTTATTTCACTCTGATATGGCATTTTAAAATTCACTTCATCAATAACTTTCCCTGACTTATTTTTATCGAGAAAGAGAGTATTTCCAAGTTCTTCATAAATTTTTATCTCTTGAGTATCGGTTTCTATCAATATCTCAAAAGTTTCTTCAAAATCTAAACATTCAAATTTGAATTTTGAAGAATTATTAAATTCTCCTTCAATAGTTCCAAAAAATTCAATAAATTTATTTTCACGTGGGCCTGTAATTATAGAATAAGCTGGGTAATGCCTATTTCCAAAATCAACGTTTGTAATCTTGAAATCAAATTTATTTTCGAAAAAAGAAATAAGATCCAAAAAATGAATAGCGCTAGTGGCCATACTCCATTTTCCTCCAGATACTTGGAATTTTTTTATTTTATTATTTTTTAATCTCTCTTTCAGATCGATATAAAATTTCCATTGTCTTCTTGGACAATTTACCCAAGCTTTTATTTTTGAATCTTCTATAAGCTTTTCAGCTTTGTAATAAGTCTCTTCTTTTTGAAATAAAAATTTTTCTAATATCAGATTTAAGATACTAAAATTATTAGAAATTTCTTTTAAAACGTTAAATCTGTTTTCAGAAGTAGTGGCAATAATTAAAAGATTAATAGTTGTAATATTAAGTTCATTGATATTGTTTAAAAAAACAACAGATGTCGTATTTTTTTTGATTCCAACTTCTTCTAGTCTTTTTTTTGAATTAGTTATGGCTTCTGGATTGAAGTCAACTACAAAAATTTTTAAATTTTTTAATCTAGCCTGAGAAATAGCTTGAAGGTGTCTGCTACCTAATTTACCAGCTCCAACCAAAACAACATTTGTCATAAAAATTCCCTTTGTGAAATTTAAATTCCCCAACCCCCATCAACTCTAAGGTTTTGTCCTGTCACGTATTCAGAGAGATCAGTTGCTAAATAAGCTAATGCGCCCCTTAAGTCATCTTCTTTGGACATTCTTTTTAACAAAGTTTTATTTTTATACTTTTTGACAAATTGTTTGTCTTGATTTCTTTTCATTCCGCCTGGAGATATTGTGTTGACTCTTACATTCGGCGCAAAATACGAAGCAAGATATTTCGTTAAATGATTTAAGCCTGCTTTTGAAACTGAATAGGCAGCAGGATTATTTATTGAAGTATTTTCATATATTGACCAATCAGGCGCATACTCACCATAAATTGAGGAGATGTTTATGATATTCGACCCCTTACTGATCTTTAATAAAGGAAAAAATAATTGGCAAAAATGAAAAGCGGCAGTTAAATTTACTTCAAAGGCTCTTCTCCATGTTTCCAAAGATTGCTTTTCTAATGGTTCATTCCACCCTTTCAATTTCGATGAACCTATAAAAGCAGCATTATTAACTAAGCAGTTCAAATTTGAAAACTTAGCATTAATTTTTCTAAATAATTTTTTTCTTTCAGTCTCATATTCAATGTCACATTCGTAAGAGTAAATATTATTTTCCCATTTCTTTTCTAAAGTTTTTTTCAATTTGTTTAATTTTCCTAAATCTTTGTCCACAATTATTAAGTCAGCACCAAGCTCACTCATTGTTTCTGAAAGAACTGATCCAATACTTCCGGATGCTCCTGTAATTAAACAAAGCCTTCCTTTCATATCTAGTAGTTTATTAAACGTAGTCATTTATTATCTTTTCCGGATTAATTCAATCTTTCAAAAGAATTATGAGAAACAGGGCCCTTGAGATGATCCTTAACCTTTTCATTTTTATCTAAGATTAATTTAAGCTTCCTTAGAACTTTATCAAGAGAATTAAAAAAATCTTTTATATCCTTTTTCGTATGTGAAGTGCTTGGATAAAACAAATTTCCACAAAGAAAATTATTTTTAAGCATTTCTTGCGTGATAAAAGTTTTAATTTCTCGTGATTCTTTATGGTTAACGTTATAAGACACAAGAGCGTCCATTCCACTTAACTCTAACTTCAAGCCATAAGAAGTGAATAATTTTGAAATACCAGCTTTAAAAAACGATCCAATAGAACTAATTTTTTCCCAAGATTTTACTCTTTCCATTTCATCAAGAGTTGCTAGAGCAGCTACAAACCCAATTCTTTCAGTAAAAAAAGTTGAACTTATAAAAGTTGATTGAGATTTCTCCATAATCTCCTCTTTTCCTAAAACTGAAGTTATTGCGTATCCGTTACCCAGAGCCTTTCCAAGAATCATTAAGTCAGGGTTAACATCATATTTTAAATGAAGACCTCCAAAAGTTTCTCTAAACCCACTAGTACACTCATCAAATATTAAAAGACTTTTATATTTTTTCGATAGAAATTTAACATCTTCCAAATATTGTTTTGAAGGTTTTTTTGATCTCATAACTTCCATTTTAATTGCTGCAACATCTTTTTGTTTCAAAATATCTTCAAGTTTATTTAATTCGCCTTCAAAAAAAGGAATGGATGTTGACTCAAGTTCTTTTGGAACTCCATTGGTAGATAAACCTGATAAAAGCTGAAGATCTAAATTTTTTTTATTTCTAATATTTGCCGAAAGATACCAGTCATGCCACCCATGGTATCCACAAAATGCTATCTTACTTTTTTTTGTGAAAGCTCTAGCGATCCTTACTGCAATTGTATTCGCCTCCCCTCCGGTTCTGGCAAATCTAGCCATTGATGACCATGGATGCATTTTTACTAATTTTTCAGCTAAAAATACCTCTTCAGGAGGATTGAGAGTACACATATTTCCTTTCTCAATACAATTTTTTACGGCTTTATCAACTTTACTATTTCCATAACCTAGAGAGTTGGTGCCAACCGCAAAGTGACTAAAGTCTCTAAATAGATTTCCAGAAATATCTTTAACAGTAATTCCTTTTGCACTTTCAAAATATGCAGGCCATTGATTAGGCGCAAACATTTCCCTTCGTTTTGAAAGTAGTGAATTTCCGCCTGGGATATATTTCTTTGCTTTTTTATGTAAAGAATTTCCTGAAGCTTTATTATTTTTATTTCTTTTTAGCATTTTTACTTTTTTTATTAAATTTCATTATTGCTTCGATATTAATGAAATCCCAAATATCGTCAATCTCAAATGATTTCCATTTTGGAACTATATAGGCTGCAGTATCTGATTGACAAAAAGATTTTTCTTTTAAAAAACTATCAATGAATGAGGCATAGACTGAACCTTCAAGAAAAAAGATGTCTTCTATATCTTGTCTTCTTTTGACCTTAAAATTTCTTTTTGCATAATTTTTTAACTTCTCATTTTTTAACAAAAAACAAAAATCTGGATGCTGATCTTCTACTTTTGAGACACTGACGATTGAAGTTGAATTTGTCTTCATCATTTTTTCAAGAGCATTATCTATGTCCTCCGAAGTTCTAAGAGGTGAAGTCGGTTCAATGAGAACAATAATATCGAATTCAAGATCTTGTTTTTTTAGAAAAGTGATAGCATGTTCTATCACATCCGCTGAAGGCACGGTGTCGCCAGAAAGTTTTTTTGGCCTTTTGAAAGGCACATCTACCTTGTAATTTTTCGCAATTTCTATGCATATATCGCAATCAGAGCTCAATATAAGATGATCAATATATTTAGATTTTTTCCCTGCTTCAATTGAATAGGTCAAAAGTGGCTTACCTAGCAAAGGTCTTGAATTTTTATTTTTAAGCCCCTTAGAGCCACTTCTTGCCAGAATTATTCCAATAACTTTATTTTTTTTTATCATTTCAAAGATGATTATTAAATCTCTTTAATAACCTTTCCGTCTGGAGTGTATTGTATTCTGGTAGAAAAAGAATTTTCTATTTTTTTACTTGAAGTAAAAAATCTATCCCCCAATCTAGGTTTCACACTTTTTGGGTATAAGTCATCTTTATCTAGGACAAGATAACCTTCTCCATGAGCTATAAATATATTTTTTTTTGATTTCTTGAAAATAAGACCTGTTTGAAACGTATGAAATTTTTTCTTTTTTTTAAAAGATTTTATTTTAAAGATTCTTACATCAGTACCGTTTATTTCAGTCTTAGCTCCAGAGTGTGGATGAGAAAAAGCGTTACAAAAAGACTCAATATCACTTATAGGCCAGGTCCAATTAATCCATGCATGTATTTCTGTATTTAATCTTGGCCAATATTCTGAATCTTCATCTCTATTCAAGATAGCTTTACCTGGAAGCCCGGTCTTAAAAAAATTGTCTAGCCATGCATCCAACATCTTAGTCGCTTTTTTAATTGAAAATTTATCGAAATCCTCAGGAGTTCTACAACTTTTTGGAAATTGAAAAGATGTTTTAGAAAAAATTTTTCCTGCATCAAGTTTCGGGGTTAAAAGGTGAATGCAACTACCACCTTTTCGATCATTCATCAAAATGTTCCATGAAGCGCCTCCACCACCTCTGTATTTTGGAAGGGGTTGGTTATGTAAATTGAAAATTCTTCCTTTAAATATATCTATTATGTCTTTTGACAAAATCCAAGGAGCGCTAAAAGAAATACCTATATCACCATTTTCAGGAACTCTCCCCTTTTTCATCAAATTATTAATGTTGTTACCACAAAATACATCTAGTGCTTTGTCATTAAAACCATCTATATCATTTTCAAATCTCTTACTTGTTCTTAAAACTACTTTCCAACCATTTTCATGTGCTTTTCTTACAGCAGTTTTTACAAAAACTCCTCCTCCAAAAATATGTAAAGTTTTAATCCTATTCATTTTTATTTAAGCATTCTCATTGGAATATCAAGATTTTTTAAATAAGACCTTGCGCGAATTGGATTATTATCTCCGAAATGAAACAAACTTGCACAAGCCGCAGCTGATATAGAAGTATTATTTAACAAATCTGCGAGATGCATGTAATTTCCTGCTCCGCCACAAACTATGAGAGGAACGTTTATTTCTTTAGAAACTTTATCCGCGTATTCAAGATCATAGCCTTCCATCATTCCATCTCGGTCAATACTATTTAATAAAATTTCACCAGCTCCAAGCTTAATTAAATTTTTTGCATGCTCCAAAGGATCTAAATTAGTATTAAGCTTTCCACTTTTTATCCAGACCTCTCTTAAATTATTTGAAATTTTATAATCTATGCTTCCTATTACGCATTGTTCTCCAAACTCTTCAGAAATTTCTTTGATTAACGATGGATTTTTAACACATGAAGTGTTGACAACTATTTTGTCAGCTCCTGCTTTTAACAATTCTCTTGCTTGATTTATATCAGAAATTCCTCCTCCTGCAGCAAGCGGCATAAAACACTCCTCAGAGGCCTGTTTAACGATTTCTATTAAATTACCCAATGAAGATGAATTATTATCAATATCCAAAAACACTAATTCATCAGCATCCTGTGCACTATATATTCTTACGGCTGTTTTGGGCTCTCCTGTATCTTTAAAATCTTTGAATTTTTTACCCTTAACCATTCTTTTATCTTTCAAAAGTAAAACTGGAATTATTCTTTTTTTTAACATTTACCATCCCAATTTGAAAAATTTTTTAAAATCTTTAACCCAACTGGCTGACTTTTTTCAGGATGAAATTGCATCCCAATGACATTATCTTTTGAAACTGATGATACAAATTTACCTCCATAATCACACTCAGAAAGGATTACTTTTTTTGATTCGGGTATGCATCTGTAAGAATGCACAAAATAAAAATCAATATTTTCTTTTATACCTTCCATCACCGGATGTTCTTTACTAGGTAAAAGGTTGTTCCATCCCACATGAGGAATTTTTAAATATGAAGAAGGATTTAACAGCTTAACTTTTCCTTTAATCACTCCCAAACCTTCGCAAGGACCTTTTTCATCACCTGATTCAAATAAAATCTGCATGCCAAGACATATCCCAAGAAAAGGTTTTTTATCATTTATATGATTGAGTATTGCTTCTTTCCAACCTTTGGATGTTAGCAAATGCATAGCTCTAGAAAATGACCCAACTCCTGGCAAAACTATGCGGTCATATTTATCAATTAGTTTTGAGTCTTCAAATATTTCTGAATGCTCACCTATTCTTTCAAAGGCATTATGAACAGAAGCTAAATTTCCAGCCCCATAATCTACTATGCCGATCATTATTTTTTTCTATTGTCTTCTCTATACCACTGATCAAAATCCCATACTCTAGGCGCATCGCCTTTTGCATCAAAATCATGATCGTAGGGAGGTATAGCCATACCTTTGACGATTTTATTAAATTCTTCTTCAGACAATCCCATATACTCCAGAAAAATTTCTAATGAGGGAGGTTTTCTTCCATCATACTTTTCACTTAATTTTTTAGCTTCACTCGTAGATAAACGATTTGATCTGACATCAAATGCGTTTATTTGAGCAACCCTACTATACCCCCTTTTAATGTACTTAATATAATCTCTAGTGCCCTGCATAAAACATTCAATTTTTTCACCATGAGGATTTATTTCAGTTGGCACGCCTTCAAGCTCATCAATTTCCCAGCCTAATTCACGCTTAATTATTTCTGTATTTTTTTTATAATCCCATGGAATAAAACTTCCCAAAGGAACTGAACAATAACCTAATTTTATTAATTCTTTTACAGGAGGAAATGTATATGGAATTAAATCTCTTAAATCGACAGGATCTTCAGGGCTATCAATCATGCCATGCATGTCTTCGGCAGTAATTCCTAGGGTTCTTAACATATTAAATTTTTTATCATCTTCATATTCAATCTCGTCATTCAAGTGATCGTAGTAACCAGTTATATCTGCTTGCGCCTCTCCCCAAAAAACTAAAGGAACTTTATGAAGAAGCGCCACTCTTAAAGGGTAAGAATAAATTCCAGTATGACAATGCCAGCAGAAGTCAGTTTTTCGATTGAAAGACTCAAACATTAATTTTTTAACTGTATGCCAATTGGGAGTAAAATCTATTACATCTACTCCAAGTTTTTTGAAAGTTCTTTCATTATTCTTCTGAATCGTTTCTCTCATGAATCCATGATTAAAACGAACCACTAGTGGCTTTATATTGTATTCTTTAACTAAGTAAAATAATTGAAATGTACTGTCTTTCCCTCCCGAAAAAGGAATAATGCAATCGTAATCTGATTTTCCTCTATGTTTCTCAATTAAAGCATCTAATAATTTTTTTCTCTCAACCCAATCTATAGATTCGTTTTTGTATTCTGCACTTCTACATATATTGCAAACATTCTTTTCGTCAAACTCGATCGTTTCATAAGTTTCTGGAAGGCCACATTTGGAACAACACCTTAGGACAGGAATCTTTTTATTATTTTTCATTTCTTTAAGTAATTTTCTGCTAAGTAATAATCATCAGGTTTACCCACATCTAACCATTGCTCATGAACTGGATAGGCAATAGTTGAAAAATTGTTAGCTTTTAGGCGCTCAAAAAGTTCTGGCATGTCACAAAATTTATTCTTTTTTAATAATTTTAATACTTCTGGCGATAAAACATAAACTCCAGCATTAATATAATCTCTAGAAACAGGCTTTTCTTCAATTTTTGTAATGTTCATTCCATTCATATGAACCACTCCAAAAGGGTGTTGCCACTCATGTAAACTTACTGCCATAGTTGCGTGAGCATTTTGTGTATCATGGAATTTTAAAATTTTTTTAAAACGAACTCCTGTTACAACATCTCCATTAACAACTAAAAAAGGCTCTTTAGTTTTTATTTTTAACAAAGACAAAGAACCGGCAGTTCCTAAAGGAGAATCCTCGTCTAAATATTCGATATCTATTCCAAATTTCTCTCCAGAACCAAAAAAATCTTTTATCATCTGACCGAGATAATTTACGGAAATAATAAATTTATTAAAACCCTCATTTTTTGCTTTCTCTATAATATGCTGAAGAATAGGTTTGTTAGCTACTTCTAACATAGGCTTAGGACAAGATTCGGTATAGGGCCTCATTCTTATGCCCTTTCCTCCAGCCATAATAACCATAATATTACTTCTTGACTCCTTTACAGTTATTTCATCCCACAAATGAATTCCTTTGATTTTATTTGATTTATCTACAATAGGTATTTGTCTTAAATTATTCGACTTCATAATTTCTAGAGCTAAATCACTTGTAACTGCTTCAGGAACTACTCTTGGCTTCTTATTCACGACCTTTAAAACTGAACTATTTAGATCTAAACCTGCTAGTAAACCTCTTCTGATATCTCCATCCGATACTGTACCTACCAAACATTTTTTTTTATCAACAACTAAAACAATTTGGACCCCGTTTTCTTCTAAGTTTTTAGCAGCATCTAATATAGATGAGGCTTCTAGTAATATTATTTTTTTCCAAACCTTGGAAGTATTTTTTAAAGTCATTAATATTTACTTTTTAATAATTGGAAAGCTTCAGCAGCTAAAAATCCGGATTGAGACCCTCTATATTCTGCTAAAGATTGAACAGCTTTTTCACTTCTTGGAAATGGAAATTTTTGTACTTCGGATTTATATATTTTTAACAATTTTATTTTTTCTTTCAAAGTATTACTGATATCAATAAAAGTATTTGGTACAAAAAGTTTAGATTCATTAGGTAAGACATCTGTTTCAGATAGAGTTTCATAAGTGTAAACACGTTTAATCGAATTTAAACGGAACCATTTCGTACAAGGTATTGAAGCTTCAAAACAAATTCTATGGTCACTATGAACGTCTCCAGGATGAGGCAAAAAGACCTCATCAGGTTGAAATGATTTAAATACTTTAAAAGTTTTTGCAATTATATCGCCAAGAGGCAAAGTATCTAATTTGGCCGCAGGTAAGTTCAATTCAAAGAAATTTTTTTTATCTATTTTTAGCTTCTTTTGAATCTCAGACAATTCTTTAATTCGGGTACTAATTTGAGCTTCACTCCACCCCTCTGATTCAATCATGGATGTCATGAATAATAAACCTACTGTTTCGCCTTCAAAAACTTTTCTCAAAATGGTTCCACCACAACCTAATATTTCATCGTCGGGATGAGGCGCAACTATTAAAGTCTTCATAAATATTCCCCTAATACAAAATTTATTTTTGGTTCAAAATCGAGCAATTCCAATGCTCCATCTCCGGATTTAATAATTGGACCCTTCTCACCAGTGCCAAGTATTTTTCCAGGCTCTATGTTATCAGGAAAGTCACTTAAAACTTTGCAACTCCATAAAATTATTTTCGTATCTTTATATTCAAAATGTGCTCCTGGATAAGGATGTGACAACCCTCTAACTAAGTTATATATTCCTTTTGAAGGCATTCTCCAATCTATCCGTCCATCTTCTTTACTTCGTTTCCTCCAAGAATTAGACTGCGAATGGTTTTGTGCTATAGGCAGGACACTATCTGACTTTAATTGATGAAAAAGATTTTTAATTTGTGTTACTGCAATTTTTTCTACCTTTTGATAGACGGAAGAAGCATTGTCTTTCTCGGAAATCTTAAAAATCTTTTGTGAAAGAATATTTCCAGTATCGGCTCCTTCTTCCATTTGAAAAAATGTACATGCAGAGCTCTTTAGACCCAAGACCAGTGACCAAATTATTGGATGCCTTCCCCTATTTTTTGGAAGAGCAGTAGGATGGAAACCTATAACCCCTCTCGGTGCTAACTTCAAAAAGTTTTTATCGAGAAGTTTAGACCATCCTAAGCAAAAAATTATGTCTGGTTTTAATGATTTTATCCATGACTTATTATCATCAGAATTTATGTCTGGAGTATATTTGAAAGGTATATCGGATTTTTTTGCAACTTTACTTAGGTCAAAATGATCGGAGTTGGCTTCTGATTCTTTAAGGGTACAAACTCCTACGATATTTGCATTTAATTTAATAAGCTCTAAAAGCATTTTTTCAGAAAATTGTACTGAGCCAATAAATAAAACTTTCATTAAAACGAAATATTGTAAAATTCTTTTTTTAAAAGATTTTTAAAACTGACACTTTCAAGAACTGAAACGATCCTACTACTTGCACCCTTTTTTCCATATGGATTGTTTACTTTCTTCAAGCTTGACCGAAAAGAAGGCGATAATCCTCTTTTGATTGATTTCGTTATAGCGCTCTCTGAAGGATTACAATCAATTACCGATGCAGCTTTTAATCTTCCTCTTTGACGATCTCCTATGTTAATAGTAGGGATTTTAAAAGCTGGTACTTCTATTAATCCGCTTGAAGAATTTCCTATTACAAGGTCAACTATCTTTAAACAAGAAAAGTATTTTTGTTGACCCAAAGATTCAAAAGCAAATGCATTTGATCTGCTTTTTACAAAGTTTTTTATCATTGAAAATAAAATTTCTCCGTCTAAATCAGAGTTAGGCATTGTAAAAATTACTCCAAAATCTTTAAATTTCATTAGAGCATTCAAGATTTCTTTAAATTGATTTTTTGAAGAGTTTTTTTCCAGAGTTACTGGATGATAGGTAACCAGAAAATTTCGGTCGCAAAATGACATATCTAAAATATTTTCAAGATCTTTTTGATCATACAGTTCCTCTTTACTTATACTATCTAAACCAAGCGCGCCAACGTTGAAAACTTTTTTTGGATCTTCGCCAAGCTGAATTACTCTATTTTTATATTCTTCAGAAGCAACAAAATGGAGGTGAGACATCTTAGAGATAGAATGTCTGATTGGCTCGTCAATCAACCCTTCAGTTGCTTCTCCTCCATGTAAATGCGCAATAGGAATTCTTGATAACATAGCAGAAATTGCAGCAGCAAAAATTTCATATCGGTCCCCTAGCACCAAAACTAAATCAGGATTTAATTTTTTGAAACAACTTGAAAATTTTTCAATCCCAATGCCCATTGATTTTGAAATATTTAAGGAGGTGTCATTAACGAGTTTTATGTCTACCTTGTGATCTATTTTAAATTTGTCGTCTAAAATTTCATTAATCGTATAACCAAATTTTTTAGATAAATGCATGCCTGTGACAATAATCTGCAGCTCTAATTTTTTTGAGTTTTGAATCCCTCTCATTAGATGCTTAAGCAAACCATATTCAGCTCTTGTTCCGGTAACTACACATATTTTTTTCATAGCTTAATTTGCTGATCTTTTTTAAAATTTTTTTTCGACTTTTTTCCAATAAGTTTGTCCCACATCATTGGTGAAATTCCAGTACCGGGTCTCTTAGTAGTCAAATTTTCATTTGTAAAAAATTCTCCCTTTTTAATATTTTTTGAAGCAACAATAGATTTACGCACAATAGCTATATTTTTATTTTCACTCGAACTTGGCTTTTTAACTCCATCTCCTAAAGCATTTTCAATATTTCTGATAGATTTAATCATTTCTAATAATTCATGGGGTTCTAAACTGGCTTTGTGATCAGGTCCTTCAAAAGTTCTATCTATAGTAAAATGTTTTTCTATTACTGTTGCCCCTAAAGCAACCGCTGCAATTGGAATTTCAATTCCTGAGGTATGATCTGAATATCCTACTTTAACCCCAAACTTTTCTTTTATACTTAACATTGCTTTTAAATTTACATCACGCTTCGGAGTGGGATATTCTGTATTACAGTGCAAGACAATTATTTTATTTTTGTTACACCCTGCCTTCTCAAGAATTTCCAAAGCATCTTCTATTTCTTGCATATGTGACATACCCGATGAAAGGATAACTGGTTTTTTTAAAGAACCAATAAATTTTAAATAAGGTAAATTGTTTATTTCGCCCGAAGGTACCTTTATGAAATCCTGACCGAACTTCATTAACATTTTTATACTATCAATATCAAAGCCAGTAGAAAGAAAATTTATTTTTCTCTTTTTACAGTGAGATATTAAATCAATGTGCATTTCCTCCGAGAGTTCTAATCTTTTCAACAATTGATATTGTGTTTCTTGATTGGAAGTTGTTTTTTTTTGATAACTTGCCTTTTTTGCATTCTTTGTTAGCAAGTCATCGGCTTTAAAAGTTTGAAACTTTATGTAATCTGCTCCGCAACTAGCAGCAATATCTATTAAGTCCTTAGCGATAGATAATTTTCCATTATGATTAACTCCTGCTTCAGCAATTATCAAAGTTTTGTTTGACATTTGTTTGACCTATAAACGTATTACAGAAAATCCTTCTTCTTTTAATTTTTCTTTTGAATAGATAGATTTCAAATCACCAATTACAGGGTTTTTAGATCTGCAAAGAGTTCTCAATTTTTTTGCACTTATCCTTTTGAACTGATCATGACCAACTGCAACAACTATAGAATCTACTTTTAGATCTGCAAAAGAAGCACTTAATATTTTGTTATGTTTTTGTTTTATTTCTTTTTTATCTGCCCAAGGGTCTATTAATTTAACTTTAATACCCCAATTTTCTATTTCTTCGATTAAATCAAAAATTTTGCTATTACGTATATCCGGACAATTATCCTTAAAAGTTACCCCAAAAATAGCAATCGTTGCTTTTGAAATATTTATTTCATTTTTTACCATCTTTTTTATAATCTTTTTTGCAGTAATTTTTGCCATGTCGTCGTTTATTCTTCTCCCTGAAAGAATTACCTGAGGCTGATAACCCAGTTGCTCTGCTTTGAAAGTTAGATAGTACGGATCAACTCCAATGCAATGTCCCCCTACAAGTCCTGGTCTAAAATCCATAAAGTTCCATTTAGATCCTGCGGCTTCTAGAACTTCGATAGTATCAATATTTAAGAGATCAAAGATTAAAGATAATTCATTTATGAAGGCTATATTTAAATCTCTTTGAGAGTTTTCGATAACTTTTGCGGCCTCTGCTACTTTTATGCTACTTGCTTCCCAAGTTCCAGCTTTGATAATCGATTTATAAAGGTCATTTATGGTTTTGGCTGTTTTTATGTCACAACCACTAGTTATTTTTTTAATATTAGTAAGGGTATTTATTTTATCCCCAGGATTTGTCCTTTCTGGGCTATATCCGAAGAAAAAATCTGTACCGCCTTTTAATCCACTTTCTTTTTCTAAAATAGGAATACAGATTTCTTCAGTTGCTCCTGGATATACCGTAGATTCAAAAATTACTAAATCATTCTTTTTCAAAATACTTCCTACTAAAAAGGTTGCATTTTTTAAAAAACTTAAATCTGGTTGATTAGAGTCATCTACTGGTGTTGGAACAGTGACGATATAAACATTGGAAGATTTAATTTCATCAAGTTCATAAGTAAAGGAGAGATATTTAGATGAGACAATCTGTCTCTTGGTACACTCTTTAGTACTATCTTTCCCTCTTCTTAGTTCTTTTATTCTTATCTTGTTAAGATCAAATCCTATAACCTTATTTTTTTTTCCAAACTCAATCGCTAAAGGCAACCCTACATATCCAAGGCCAATAACGGATATTTCTTTTTTAACTTTTTTTTTCATTCAAAAATTTAAGAATTATTCTTTTCAGTATTTCTCAAATAGTGTGCTGCTAAAACATAAAAGCTAATTAATAATCCACCCAAGAAAGTAATAACGATGCAAATAACTGAACGCCTTGGTTCAGATTTAAGCTCAGGAGATGTGGGTTTCGAAAGTATTTTAAATAAATACTCCGGAGAGGCGCTGGCAAAAGTCATTTTTTCAACTTGATTTTGGATCAAACTGCTTATTCCAGATCTTATCTCTTGTAGTTGTGCATTTTTTAGCTCCTCTTCAAGAAAAACTATAGTTTTTTCAGCAAGCAGTTTCTCTTCGCTTCTAGTTTTTTCATTTATTTCATAAATAATTAAATCTAATATTTCTCTGGCAACTTTAGGGGAAGGATGAACGAAATCAATTTCAAGGAATCCTGTTTTATTATTTATAGAAATATTTAATTTTTCAAGAAAGTTTCTGTGTGCTGTTTGTATCGAAGGCTTTCCATTTACTGAAAACTTAGAATCGTCTAACCATTCATCCTTATCAACATCATAAAGACTTTTATTGATAATTAATTTATCCTCATCCTGATCCCAACTTCTCACGGCTAACAATTTTACGTATAGATCATTTTTTAAGATAAATTCTTCAAAGAAATCTAGAGATTGCATTCTCTCAACAGCCTCGTTCAGTTTATCTCCCTCTGGGCCTAGGTTTTGTAAAGATATACCTGCCAAACCAGCTAAAGAAGAATAATTCTGAACTAGTTTTGAAAAATCTGAGCCTGAATTATTTGATAGCGTTAGAATTGCTTCACTTTTATAAATGTTAGGAAGAGAAAGGGCGTAAAAAACAGAAAATATGGCAAAAAGAAAAGTTACAAAAATAATTTTAATTTTTTCTTTCCATAAAATAAAAAATAATTCTAAAAAATTAATTGAATCCTCTTCATAACTTTGAATTATTTTTTTTGTTTCTTCTTCCATTAAATTACATCTTTGGTACCCAGGGCCGGACTTGAACCGGCACGATATTGCTATCGAGGGATTTTAAGTCCCTTGTGTCTACCAATTCCACCACCTGGGCTAATTAGTTTGTTCATTTGTTTCTTCAGAATCTTATCTTGCATCGCGGTAAATATATTAGCACCCAAAAAGCCTTCCTTAGAACCACAATCAAATATTTTAGATTCTGAAGTTTGAGCAATTATAGTTCTTGGGGACTTTAAAAGTAACTTATTTATAGAACTTGTTAATTCTATTTCTCCATTGGCCGAAGGTCTTTCATTTGATAGGAAATTCATAATTTCTATAGGTAAAATATACCTGCCAACCACTCTATAATTAGATTTACTCTCAGATGGATTGGGTTTTTCTTGTATCAAATTTATAAACTTATTAGGTGATTTTTTATCTTTACAAAAATCAATAATTCCATAATTTTTTGATCTTTTTTTTGGAATTTTCTCAACCAGAATACGTCCTAACTTGTCTTTAAGATTGGATTTGACCATAGAGGTTATATCATTTTCTTTTCTTTCTGAAACTATGTACTCATCGGGCAATATAACTAAAAAGAAATCTTCATCTTTTACTAGATGTTGTGCGCAAGAAATTGCATGCCCTAAACCTAAAGGCTTTTCTTGATTGATATATTTAAATTTTATATTTTTAAATAACGGGTTATGAAAGGCCTCAATAATGTTTTTTTTTCCTAATTTTTTTAAGTTATTTTCTAACTTTAAATCTCTAGCAAAATGATTCTTGATCGACTCTTTTCCGCTTCTTGTTACAAAAATAACTTCTTTAACCCCTGATAAAGAAATTTCTTCAACTATATATTCTATGAGAGGCTTATCCAAAATAGGCAATAATTCCTTTGGAATTGCCTTTGTTGCAGGAAATAACCTAGTTCCAAGACCGGCTACTGGAATAATTGCTTTATTTAAATTTTTCATTTTCCCGATAATATGAAGAAAAAATATATTGTGTTAATCTTATTTTTTATATTACTTCAGTAACAATATAAATGAAAATTGACTTTTTAGGCATAGAGCTAATTGCAGATGAAGATGTTTTCAGGCCAACTCTTATAAGCCAATATTGTGCTGAAAATGTGCCTTTCGCAGATAAGGACGTCCTTGACCTTGGTTGTGGGATTGGTCCCTTGGCAATTTATTTCAAGAAAAATGGGGCAAATTCAGTTCAAGGGTGTGATGTCTATAAAAAACATATTGAATTCGCAAAAAAAAATGCAAAAAAAAATAATGTTGAAGTAAATATTTTTTTATCCAATTTGTATGAAAATGTTGAAAATGATTTTGACATAATTTGTTGCGACGTTTCAGGAGTTCAAAGCAGTATTTCTGAGATTACAGGGTGGTTTCCTTCTAATGTTCCAAAAGCAGATTCCTCTGGAGCTAACCTAATATTAAAAGCTATTTCGGGTTCAAAAAAACATCTAAGAAGAAACGGTGAGCTTTATGTTTGCGCAACTTCTTTTTCAGATCTGCATTTAATTGAAAGGGAATTATCCAAAAATTTTGAAAATCAGTGGAAAACTTTTTTCAAAACTAAAATTCCTTTTTCTAAACGTTTATTAAAGAACGTTAAATCCATAGAAAAGAAAACTTATATTAAAGAAAACGATAATTATTTTTGGGAATTTATATTATTCAAAGCAAAAAATACCATCTAATAAGAATTTTTAACTCAAAAAAAATTTATAAAAAGTTATCTTGTAGTCTAATGGAGGCTGAGGTCGGAATCGAACCGGCGTGGACGGATTTGCAGTCCGCTGCATGACCACTCTGCCACTCAGCCCTATAAAATTGAGTTCTTATTATAGATAAATGACAACTGTAGGATATAAATTTTTTTTAAAAACTGTTTAAATAAACTTTAGTTTAAAAGAGAAATAAAATTTTTGATGTAGCAATAATCGGTTCAGGAGTAATTGGTTTATCAATTGCAAAGTACGCTTCTGAACGAGGGCTTTCAGTAGTAGTACTGGATAAAGAAAATAGATCTGGAGAAGCCACTTCTTCAAGAAATTCTGGCGTAATCCATGCCGGCATGTATTATCCCAACAATACTCTTAAGCATAAGCTTTGCTTGAGAGGAAATCACCTACTTTACGAGTATGCGGAAGCAAGAAGAATACCTCACAAAAAAACTGGAAAATATATCGTAGCAACCAACGAAAAAGAAATCACAAAATTAGAAAAAATCTTTAATTTAGGTTGTAAGAATAAAGTTGAGCTTAAAAGAGTATCTAAAGATGAAATAAAAGAAAACGAACCAGAACTTTCTGTAGCAGCTGGCATTTTCTCACCTAATAGCGGAGTTATTGATGTACCGAGTCTTATCAATTCCTTAGAGGTTGATGTTACCAATAATAAAGGCATTATTTCTCTAAATACATCTTGTAAGTCTGCAAGAATTAATAAAGAAATTTTTATAATTTCTTGCAATTCCTCTGAAAAATTTGATTTCGAAAGCAAGGTGCTGATTAATGCTTCAGGATTAGAATCTTTTAATACATCTAATAATTTTGACTTCTTAAAGAAAAAATTTATTAAAAAGATATATTTCGCAAAGGGTCATTACTTTAAATATTCTGGCAAAAATCCATTTAAAAAATTAATTTATCCAATTAGTAATGATGAAAGTCTTGGAATTCATGTTGGCATGGATTTAGAGGGTTATTTAAGATTTGGTCCTGACATTGAATACATAGAAAAAATTGATTACACCTTCGACTCTTCTTTGAAAAATAAATTTTTAGAATCCATAAAAACTTACTGGCCAGATATCATTCCTGAAAAATTAAATGAAGATTATTGTGGGGTTAGACCTAAAATTCAAAATAAAGACGAGCAATTCAAAGATTTTTCTATCAGTACTTCAAATTTCCATGGGATTAAAAATTTCATAAATCTGCAAGGAATAGATAGCCCAGGTCTTACAAGTTCTTTAGCAATAGGAGAATATGTTTGCTCCTTAATTGAATAAAATATTTTCTATAAGGTATTTTCAAACTTCCAACTGCTAAAGCACATTTGATCGAGATTTTTTGTGGGCGACCAATTCAATATTTTCTTTGCTTTAGACGTATCAGCAAAATATTCAGGAAGGTCTCCTTTTCTTCTTTTGCCAAAAAAATAAGGAATCTTCAATTTATTCACTCTTTGGAAAGTATCAATTAATTCTAAAACACTAATCCCTTTGCCAGACCCAAGGTTGAAAACTTCATATGATTTTTTTTTACAATTAAATAAATATTTTAAGGCTGATAAATGACCCTGAGCTACATCTAAGATATGTACATAATCTCTTACTGCTGTCCCATCAGGCGTATTATAGTCATTTCCATATATTTCTAACTTAGATGATTTATTTTTTGCCACTTCGTTTATTATGGGCATTAAATTTTCTGGGTATCCGCTTGGCCTGTCCCCAATTAAATATGAATCATGAGCTCCAACAGGATTGAAGTATCTCAAACTCACTACTTTTAAGTTATCAGTTTGTCTAACTTTTTTATTAAGCATATTTTCAATTGAAACCTTATTGTGACCATAATTATTGAATGGATTTGTAGGGTGAAGTTCGTCATAAGGAAGATAAACCGGCTTTCCATATACGCAAGCACTGCTACTAAAAATGAAATTCAACTCGTCTTTTTTATTATTTGAATTTATAAAAGAATTAAGTAACGTATAACTACCAGTTACATTTACCTCTTCATATTCATCAGGGTGAAGTTCAGAGTTTTTTACAGATTTTAAACCTGCGCAATGGATAATAGTTTTTATGTTTTTACTCTTTATAAAGTCTGAGATAGTTAAAGAATTTCTAATATCCATCTCAAAAAAATTTATTTTAGATTTACATAAAAATTTTATTTTTTTTAATGTGTCTTTAGATGAATTTTCAAAATTATCAATTAAGAATAAATCAAAATTTGGATTTTTTGACAGTAATACGGCTATGTGACTTCCAACATAACCAAGGGCACCTGTAATCAATATATTCAATTTATATTAAATAACTCCAGATAATTAGGCTTGCTAAATAGAATATGACAAATGAAAGACTTTATCATTTTATTGAAATCATATTTAAATTTTATTTAAGTTTTTTAGTATAAATTAATATTGAAGTGTAAAATGTTTCGATAATTTTTTGGGGATAATTTAATGAGAGCATATAAATTTTTAATATATTCGTTATTTATTTTATATAGTTTTTCATCTGTATCTCAGGTCATTAGTCCTGCCTTACTATCACAGCTCTCGCCAGAACAAATAGAAGCAATAACAAGCGCTTTGAACGCTAATAGTCCCGATGGATTTCAAGAAGAACCGATGCCTACTGTAATGGATGAAGATCTATCAACAGATAACGCTAATGAAAGTAATTCATCTGAAATTGACAGACTATCTCCAAATGAAAAGTATGGTTATAGTTATTTTTCATCTGGTTTTTTTTCTTCTGTTGCTAAATCTAAATTTCCTACCGGAGACTTACCATTACCCAACGAATATAAAATATCTCTGAGAGATGAACTCTCAATAATTTTATCTGGAACCCAAAGCGACACATTTAATTTGAGAGTTAAGCTTGATGGGTCAATTTTGTTTCCTGAAATAGGATCTATCTCTGTGGCTGGGAAGACTCTGGGAGAAGTACAGGAAATCCTTACAAGTCTAGTAAATCAGTCCTTCGTAGGAATTAATGTAAATGTATCGATAAAAAATCTTAGCGCTAAAAAGATTTCAATAGTAGGAGCTGTTAATTCACCAGGGACCTACTTAGTTAATCCTTTCAGCACAATAACAAGCGCTTTGGAATATTCAAAAGGTATAACTGAAATTGGAACTTTAAGAAAAATAAAATTAATTAGAGTAAACGGAGATATCTTTTACTTTGATTTTTATAAACTTTTAATTGATGGAGATAGATCTAAAGACATTTCAGTGGAAGCTGGGGATGTAATTTTAATAGAACCTGCCGATCAATTCGTAAGATTATCTGGATCAATTAGAAGACCAGCAATCTATGAAATTATCGAAGGTGAAGAATTAAAAGATTTAATTAAGTTTGGATTAGGATTTCAAGAAACAACTCCTTCAGACATTACTCTAAAAATGCTTGATAGAAAAACAAGAACTTTTATTAATAAAAAAGTTAGTGACCTGTCTACAGATCTATCCGATGTATTTTCAGTCGACGTATATCCAACTTACAAGAGAGGTTTCTACAACTTTTATGCCTCTGAGGTTACTCCTGCTAATGACTTAATAAACGTTTATGTTTCAGGAGCTGTCAATTCTCCTGGGACTTATACTTTAGAATCTAATACTACTTTAGACGAGTTATATCGAATAATAGGAGAATTCAAACCAGAGGCTTTTAACGATGGGATAATTTTTACGCGTTTGAGCATCAGAGAAAAGCAACTTGAGTCTTTGAGAAAATTTAAATTAGACTTAGAAGCTGCTAAAAAATCTAGCTCGGATACTGGAGCAGATATAGGCAACATTAATATCATCGAGGCATTGTCTGAATCTATAGATCCAAAAAATTTAGGCAGAATTTCGGGTGACTTTTCACCTGGATCTTCTTCCTCATCAAATATAATTTTGAAAGAAGGAGATTCAATAATTATCCCAACGAAGCCTTATACAATTAATGTTTTCGGGGAAGTTCTTAACCCTACTGCTTTCGAATACAGTAGAAGAATTAATGTAAATCAAGCTATTAATACAGCCGGGGGTTTAAAAAGTTACGCAGACAAAAATAGAATCTATGTGATCCAAGCAAATGGAATTGTAAAAAAACAAAGTAGAAGCATTTTTACTAAAGTGTTAACGTTGGGAATATTTCCAAGAAATTTAAAATTAGAGCCAGGAGATACTGTGGTTGTGCCCAGAAGAATTGTCACAAGGAATAATGCGATACAAGCTCTTATACCGATAACTCAAATTATTTCTGATCTGGCATTTGCAGCATCTGCTATCGATAATCTCAACGATAATTAATTTCTTAATTTCCTATTCTTTTCAAATAAGTAAAAAAAGAGATATAAGACAGTACCATAGAAAAAAATAATATCGCTAAAGAGATATTATAAAAATTTTCTTCAAACATAGGACAAAGTAGTAATAAGGAAATGGCAATAAATTGGAAAACAGTTTTTAATTTTCCCAACTGATTAACCTTTATGGAATCTGAATCTGAGCTCTTAGAAATTAAATAGTATCTTAGTGAGGTAACAATAATTTCTCTAATGACTATGAAGATTACCAAAACTGTAAGATAGATATTTGAAAAAAAATAAACGAACCAAATTAAAACTGATAAAACCAAAATTTTATCTGCTATAAGATCTAAGAAAGCACCTAAATCAGATTCAGTTGAATATTTTCTAGCTAGGTATCCATCGAAATAATCTGTGAAGGATACCGCAAAAAAAAATATAGTTGAGGTAATGAAAAATTCTTGTTGAAACAGAATAATAATTGGTATCGATGAAATCAATCTCAATGAAGATAAAATGTTCGGAAGGTATTTCATATCAATCTCAATTTAAATATTTTTTTATGAGTTTAGCTTTTTGCTCACCAATACCATTCACCTTCAAAAGATCGTCGTATGAAGCTTCTTTTAATCTTTTAGTCCCGCCAAAATGTCTAATTAAAATATTGGCGTATTTTTTTCCTATAGAGGGAATTTGATCTATTTCTGATTTTAGATAAGAATTATTTCGTCTTTGCCTATGCTTTTTAATAGCAAACCTATGAGATTCGTTTCTTATCAATTGAATCAATTTTGAAGAACCCTTTAAATCAGCAATGTTTAATTTAAAAGGATGTTTTGATAAGTGTATTTCATCGTATTTTTCATTTCTTTGAGGCCCTTTCGAAATTGAAATTATATTGAGAGTCCCAAAATCATTTTTTTTCATCTCATTTACTACGGAATTTAGTTGCCCCTTACCACCATCAATTAATAACAAATCAGGAAAAGCTTTATTATTCTCTTTAAGATTTTTAAGTCTTCTCCTCACAGCTTCCGATAAAGCTAGATAATCATCATTTTTCTCCAGTGTTATATTCATACTTCTATAATTTTTTTTATCTGGCCCACTATCAGTGAAACTAACACATGATGCTGTTACTTGATTTCCTTGATTGTGACTGATGTCAAAAGCTTCGATCCTATCCAAGGAAGATAAACTAAGTTTTTCCTTTAAATTCATAAATGAATCTTTTACCCAATCATAATTATTTCTTCTGTTAATTCTGTCTAAAGCCTGTGACTCAGCTATTTCTAGTAGAGGAGTATTCTTTTTTATTTTTTTAAAAAATTTTATTTTTTTATTTAAGATATTTTCTAAATAAGTTTTTTGATTTGAAACATCAATATTTGACAGTAAATTTATTTTTTTGTCTGGAGAATTTGAATAATACGTTTCAACAAACTTTAAAAGCATTTCTTTATCGCCTATAAGCTTCTGATCGTCTACAAAAAAATTCTTTGTGGTGCTTATCCAACCTTCTCTTACTTCGACTAAACTAATACAAATACTGAACTTGGTTTTTTTAAAAGCAATAACATCAATATCTTTATACAAAGTTAGTATGGTCTGATTTCTTTGTATATCTCTAATGGCATTAATTTTATCTCTAAAAAGAATTGCTCTTTCATAATCCTTTTGTTGAGAATATTTATCCATATTTCTATAAAGATCTTTCAAAATTTTATCGTTGTTTCCGTTTAAAAAATGTTCAGCTCTTTCTACATCTTTTATATATTCATTTTTAGAAATCATACCAACACATGGGGCCGAACATCTTCCTATTTGATATTCAATACATGGCCTTGTCCTGTTTTTGAAAACAACGTCCTTACAGTCTCTTATCTTGAATATCTTCTTACATATTTCTAAATTTTTACGCATTGCGCTAATGTTTGCATAGGGCCCAAAGGAAATTCCTTGATTCTGTTTTTGTCTAGAAATATAAATATTTGGAAATTCCTTTTCACTAGCAATATGAATTATTGGATAAGATTTATCATCTCTGAATTGGACATTGTAAGGGGGTTTGTGTTTTCTAATTAAACTCTGCTCTAAAATCAATGCGTCAGATTCAGTTTTTGTAATTATCAAATCAACATAATTGATTTGATTTCTCAGAGATCTTTGTTTTTTTGTTTCGCCCCTAGAAAAATAAGATGATACTCTATTCTTTAAGTTTTTTGCTTTCCCAACGTAAAGAAGCTCAAAATTTATGTCAAAAAATTTATATACTCCTGGATCCTCCGGAAGCTCAATTTTTTTTTCAAAAACTTCTACAGCTTTAATGTAATTCAATTTTTTTTCCATCTGGCCTTCTATAATCTGACCATCCTTGGTATTTCCCATTTTCTAAACTAATGGACTGAGTTTCACCAATTTTTCTTTCCATTAATTTCATGTTTTTACTCAATTCGTCTATGAGACTTTTATTTAACCCTTCATGGAACAAAACACTTGGTTTCCATTGATAATGAATTCTTGATTTTTCATTAGATTCAGATAATTCCATATTGAATTCTATTGTATTTAGAATCTCCTGAAAGACTGTATTTATTATCATTGAGCCTCCTTGTGATCCAGTTATCAAGAATGGCTTTGAATCTTTAAATACAATGGTGGGTGACATAGAAGATAAAGGAGACTTTTTAGACTCTATCTTGTTAGCTTCTGATCCAATTAAACCGTAAACATTTGGCGTTCCAGGTTTTATTGAAAAATCGTCCATTTCATTATTCATTAAAATACCGGTTCCTTTTGCAACGATTCCTGATCCATAGGCTGTGTTAAGAGTATAAGTATTGCTCACAACATTTCCCTCATAATCTATTATAGAGAAATGCGTTGTCTGATCTCCCTCATAAAAATAAATTCCCGGCTCAACTTTTAATTCCTCACTAGATTTTATTTTTTTTGAAATTTTTTCAGCATATTTTTTTGAAATCAAATTTTCTACTGGCGCATCAAAAAATTCTTGATCGCCAAGATATTTTGATCTGTCGGCGTAGGCAAAACTCATAATTTTTATTAATAGCTCTATATATTCTAGAGAGTTATGAGAGTAGTTTTTAAGATCAAAATTTTCAATAATGTTTAACATTTGAATTATTGCTATTCCTCCAGAACTCGGTAAAGGCATTGAGCAAACATCGTATTCTTTGTAAATTCCGCAAATAGGATCCTTTAAATAAACTTTGTAATTTAATAGATCTTCAGAGCTGATTAGACCTCCATTTTGTGAGAAATCTTCTACGATCTTATCGGCTAATTTTCCTTCGTAAAAAACCTTCTGTCCTCTTGATTGTATCAACTCTAAACTTTTTGCTAAGTCAGCTTGAATAAAAATATCGCCTTCTTTAAAGCCTCCTTCTTTTATGAAAATTGATTCACTATCTGAACCATTTAAAAATTTTTTTTTATATTTATTAAAATTAGTAGCTTGAAAATTTGAAAGTGTAAATCCATCTTTCGCAATTTTTATTGCAGGAGCTATTAGATTTTCAATCGGAATAGACCCAAATAAATTATGAGCTTTAAACATTCCTTTAACTGTTCCAGGAACTCCTGATGCAAGATAAGAATTTAAACTTAATCCTTCTATAACATCTCCTTCTTTGTTTAAGAACATTTTCTCAGTCGCATTTTGTGGCGCCCTTTCTCTATAATCCAGAGCAAAAGTTTTCTCATCGTCTGCGTCGTAATAAAGCATAAAACCCCCACCGCCTAAATTTCCCGCAGAGGGATTTACCACTGCCAAAGCGAAAGCAACTGCAACAGCGCTATCAATTGCATTGCCACCGTTTTTTAAAATCTCAGCTCCTATATCTGTTGCTAAATGGTGTCGGGTCACCACCACGGCGTTATTAGATTTTGGATCTTTCGAACATGATGAAAAGATTAAAAGAGCTAAAATTATCTTCCAACAAAAATTCATTTTCAATCAATAAGCGAATTGAATTGATTAATTACTTCTGTCTTATTTTTTGCTTGCGTCAGCTCTCTTCCGACCACTACGAAATTGGTTCCAAATTGAATTGCATCAAAAAGTGATCCTGATCTTTTTTGATCTTCATCGTTCTGCTGCATTCTAATACCAGGAGTAACCGTTAAAAAATCGTTTCCGAAAGTTGTTTTTATTTCGCTTACACTATTCAAAGATGCGACAACGCCATCTATGCCAATTTCCTTGCCTAACTTTGCAAGCACTAGCGTAGATTCTTCCGTATTTCTATAAAAACCTATTTCTTCTATATTTTTGTTATCTAAACTAGTTAAAACTGTTACACCAACTAACAGAGTTTCATTATTGAATTCTTTGATTTTGTTAACTGAAGCTTCAATCATCTCTCTACCCCCAGACAAATGTATATTGGTCATCCAGATATTAAGCTTCAAAATGTTTTGCAAAGCTTTTGAGACAGTATTAGGTATGTCATGCAATTTTAAATCTAAGAAGATTTCAAATCCAAAATTGTTTATTTGCTCTATTATATTAGGACCGCAATTCATGAAAAGCTGTTTTCCAACTTTCACTCGATAAAGATTGGGGTCAAGTAAAGTAAGTATTGCTTCAACTTCTTCTTCAGTATCACAATCCAAGCCAACAATAATTTGTTTTTTATTAATTTTTATTGTCATTTGTTTTAGATATTTTTTTTCTTTTTTTGAAAAATAAAGGTATTTGTAATAAAAAACTTATAACCATTCCTAAAGTTAAAGCTCCAAGAAGAGAAAAACCAATCGTAATGCCTTTAATGTGTAAAAAATATAAATCTATTTTAATTAAATCGTCATTCAAAAAACTAAAAAGAACAAAATAACCAAGAACTAAAAAAAATAGAATTAGATAGAAATACCTCACAGAATGAATTATAACAGTTGAAGAATTTTAGATTTAATGATTTATCTTAAAATTTAATGCTTTAGCAGCTCTGAAATAAGGAATTCTTCTTTTTCCAAGCTCTACAGAAGATCCTGTTTTAGGATTTCTACCTCGAATTGGTTTTCTTGATCTTACTGAGAAAGATCCAAAGCCCCTAATTTCAATTCTTTCGTCATCTTTGAGACCGTCCGATATATTTTTTGAAATTAAGTCGACTGCTAAGCTAATGTCTATTAGAGAGAGATAAGAAAATTTTGAAGATATTTTGTTCTTTAATTCAGACTTTTTCATCTTTATCTGATGAAGACTCTCCAATCTCATCTTTTATTAAGTCGCCAATTGAGGTTTTAGTTGATTCTTCTATTTCCTTATTTTTTTTAATATTTTCTTTGAGAAGGCTTTTCTCCTCTGACTTTTCTAAAGCTCTCACAGAAAGATTTATAAATCTCTCTTTTCGGTCTATTGAAGTGATTTGAGCAGATATTGAATCACCCTCTTTAGGATCTTCATCTTTGAATTCTTTAAGTTTTAGTTTTCCTGTGACCTCGCCTTCTATTTTTAGAATGATAGTATCTTGTTCAACACTATCAACTACGCCAGTGACTTGAGACCCTTTAGGATTATTTTTTATATATGTCTCAAAAAAATCTTCAGTAAGCTGCTTAATTCCCATGGAAATTCTTTCTTTATGAGCATCCATTGCTAATATGACGGCTTCAACAGATTGACCCTTAGAATAATTCTTTACTGCTTCTTGTTCTGGTTCGCTCCAGGATAAATCTGAAAGATGTATTAATCCATCAATTCCGCCTTCTAAACTTAAAAACATACCAAAGTCTGTAAGGGAACTCACTTCACCTTTTACCTTGTCTCCTAGGCTATGATTCTCCGCGAATTTTAGCCATGGATTTTCTACGCACTGTTTCATTCCTAATGAAATTCTTCTTTTCTCAATATCAATTTCAAGAACCATCAAATCAACTTGATCTCCTACAGAAACAACTTTTGAGGGATGTATATTTTTGTTTGTCCAGTCAATTTCTGATACGTGAACTAATCCTTCGGTATTAGAATCTAATTCGGCAAAAAATCCGTAATCTGTAATGCTTGTCACTTTTCCTTTATTTACAGAGTTTATTGGATAAGTATCTTTTATATTCTCCCAAGGATCTTCGGTTAGTTGTTTCATGCCAAGAGATATTCTTGATTTTTCTCTATCAAATTTTGTAACTTTTAATTCAATTTCTTCTCCAATCTTTAGGACTTCAGAAGGATGATTAATTCTTTTCCATGTAATATCAGTTATGTGGAGCAACCCATCTATCCCGCCTAAATCAATGAATGCTCCATAATCAGTCAGATTTTTAACAGTACCTGAAATAAGGCTTCCCTCTTGAATTGTGGCAAAAATCTTTTCTCTTTCCTCAGAATTAATATCTTCTTGAACAGCCTTTCTTGATAAAACAACATTACTTTTCTCTTTATCAAGTTTAATAACTTTAAATTCTTGAAACGATTTTTCTAGATGGTCAAAATTTTCTAAGGGCCTTGTATCTACAAGAGAACCTGGTAAAAAACCTCTTACGCCTCCAACATCAACCGTCATTCCTCCTCTGACTTTTCCAGTAATGTAGCCTTTTACAATTGTTCCAGAGGATAAAGATTCTTCCAATTTACCCCAACTTTCATCGTGCATTGCTCTTAGTCTTGAAACTCTTGTAGAGCCATGTCCATCTTCTATCGCTTCTAAAGTTACTTTAACTTCGTCACCTATTTCTAATTTTTTTTCAGCCTCATCAGCTAAAAATTCATTTCTAGCAATTATAGGCTCTGATTTTAAGCCCACGTGAATAACAACCCAATCGTCTGTAAGATCTACAATTACACCCGTAATTAATTTACCTATTTCAAAGTTTAAAGTGTCAAGATTTTCATCAAGAAGCTTTGCGAAGTTTTTTTCCATTAAGTTCTAATTATTTTCAATACTCTATTTTTTAGTTCACCAGCGCTTAAATCACTGGTATCAATTGTTAACGCATCCTCGGCAGGAACAGCTGGTGAAATATCTCTTTTAGTATCCAGCTTATCTCTCTTCCGAATATTATCAACAAGGGTGGGCATATTAACTTCCAATCCAATTTCTTTCAACTGTTCGAATCGTCTTTTGGCGCGTTCCTCTAGCGAAGCAGTGAGAAAAAATTTCCACTTTGCCTGAGGAAAGATCATCGTACCCATGTCCCTACCATCAGCTACTAAGCCTACCTCCGAATCAAAATAGTCCCTTTGGTATTTTTTTAATATCTCTCTGATCGATATATGCTTTGCTAAAAATGAAGCAAGCATAGCAACTTCTTCAGTTCTTAACTCCTCCGTTACATTTTCCGTACCATAAAAAACTTCTACAAGCTTTTCGGGATCATGTAATTTCATTGTTACTGTTTTAGATTCGAGCTCTTTTTGAATTTTATTTGAATTTTCAGATGAAATTCTTTTTGAAATTAATCCAACTAACCTGTAAAGATTTCCGCTGTCCAAAATATTGTAACTGAGCTCTAACGCCAAGCTTTTGGCTAAGGTTCCTTTTCCAACTCCACTAACTCCGTCGATAGTAATTAAGTTATTTACTTTCATTAAGATTTGCGCCGAGACTGCTCATTTGTTCAATAAATTCGGGATAAGAAGTTTTTATACACTCAGTATTATTTATTTTTATTTCTTTTTTTGCTCTTAGTCCAGCAACTATAAATGACATTGCGATTCTATGATCGCCGAAA
>CACESE010000004.1 GCA_902562135.1 uncultured SAR86 cluster bacterium | reverse complement strand
TGATAGAAATTATTCCAGAATTGACTTCTGAGATTTCTTTTTCCTTAGTCGAAGCATCTTTCTCTTCAATAATTGATACAACTTTATTTTTATTTTTTAAAATTCTGCCATAACCCTTAGGGTCGTCTGGGAAAAAAGTTAATAAACCCAATTTACTTTTTCCAGCTTGCATGAGTTTTTTTAGAGTAGATAAACCCACCATGGGCACGTCGCCATACATGATTAAAGAGACGGAACCCGGCCTTAAAGAATCAAGCGCTTGTTTAACTGCATGACCAGTACCAAGTTGATTTTTTTGTAATACCCAATTTGTTCCTCTTGGAGTGTTAACTGTACTTTGAATTAACTTTTTATCTTTTCCAACGATGATGTGTAGCTTTGAATTTTGTATTTGCGAACAAGTGTCTACGACGTGTTGCAATAATGGTTTATTGGCTAAGTTTTGAAGTATTTTGGGAGTAGAGGACCTCATGCGAGTTCCTTTACCAGCGGCTAAAATTATTACATCGGTCTTCATCTGCGCCCTTCGAATCTTCTTAGGGTGAGATATTAAACTATTTTTTTCTAAGTTTGCGTAATGTTTGCAATCTAGCTGCCGCTTCAGCTAATTCCGCACGCGCTCTACTAAAGTCAACTCCAGCTTCGGAATCGTTTTTTATCTTCTCTGCTTCGGCTTTAGCTTTTTCAGCTTCAGCTTCATCAATATCTTCAGCTCTCACAGCAACATCAGATAAAAGCGTGACAACATCAGGCTGAACTTCAATGAATCCTCCGGATAGGAAAAAAATCTCTTCTTCTCCATTTTCTCTGACGACTTTTACTGGTCCAGGAATTATTCCAGTTAGCAATTGAGAATGCCCAGGTGTAATTCCGATCTCGCCCAAAGATCCTGTTGCAACAACCATAGAGACAGCTTCTGAAAAAATTTCTTTTTCAGCGCTTACAATAGTGCATTGCATAGTCGCCATTTTTATAAAGTCTTAGCTTTTTCTACCACTTCTTCGATGGCGCCAACCATTAAAAAGGCTTGCTCAGGTAGATCGTCATAATCTCCATTCAAAATTCCTTTAAACCCTCTTACTGTATCTTTAATTGAAACAAATTTTCCAGGGGAGTTCGTAAAAATCTCTGCTACGAAAAATGGCTGGGAAAGATATTTTTCTATTCGTCTGGCACGATTAACAGTTTGTTTATCTTCATCAGACAATTCGTCCATACCTAAGATGGCAATTATATCTTTCAATTCTAAATACCTTTGCAACACTTGTTGAACGCCTTTGGCAACTTCGTAATGCTCTTGGCCTACTATGTTTGGATCTAGCTGTCTGCTTGTTGAATCGAGAGGATCGACCGCTGGATATATTCCAAGCGATGCAATTTGTCTTGATAGAACAACTGTAGCGTCTAAATGTGCAAAAGTAGTAGCTGGCGAAGGATCCGTTAAATCATCGGCAGGCACATAAATTGCTTGAACAGAAGTGATTGATCCAGTTTTAGTTGAGGTAATTCGCTCTTGTAACACACCCATTTCTTCAGCCAAGGTCGGTTGATACCCTACTGCGGAGGGCATTCTTCCTAGCAAGGAAGAACATTCAACCCCTGCTAAAGTGTAACGATATATATTATCGATGAATAAGAGAACATCTCTTCCTTCATCCCTAAATTTTTCTGCTATCGTTAAACCAGACAGCGCCACTCTCATACGGCATCCTGGAGGTTCATTCATTTGCCCATACACCAGAGCAACTTTGTCCAGTACTTGGGATTCGGTCATCTCTAGATAAAAATCATTTCCTTCTCGCGTTCTTTCTCCAACTCCTGCAAAAACAGAATAACCACTCGTTTCATATGCAATGTTTCGAATAAGCTCCATCATATTCACAGTTTTTCCAACTCCGGCACCGCCGAACAGGCCAACCTTTCCACCTTTTGCAAAAGGACACATTAAATCTATGACTTTTATACCTGTCTCCAAAATTTCTGACGACTCCGCTTGTTCTTCATAACTTGGAGGATCTCTATGAATAGGCATTCTTTCTTCTTCACCAACGTCGCCTTTGCCGTCAATTGGATCGCCTAAAACATTTAAAATTCGACCTAAAGTTTTTTCTCCCACAGGCACGGTGACTGCATCACCTGTATTAGTTACCTTGGTACCTCTTTTAAGACCTTCTGTTTGGCCCATAGCGATGGTTCTAACTACCCCATCTCCTAATTGTTGCTGAACCTCTAAGATCAAACCAGATTCTTCAATCAACAGTGCATCGTAAACTTTTGGTAAATTCTCCCTTGAGAATTCAACATCGATGACTGCTCCGATTACCTGTACTACTATTCCTTCGCTCATTTTTGTTTCCTCAGTAATTAAAGTGCCTCTGCCCCAGCCACAATCTCGGATAACTCCTGAGTTATTGCGGCTTGTCGCGCATTGTTATAAATAAGTTGTAACTCATCAATTATAGTGCCAGCATTTTCTGTCGCATTTTTCATTGCAACCATTTTTGCAGCTTGCTCGCAGGCGATATTTTCTATAACTGCTTGATAAACTAAAGATTCTATATATCTTTGCATTAAACCATCTAAGAGTTCTTTTGCATCCGGCTCATAAATGTAATCCCATCTATGTTTTAGTTCGGGGGTTTCTTCAGGTAACAATGGTAAAAGTTGTCTAATTTGCGGTGCTTGAGTCATAGTGTTTTCAAATCTATTACTAGCCAAAAATACTTTGTCTATCTCACCTTGTTCAAATTTGTCTAAAAGAACTTTGATTGCGCCAATTAAATTTTCTAATGCTGGAATATCTCCTAGCTTTTCTGCAGTGGATACAACTTCGCCACCAAAGTTATTAAAAAACACTCTTGCTTTAGTACCAATAGGGCAAAATTTTTGTTCTATTCCTTGGTCGCTCAGTTCTTTTAAAAAGGGCAGTAAAGTTCTAAACAAGTTAATGTTCAAACCACCGCACAATCCTTTATCTGATCCCACCACGATGATTCCAGCACCTTTGACCTCTCGTTCTGACATGTAAAGTGGTTTATATTCTGGATTAGAATTTGCCAAATGCCCAATCACAGACAACATACGATCTGCATAAGGCCTACCCATTTCCATTCTGTCTTGAGTTTTTCTCATTTTACTTGAAGCAACCATTTCCATAGCACTGGTAATTTTCTGAGTATTAGAAATACTAGAAATTTGTTTTCTTATTTCTTTTGTATTTGCCATTAAAAAGTTTGAGTGGATTTAAATTTTTCGAGAGCATCGGTGAACGTTTGCATAATTTCATCCGAATAATCGCCAGTCTCAGATAAACTTTCCATAAACTCCTTATGCTCTGAAGCCATGTAAGATAATAATGCTGATTCAAAGTCTGCAATCTTATTAAGTTCGATGTCTTTTAAATATCCCTTTTCAACTGCAAAAAGCACCAGCCCCATCTCAGCAACTGACATTGGCGAGTACTGTTTTTGTTTCATGAGCTCAGTTACTTTTTGACCAAGTTCAAGCTGCTCTCTCGAAGCATCGTCTAAATCAGAAGCAAATTGAGCAAAAGCTTCTAGCTCCCTAAATTGAGCCAAAGCTATTCTCACTCCTCCACCGAGTTTTTTAATCAAAGGAGTTTGTGCTGCTCCTCCTACCCTTGACACAGAAATACCTGGATTCATCGCCGGCAATAAACCTTTATTAAAATATGAAGTTTCCAAAAAGATCTGACCATCAGTTATCGAAATCACATTTGTTGGAACAAAAGCAGAAACGTCACCAGCCTGTGTTTCGATGATCGGCAAAGCGGTCAAAGAACCTGTTTTATCTTTAACCTTTCCAGCGGTTTGCTCAGATACATATTCTTCGTTTACCCTACAACCTCTTTCCAAAAGTCTAGAATGCAAATAAAAAATATCTCCTGGATAAGCTTCACGTCCTGGCGGTCTTCTCAATAACAAAGAAATTTGACGGTAAGCGACCGCCTGTTTAGACAAATCGTCATAAATTATTAACGCATCTTCTCCAAGATCTCTGAAATACTCTCCCATTGAACAGCCAGAATAAGGCGCAAGGAATTGCATTGGGGCGGGATCTGCAGCTCCAGCGGCAACAACAATTGTGTGCTCCATCGCTCCATATTCTTCTAGTTTTCTAACCACGGCGGCTATCGATGATTGCTTTTGACCTACTGCAACATAAATACACTTAACTCCCGTTCCTTTTTGATTAATGATTGCATCCAATGCAATCGCAGTTTTTCCGGTTTGTCTGTCACCAATAATCAATTCTCTTTGGCCTCTTCCAATTGGCACCATTGAATCTATCGCTTTAAGACCTATTTGAACTGGCTGATCTACAGGTTTTCGAGTCATAACTCCAGGGGCAACTTTTTCTATAGGCGAGAAATTTGCACAATTGGTTGGTCCTTTGCCGTCGATGGGATTTCCTAACGCATCAACAACTCTTCCTATAAGCTCTGGCCCTACAGGGACTTCCAGAATTTTACCGGTGCATTTTGCGGTATCGCCTTCGGCTAATTTTTTATAATCTCCAAAAATTACAACACCTACGGAGTCTCTTTCTAAATTCAACGCCATACCTGTAATACCGCCCTCAAACTCTATAAGCTCGCCATACATGACTTCGCTTAATCCATGAATTCTCGCGATACCATCCGATAAAAATACAATCGTACCCTCGTTAGATTCTTGTGAAGAAGTTTCTAAATTATTTATTCTGTCTTTAATAATTTGACTTATTTCAGAAGGATTTAAATTATCCATGTTTCACCTATTAGTTTCGAAGTTGAGTTTTTAAAGACTCAAGTTTATTTTTTAAAGAGAGATCAATGACTTGATCTTCGTATGAAATTTTCATTCCGCCGATTAAAGCTTTATCAACAGCGGAAGTTATAAGAATGTCAGCGCCAAGCCTTTTTTGCATTGCGAGTTTAATTTTTTCCAATTGATCTGATTCCAATTCAAAAGCTGAAGACACAACAACATTTTTCTGATTTCTTTTTTTAGCAACCAATTCAAGGAAGTTTAAAATGATGTTATCTAAGATCTTTAACCTGTTAGCCTGCCCTAGGGTCTTCAAAAAATTTATTGTTTTTGCAGAAACTTCACCTTCAAAAATTGAAACAAATTTTTCTGCCTTTTCTCTTTGAGAAATATCTGGTGTATCAATTAAAGCCTGGATGAGATTGTCTTGAAAAGAAGTTGATATTAAAGCCAAATCTTTTATCCAACTGTCAACGGAATTGTCTTGTTCTGCTATTTCGAAAATAGCTTCTGCATATGGTCTGGATTGTGTTAGATATTCTGCCATTAGAGCTCTTTGATTAATTCATCTATGATTTCTTTATTTGATTTTTCATCAACTTCTTTTTCTAAAATCTTAGCAGCGCCTGCTATAACCAATGCAGAAACTTCTTGTTTTAAATTCTCTTTAGCTTTAGAAACATTTTGCTCTATGTCAGCTTCTGCAGCTGTTTTTATCTTTTGCTGCTCTTCACTTGCCTGAGTTTTTGCTTCTTCAACAATTTGATCTCCTCTAGTGCCGGCTTGATTAATTAAAGTTGAAGCTTCGGATTTGGCGTCCTCAATCATTTTTTTTGATTGATCTTCTGCTTCTTCAAGTTTTCTTTGCGATTGACTAGCAGCCTCTAAGCCTTTTGAAATTTCTTCTTGCCTAGCATCCAAGATGCTAGAAAAGCTTGGCCAAAGATACCTGTAAGTAATAAATATGAAGATACTGAAAGCCAGTAACTCTGCAAAGAAAGTAGCGTTTACATTCATGTTTTACGTGAACAAAAACAAGAGGCCTACTGCCAAAGATATTACCGGCAAGGCGTCGATTAACCCCATCGCAATTAATAATTGCCCAAAAAGAAGACCTTGCAATTCTGGCTGTCTTGCTAAGGCTTCAATATATTTTGAGGTTAAAGTACCAATACCGATTCCAGCGCCTAGCGCTCCGAAGCCGGTTAGTATGGCTCCTGCAATCAATCTTAATTCTTCCATTTTTTTCTCCTAAGTATTATTGGCTAATGTTTTGCACAAGCCAGGTTAATGTATGCAATGGTCAGCATCATAAAGATATATGCTTGCAAAGCAATTATAAGAATGTGGAACAGAGCCCACGCTAAATTCATAATCAGTCCAGGGAAAAACCACAAGGTCTGTCCAAAAGACATAAGAAATTGTCCAAACATTATGCCAATTAAAATAAATATCATTTCACCGGCAAATAAGTTACCGTAAAGCCTAAGCGCTAAAGCAACATGTTTAGAAAAATATCCTACTAGCTCAATTGGGTTAATAAATTCCTTCAAAAAACCCAATATTCCATGATTTGCAATCGTATAGTAAGTTACAAAAAACATTACAACTAAAGCCAAAGCTAGAGGTGCGTTAACATCTGCAGTGGGCAAAACCTTAAAGTAATCAAATCCACTGCCGGCCGCTCCAGCGAAATTAGTTAACTCAACCGGGAGTAAATCCATTAAATTCCAAGCCAAAATCCAAATACATGATGTGAATGCAAGCGGCCCAATTATTTTAGAAGAACCATGAAAATTGCTGCTTACTGCATTACTGATAAATTCGAAAACAAATTCTGCAAAATTTTGAAGCTTTCCTGGAACGCCTTTTTTAGCTGCTCTTATAACTAATCCAAAAAAACCAAAAAAAATAACCCCTAAAATAGAAGACATAAAAATAGTGTCAATATGGAAAGCCCAAAATCCCATTTCTGAAACTTTGCAAGATGATTCAGGGAAAAGAGATTGTTGATGATAGGCAAATCCCCAAGATTCGGTTTTATCACACCATCCATAAGTTAAATTAGTAAGATGATGACTAATATAATCAGAAGTCGGGGTTAAGTCCGAAACATTAGAAGGGTCTATAACGTCTTTTTCTGCCATTTTTCGTCTGGGCAACGCATTATAGTTAGGTCTGACTTAACTATTCAAGAACAATATATAATTTTTTTTAACTTATTCTTTATTTTTAATAGGCTTGATAATTGCATCAAGCTGATCAAGATTTTTGTAAGAGAAGGTAATTTTCCCAGAGCCGTTTTTTTTATGGGAAATTGTTACTGAAGAGCCCAATAAATCACCCAGTTCATTTTCCAGGCTAAGTAGATTCGGGTCCTTTTTCGGCATGCTTTTGGGGTTTTTTTGTTGTTGATAAGATTTGACCAAGGCCTCTGCTTGTCTAACTGATAAGCCATTTTTGTTAATTTTTTTTGCAAAACTTTCTTGCACCCCTTCTGGCAAAGATAACAAAGGCCTTGCGTGGCCCATATTTAAAGAGCCGCTTTGCAATAAATCTTGAACCTCTTTTGAAAGTTGTAACAACCTGATGCTGTTAGCAACTGCAGCTCTTGATTTACCCAATGACTTGCCAAGGTCTTCCTGTGTTAGGTTGAACTCTTTTTGGAGTCTTTGGATGCCTCTAGCCTCATCGATTGGATTTAGATCTTCTCTTTGTAAATTTTCTATAAGGCCAATTTTATTAATTTCTTCGTCGCTTGCTTCTTTTAACACGACTGGAGCGTTCTCTAAGCCTGCTAATTTGGCAGCCCTCAATCTTCTCTCGCCAGCAATTAGCTCGTATCCGTCACCTGCTGTTTTTCGGACGATGAGCGGTTGAATTATTCCTTGAGAAATTATTGACTCTTTTAGCTCTTCTAATTTTTCATCGTTTATGACTGTTCTGGGCTGATATCTGCTGAATTTTATTTTATCTACTTCTACGCTTAAAACATTTACTTTTTTTCCATCTAATTTAATTTCGGTTCCTAATAAAGCGCCCAAGCCTCTTTTAGGTTTTTTGTCTTGCTCGGTAGTCATGCCGCGTTATTTTTCTCGTATTTATTAATTAGCTCGCCTGCTAAGGCAAGATAAGCAATCGTGCCTTTTGCCTCGGGCTCATAATATAAAGCAGGCATTCCATAACTTGGAGCTTCCGAAAGTCTTACGTTCCTTGGAATTATGGTTGAGCAAAGCTCTTTAGGGAAATGCTTTTCAAGCTCTGATGACACTTCCCTTGCTGATTTATTTCTGGCATCAAACATGGTCCTGAGAATAACAGAGATCTTAATCTTATCTCCTGTTGAGGCATTTATCTCCCCAATTGTTTGATTCATTGCTGCAAGCCCTTCCAAAGAATAGTACTCACATTGCAATGGAATCAAAACTTTATCCGCTGCTCTTAAAGCACTGACCGAAAGCATCCCAAGAGACGGGGGACAGTCTATCACCAAGTAATCATATTTATTTTTAATTACCGAAAGCTTTTCTTTTAAAATAGAGGTTGGATTATTTGCATTCATAAGCTCCATTTCAGCTGAAATCAAATCTTGGCTTGCTGGAATTATGTCAAATTTATAATCAGTTTTTAGAATTAAAGAGTTTATGGGCTTATCGTCAACTAAGGCATCTAATAAACTTAATTTGGAAGTTATATTATCCACTCCAGAAGCAGATGATGCGTTTTTTTGTGAATCTAGATCTATTAATAGAACCTTTCTAGAAGCGGCTGACAAAGAAGCCGCTAAATTCAAAGCGGTTGTAGTTTTACCCACCCCTCCTTTTTGATTTGCAACAACTAAAGTAATCAATTTATAAACTATATCAGTTTTTTTTAAATTGTTATTCTTAAAAACCCTCTCTTTTTTTCTAAAATATCTTCTGCGCTTGACGGAATATATTCTGTTTTGAAGCCTTGAATAGAAGTTTCTTGATCTTTAGAGATCATCATTAAAATTGTTGATTTTTTTGGTAATTTTTTTCTTACTATATTTATTAACTCTACTGGACTAGTAAAAGCCCTGCATACAATTAATTTTTCTTGAGAAAGATCACACTTTTCCAATCTGTTGTGTTCTATGGTTACATTTTTCATTGTTAATTTTGTTTTGACATGATTTAAAAATGATATTTTCTTTGAATTAGAATCTAAGAGTTTTACTTTTTTTGTTGGGTTTAATAGGGCGATAACAACGCCAGGAAGTCCTGCGCCGGTTCCTACATCCAATATATTATTTTCCGAGATTACTTCGTTTAATGCTATGCAATCAATTATGTGATTTTCTAAATCGTGATCTGTTAATTTTCTTGAAACCAGATTTCTAGTTTTGTTCCATTTTTTTATAAGCAATAGATACTTAGATAGTTTGGTCAAAGCTTCTTTATCAACTTTTTTTAAAAAGTCTTGGCTCTTTGTGTTAAAGAGCATTATTTTTTTGATGCTCTCTTTTTTTAATATGAACTAATAGCAATGAAATTGCTGCAGGAGTTAAACCCGGAATTCTTTGCGCGTGAGCTAATGTACGAGGACTTACTGCGCTTAATTTCTGCTTTGATTCGTTAGACAGGCCTTCTATATCATTAAAGTTAATTTGTTCTGGAATTAAAGCATTTTCATTCTTTTTTATTTTTTTTATTTCCTTCTTTTGCCTTTCAATATATCCAGAATATTTTTTATCCGTGATAACGTCGATCGCAACTTCTTCTTTTGCGGGTTCTATTCCTAAAACTTTACACATTTCTTCATAAGAGACTTCCGGTCTTTTTAAAGCTTCCAACGCAGTAATATTTGCATTGGTTTTAACAGTTTGCTTTCCGCTAATTTCATTAAGTTGTTTTAAAGATACTTTATAGTTCCTGAGCCTTTCTTTTTCTT
This sequence comes from uncultured SAR86 cluster bacterium, assembly GCA_902562135.1. GTDB lineage: Bacteria > Pseudomonadota > Gammaproteobacteria > Magnimaribacterales > AG-339-G14 > AG-339-G14. The sequence goes on along the minus strand of CACESE010000004.1, from coordinate 83,977 downwards.
TTTGAATGTCTTCCATTTTTTTATTGAATTTTGCCCACCTATTCTCATCTATAAGGCCAAGTTTTTTTGCAAGAGGGCTTAATCTTTGATCTGCATTGTCCTCCCTCAGCAGAAGTCTATATTCTGCTCTTGATGTAAACATTCTGTAAGGTTCTTTTGTGCCCAAAGTCACCAAGTCATCTATTAAAACTCCAATATAACTTTCTTCTCTTTTTGGCAGCCATGGGGAACCGTCTTCTGTAGCAATTGAGGCATTGATACCCGCTACAAGTCCTTGCGCGGCAGCTTCTTCGTAACCCGTTGTGCCATTAATTTGACCAGCAAAATAAAGGTTTTTTATTTTTTTTGTTTCCAGAGTGTGTTGGAGCTCTCTAGGATCGAAAAAATCATATTCAACCGCATAACCAAATTTAGTTATTTCAGCTTTTTCAAAACCAATGATTGAATTTACCATTCTTTGTTGAATGTCTTTAGGCATGCTTGTGGATATTCCATTGGGGTAAATTTCTTTAGAAGTAAGCCCCTCTGGTTCAATAAATATTTGATGAGACTCTCTATCGGAAAACCTATGAATTTTATCTTCTATTGACGGGCAGTACCTTGGGCCTAAGCCCTCAATTTTTCCTGAAAACATTGGCGATCTTTCTAAACCCTCCATTATGATTTCATGAGTAATTTTATTAGTTCTAGTAATAAAGCAACTCATTTGCTTAGGATGAATCTCATTTGTAGTTATAAAGGACATAGTTGGTCTTGGGTTGTCGCCAGGCTGTTCTTTTGTAACTTTCCAATTAACAGAATTTGAGTTTATTCTAGGTGGAGTTCCAGTTTTCAACCTTCCTGATTTTAGATCTAGAGACTGCAAAAAATCTGCAAGTTTTAACGATGGTTTGTCGCCAATTCTACCTCCTTGTTCTTGTTCCTCTCCGGTGAAAAGCTTTCCATTGAGAAAAGTTCCTGCTGTTAAAACAACCTTCTTAGAATATATTATCTCCCCACTCGCAAGCTTGACGCCATTAGCTTTACCATTAGATATTTTTATTTCAGTGACTTCGTTTTCAATTACTGATAGTAAGTCTTCACTATCTATTATACTTAATACTTTATTGGCGTATAACATTCTGTCTGACTGAGATCTCGTTGCTCTAACGGCAGCCCCTTTAGAGGCATTTAGGACTCTAAAATGTATTCCTCCGTGGTCAGCTGCAACGCCCATCAGGCCGCCCATTGCATCAATCTCTCTAACTAAATGACTTTTCCCTATGCCTCCTATAGCTGGATTGCATGACATTTTTCCTATATCACTTTTTGAATTAGTTATTAGACAATTTTTTTTACCCATGCGTGAACAAGCATAAGCAGCCTCAACACCTGCATGACCGCCACCGATTATTATTACGTCAAAGTTATTCACATTCTTAATAAATATTATATAAATTAGATATTAATAATTTATATTATTGTTATTGTTATTAGGGGCAGTATTTTCTGTTAATTACTTTTCAAGCTCAAGTAATTATTAAGTCTTAGAAAAAATGAAATTGTAGAGAACTTTTTCTTAAAATGTTTGTAATTTGTGAGTCAATGTTTATAACTTTTAAAAAATAAATTTCAAAATTAACAATTAACAATTTTTAAACAATTATTTCCCAATACAAAAACTTGAAAATATTTCCCCTAGAAGATCATCAGAAGAATAGGGCGATTTTATTTCTCCAATGAAATTACTTGCTCTTCTTAAGTGTTCCGCTATTAGCTCTAAGTTTTTATCAGAAGATAAACTAGCTGCAGTTTTTAACTCGTTTAGCGAATGTTTCATAAGCTCTGTATGTCTTGACCTTGCCGAGAAACTGATGAGTTTTGCCTGGTTAGGTATATTAAGAGTGTCAAAAAGCGCATCCTTGATTTCTTTAATTCCAATTCTATTTAATAAAGAGACATTTAATCTGTTCTCAGAGACATCTTGAGATATATCAATTTTGTTTTTTACTCTAATGACCGGTTTTTTGTAATTTACGAAATAATCATCAGAAGTGTTGTCTACAATCTCAATTACGACATCAGATTTATCTAAAAGAGATTTTGCTAGTGCTATACCTTCCTGTTCAATAGGGTCGCTAGAACCCTCATGAATTCCTGCGGTATCGTACAATGAGAAATTTATATTATTAATTTTGCAGGATTTTTGAACCAAATCTCTTGTAGTTCCTTGTATTTCAGAGACAATCGACGTTTTTTCTTCAGTTAAGATGTTCATTAAAGTAGATTTTCCCACATTTGGCGGGCCGGTTATCACGACTTTTACCCCTTCAATTAGATATTTAGATGAGTTTGTCTTTGAGATAAGTTCTTCTAATTTACGAATAAAAATAGTTAAATTGCGCCTAAATTCATCAAAATCTTCTAATATCTCTTGATCAGAGAAATCAATGTTGCTTTCTGCATAAACTCTAAGTTGTTTAAGATCTTTTATTGCTTCATCTACTTTTTTTTCAAATTTACCGCTGAGAGACTTGGCGCTGGCAAGAAGCTGCTCTTCACTCTCTGCACTTATAAGATCATCAATTGCTTCGGCTTCAAGAAAACTAATTTTGTTGTTAAGAAATCCTCTCATCGTAAACTCACCCGGTCCAGCTTTTCTGCAACCAATTTTCAAAAAGAAATTAATAATAATCTCAACCATCAACGGATTTCCATGGCAATTAATTTCCAATACATCTTCGCCGGTAAAGGAATTAGGAGATTTAAAAAAAGTGAGCACACACTTCTCTTTAAAATCATTATTTAATTGTAATTCTTTGACTAAAGACTCTTTGTTGCCAATTTTCTTTATACCTATTTTTTTAAAAAGCTCAGTTAAATCCCCTCCTGAGATTCTAATTATTGATATTGCTCCCCTTCCAGGCGGCGAAGAACACGCAATTATTGTGTCTGTGAGTGAATACACTTATTTTATTGAGCCTTTGGGCCGTGAAGATACATTTGTAAGGCTGAAACCAAGGAATTGATAAACCAATAAAGCACCAATCCCGCAGGAAAAAAAGCAAAGAGAATCCCAAAAATAAAAGGCATATATTTAAAAACGTTCGCTTGAATAGGATCGGTTCCAACGGGCTGAGGCTGCAGTTTTTGCATTCCCCACATCGCAAGTGTATTCAATATTGGAAGGATAAAGAAAGGGTCTCTGGCAGACAAATCACTTATCCAAAACAGAAAGGGCGCATATCTTAGCTCTACTGTTTCAATTAAAACCCAATAAAAAGCTAAAAAGAAAGGTAATTGTAAAAGCATTGGCAAACATCCAAGCGCAGGATTGACTTTTTCACGCTTATAAAGGTCCATCATGGCTTTTGACAAGGCCTGGCGGTCGTCAGCGTATCTTTCTTGAATTTCCTTAAGCATAGGCTGGACCTGTCTCATTTTTCCCATATTTTTGTATGAAACATATGATAAGGGCCATAAAATACATTTAATCAGTATAGTTACTAAAATAATTGCCCATCCCCAATTTCCAACAATTTCAAAAAAGAAATTCATTGCTTGATACATTGGTTGGCCTATCCACCATAAAAAACCATAATCAACAGCTAAATAAAGTTGAGAGTGAGCTTTGGTAAGTTCGCTTTGAATTTTGGGGCCAAAATAAATTTTATGATTAAAAATAGCATTTTCATCAATTTTGAGGCTTTTAGTGAGACCTACAATTCCAATTGAATAATCTCCATTATTTTTCTGTTTAGCTTGAAAAACAAAATTTTCATCTTCATCTGGAATTACAGCTGTCAAAAAATAATGTTGAAGCATTGCTGCCCAACCATCATTTGAAATTTGTTTAAATTCATTTTCTGAAATATCGTTGAATGAAATTTTTAAGTAATTTTCTTCAGACGTTCTAAAGGCAGGACCTAAATAAGCAAAACTTGAAGGATCTGTAAATCCCGAACCTTTAGCTTCTACAATTTCAGAAGATCTATCAATCTTAGAAAAGGGTGCTAGTTTAATTTCATTTAGGTTCAAATTTTGTATTGAATCTCGAATCTTTAAGTAATAATCATCAGGACCAAAACTAATAATCTTCTTTATTAAAAGATTCTCGATTTTTTTTTCAAATACGTAAACCTCATTAATACCATCTTTGTAATTTTCACTTAAATTAAATAAAGCATCTTGATTTAAAGATTTATCTAAAAATGCAAAGCCACTTGTTTGTGAATATCTCTCCGGACCACAGTCATTAAAAAGCATTTTATTGACGTCAGATTTTGAAGTTTTGGGAAACTTAGTTAATTCAGCGTAGCTAATTTTCCCGCTTTCAAGATTAATTTTTGCTTTCCAGTTTTTATTAGAAAAAGAAAATAGATCGTTGGTAGAGCAAGCATTATCAACAATAATTAATTCTTCTGAAGATATATCTTCTCTAGAAACAAATTCATCATAATCCACAGATTGTGAATACTCACTATCGTTTATAATATTACTAGAAGTGGTTTCGAGCTGAGGTGGATTATAATTGATTAATAATAAATAACTTAAAAAAATGATCGAAAAAATTAAGAAATATCTTTGCATATTAATTTTTAAGTTCTTCCTTTTCTGGAACTAAATCAACACCCCTGCCTCCAAAAGGATGACATTTAGAAATCCTTTTTAATGATAAAGTCATTCCTTTTCTTAGGCCGTGAATTTGCAAAGCTTCTTTAGCATAAGTACTACAAGTTGGATGATATCTGCAATTTTGTCCCAAATAAGGACTGATAAAAATTTTATAAATATTTATAAAAAAAAGTAAAATTTTGACGGAATATTTTTCTAAATTATTGATTAGATTGTATAGCATTTGAAATCGATTCTAACTTTCTTTTTAAATTATTAATATGGTTTTTTATTTTGGCTTTATCGAAATCTTTAATCTTTTGTTTCACTAGAAAAATTATGTCATGACCTAAAAATTTTTTGTTTCTAATGATTTCCCTTGCTCTTCTTTTCACAAAGTTTCTATTAGACGCTAAAGCTATCTTTTTTTTTGGAATAATTAATCCGAGCGAAACATCATTTGTTATATTTTTTTTTAAAAAGATTTTGAAAGGACCGTCTTGAATTTGATAGTCGTTTGATGAAAATACGGAATCAAATTTAGCATTCCCTTTTAGAGAGCTCACCTTCAATTTTATGCGGCCAATTTTTTTCTGCCCTTGCTTCTTCTACTTTTTAGAACAGACTTTCCGCCAACAGTTGAGTTTCTTTTGCGGAAACCATGCGTGCGTCTTCTTTTTACTTTACTTGGTTGATAAGTTCTCTTCATTAGGATTTGAGATATTAAAGATTTATAAAAAAAAATCAATAACTACCTTTATTTCTTATTAACAAGTTATCCACAACATATATAATGGATATCATGTGGATAAGTTTAATCAAAAATAATAATATTTAACCTTTTCATAGGAGATAATTTTGCAAATTTGGAAAGACTGTAAAAGTCATTTTAAGAATGAATTAAACGACGAAGAATTTTCAGCCTGGATCAATCCTTTAGATTTCACTCAATATGCTGATGACAATGGTGTTAAATCTTATTATGTTCTAGCTCCTAACGATTTTATCAAAGAGCATATAAGGATAAATTTCGACAATAAATTTAGGAATTTCTTGACCGAAGCCACAGGAAATAATAACTTTTCATTAATTTATGATTTATCAACTAAGCATAAATTACTGAAATTAAAGAAAAAAAATAAAAATATTTCACTTTTTACTGATAAAGAGAATTCTCTGGTTGAGAATTTTACTTTTGAAACTTTCGTAGAGGGTAAATCAAATCATATTGCCCTAGCAGCTGCAAAACATGTTTCAGAGTTGCCAGAGGGTGCGTATAACCCCTTATTTATTTACGGTGGAGTTGGCCTCGGAAAGACTCATTTAATGCATGCTGTCGGGAATAAAATTAAAACGGAAGACCCTTCAAAAAAAGTAGTTTATGTTCATTCAGAAAGATTTGTTGGGGACATGGTTAAATCCTTACAATTAGGAGCAATTAACGAATTTAAAAATTTTTATCGTTCCGTTGATGCTCTTTTAATAGATGATATCCAGTTTTTTGCTGGAAAAGAACAATCGCAAGAGGAACTATTTCATACTTTTAATTCTCTATTGCAAGGAGGACAACAAATGATATTGACTTGTGATAGATACCCAAAAGAGATTAATGGTTTGGAAGAAAGATTAAAGTCAAGACTTGGATGGGGTTTGCCAGTAATTATCGAGCCCCCTGAGTTAGAAACAAGAGTTGCTATCCTAATGAGTAAGGCTGAGGAGAGAGGTTACGATTTACCCCAGGAAAGTGCTTTTTTTATGGCTCAAAAAATAAGATCTAATGTTAGGGAGCTTGAGGGTTCTTTGGCAAGGGTTGGGGCAGAAGCTAAATTTACAAATAAACAAATAGATTTAAGTTTAATAAAAGAGTCTCTTTCAGACTTATTATCTATACAGTCTAGACAGGTAAGTATAGATAATATTCAAAAAATAGTTACAGATTACTATAATATTAAGCTTTCAGACTTACTATCAAATAAAAGAAATAGATCATTAGCAAGGCCAAGGCAATTGTCCATGAGCTTAGCTAAAGAGCTTACAACACATAGCCTTCCTGAAATAGGTGATGCTTTTGGAGGAAGAGATCATACGACGGTTTTACATGCTTGCAAAAGAATAAGCGAATTAAGAACGGTTGATAATAGTATTGAAGAAGATTATAAGAAATTACTAAGAGCCATTACAGCATAATGAATTTTAAAATTACAAAGGCGAAAATTTCAGAACCTTTATCTCTTTTAGCATCGGTTGCAGAAACTAGACAATCTATTCCAATTTTATCAAATATTTATATTAAAGCTGAGAATAATTCAATAAGTCTTATTGCAACAGATTTAGAAATAGAATTAAGTTTTAATATTAATTGCGATTCCATTAATGAACAAGGCGAAACAACAGTCTCTGCTAGAAAAATATTTGATTTAACCAGATCTTTAGAAGACGAAACTACTTTAGAGTTTTCTCTAAAAGATAATCAATTGACTGTTACCGCTAAAAAATTTAACGGTGAGTTTGCAATCCTTCCAATTCAGGATTTTCCAGTAGTGGAAATAGATAGTTTTGATTTAGAAACAAGTTTAAGTGGCAAATTGCTTGCTGACTTGATAGATCAAACATCCTTTGCAATGGCTTCTCAGGATGTAAGATACTACTTAAACGGAATTTTAGTTGAAATTGACGGTTCTAATGTAAATCTTGTAGCAACTGATGGTCATAGACTGGCATGGGCATCAGAAACTCTGGATAAAGAATTAAACGAAAGTAAACTGATTTTGCCAAGGAAATCTGCCTTAGAATTACAAAAACTATTAAATCTTTATCCCGGCGAAGTTGATCTTTGTTTTTCTTCAAATCAAATAATGATTTCCTCTGAGGAGTTTAGATTTGTCAGCAAACTTATAGAGGGCAATTATCCAGATTATCAAAAAGTTTTTCCTACTGGAGAGGAACAAGTCTTGAAGGTAGAAAAAACTTTAATTCAAACCGCACTTAATAGAGCTTCAGTCTTATCTAATGAAAAATATAGGGGGGTTAAGTTTATTCTTTCTAAGGATAATCTAAAAATTTGTGCTAACAATCCAAGTAAAGAAAGCGCTGAAGAAGAGATATCAGTTGAATATGCTGGAGACGATTTAGAAATAGGATTTAATATCAGCTATATTCAGGAATCTTTATCAGTAATACATAATCCTGAAATAGATTTCGTTTTTTATGGTCCTGAGAATTCCTGCATCATCAAGAATAAAGAAAATGATAATTTGGTACATGTAATCATGCCTATGCGCTTATGATTTTATGTTCTTGCACCAATTACATTTATTAAACTTTAGATCATTTAAAGACTCTCTATTTAGCCTCAAAGAAACAGTTCTTGTTTATGGAGAAAATGGTTCGGGTAAAACATCCTTGATTGAAGCAATTCACTTTTTGTTAAAATCAAAATCTTTCAGAACTAGTAGCGTTAATGCAATGATAAATAAAGATTCTGATTTTTTTAGAATAAGTACAAAGTTCAATAATGATAAAAGAATTGTAGAAAAAAAAATTGGACAAATAGTTAAAAAAACAAATTATGAAAATTATATTAAATACGATTATCTTACTTTATTGATTAATAACTTTTCTTTACGTTTCCTTGAACAAAATAAGGATGAGAGAAGGGAGTTTATAGATTTCTTTTTGTTTCACGTGAAACAAGATCATTTGGTTAATCTGAGGAGATTTAAAAAAATTCTTTATTCTAGGAATAAAGCTTTAAAAGAAGAAAATAAAAATCAAATTTCCACTTGGACAAAATTATTAATAGAAAGTAGCGAGAAAATTAATAAGGATAGAGAAATAATAGTCAATAAAGTTTTAGAAAATTTAAAGAACAATATTTTTAATAAATTGGATGACAAAAGATGGAAAAATATTTTAAGCAGTCTGCAGATTTCGTTTTATTCAGGTTGGAAGGGAGAGAGTTTAGAAAAGAAATTAAGACAAGATTATGAGGAAGATTTATTAAAAGGCTATACAAAATCTGGAGCTCACAAATTTGATCTTGAAATAAAAGTTTTAGGAGAGAAGAGCGGAAATATTTTGTCTAGAGGAGAGCAGAAGCTACTGATTTTATTGATTTTTTTGTCTTTTGGTGACTATTTCACTATCTCTCAGGACAAATATGTAATTTATTTAATAGATGATTTAGCTTCAGAACTAGACGATAAGAATTTAAGTTTAGCATTGGAATTTTTATCTTTATCTAAAGGTCAAAAAATAATAACATCTGTAAAAAAAATAGAAAATAAAACAATAGATCTGCTAATTGATTTATAATGTTCTATGCCGAAAAAGCAGTCTAAGAAGTCAATAAAACCTACATCCTCTGATAAATACGATTCCTCCAACATCAAGGTATTGAAAGGCCTAGAAGCCGTTAGAAAAAGGCCTGGAATGTACATAGGCGATACCGATGACGGCACCGGCTTACATCATATGGTATTTGAAGTAGTAGATAATTCTATAGATGAAGCATTGGCTGGTTTTTGTAATCAAATTGATGTAATTATTCATGAAGATGATGAAGTCTCTATTAGAGACAATGGAAGAGGAATTCCGGTAGATCTCCATAAAGAGGAAGGAATCTCGGCTGCAGAAGTTATTATGACCAAATTGCACGCTGGAGGAAAATTTGATGACAATTCTTATAAAGTTTCTGGAGGATTGCACGGAGTAGGTGTTTCTGTAGTTAATGCCTTATCTGAAAATCTTGATCTTACAATTTTGAGAGATGGAAAAGTTTGGAAACAAACTTATAAAAATGGAAATCCAAAAAATAAGATAAAGTCAACTGGGGCAACAAAAGATCAAGGAACAGAAATAAGAGTTAAGCCATCAAAGCAAATTTTCGGGGACGCTATCGCATTTGATTATGACATTTTGAAAAAAAAGTTGAGGGAGTTATCCTATTTAAATTCTGGAATTGAAATAAATTTAAAAGACGAAAGAAATTCGAAATCAGAAAGATTTAAATCCGAGGGGGGGCTAATAGAGTTTGTTGAATATAAAAATAAAAACAAAACACCACTCAACAAAACCTTTAGGTTTCTTCAAGAACAGAAAGATGGAATATCTATTGAAATAGCTCTTCAATGGAATGATTCATATCAAGAAAATATTCAATGTTTCACAAATAACATTCCACAAAAAGATGGTGGAAGTCATTTAATTGGTTTTAGAACCGCTCTTACCAGAACGATTAATAATTATATAGAAAAAGAAAATCTAGCAAAAAACGAATCAATTCAAACATCTGGGGAAGATGTAAGGGAAGGTTTAACAGCTATTATTTCTGCGAAATTACCTGATCCAAAATTTTCATCACAAACTAAAGATAAGTTGGTATCTTCAGAAATTCAACCTGTAGTTGAAAAAGAAACTTATAAACATCTGACAGAATATCTTTTGGAAAATCCAAACGACGCTAAATCAATTGCTTCGAAAATAATAGAAGCTGCTAGAGCTAGAGAAGCTGCAAGAAAAGCAAGAGAAATGACAAGAAGAAAAGGAGTGTTAGACGGTCTAGGATTGCCTGGAAAGCTCTCAGACTGTCAAGAAAAAGATCCTTCGGTTAGCGAATTATATTTGGTCGAGGGTGAGTCTGCAGGGGGCTCAGCAAAGCAAGGAAGAAATAGGCAGAATCAAGCCATTCTGCCCTTAAAAGGAAAAATTTTAAATGTTGAGAAAGCAAGGATTGATAAAGTCTTAAGCTCTGATGAAATAGTCACGTTAATAACGGCTTTGGGTTGCGGAATTAAAGAGGAATTTAGCTTAGAAAAACTAAGATACCATTCGATAATTGTTATGACAGATGCTGACGTAGACGGCTCTCATATTAGGACTTTGCTATTAACTTTCTTTTACAGGCAAATGCCTGAACTAGTAGAAGCCGGGCATATTTTCATAGCACAGCCTCCACTTTATAAAGTTTCAAAAGGAAAAAAAGATGTTTATTTAAAGGATGATTCTGGATTAAATGAATATCTATTGGAAAGAATATCTGAAAATTACTCGCTGAACCTCACAAAAACAAAAGCAATGAAACCTTCGGAGTTTGCAGACTTATTAAAAACTTACAAAAATTTTGAAGAACTTACTTTAATTCCTGACTTAAATATCTCCTTTGACTTTCTAATGACTTTGCTGAAGACAAGACCATTCCCTAAAAAAAGTTCTGAAAAAGAAGTTAAAAGTTGGATTCAAGCTTTCAACAAAATATCTAAGACAAGCAATTTGTCGGTTGATGAAAAGATAAAAAATATTATTTGTACTAGAACAGAATATGGAAATTCGTTGGTTGACTTAATCCCTTTATCCTTTTTCAAATCTAAAAATTATAAGGTGGTTTTAGCCTATCAGGATAAATCAAAACAAGTTAAACCAGGCATCAGCGTAATCAAAAAAAATGATTCTTTTGAAGTCATTGACGATCTTTTTTTAACTCTTAGGTCTACGATGGAAGATGTCAGGAAAAGTTTAAATATTCAAAGGTATAAGGGTTTAGGTGAAATGAATCCTGAACAATTATGGGAGACTACAATGAATCCTGTAGGAAGAAGATTAGTTCAAGTAAAAATTGATGACGCTGATGAAGCATCTGACTTATTTGAACAGCTAATGGGCGACAATGTTGAAAATAGAAGAGAGTTCATTGAAGCAAATGTAAATCTCGTTGGAACTATAGACATTTAAGCTTCGTTGAGAATAAACTTCACCGCTTCATTTAAATTTTTTTTTATCGTCAGATTCTCTCTAGAGCCTCTTTCCTGAATTGATCTTAAACCGTATCCAGTTTTAACCAAAATAGGAATGCACCCATGAGCTAAAGCGCATTCAATGTCTGAAATTTTATCTCCAACAAAAAAACAATTTTTTAAACTTATTTTATGTTTATTTTCAGCATTTTTTAAAAGCCCAGTTTTTGGTTTTCTGCAATCACAGTTTTCTTCATCACGATGGGGGCAAACTTCTACGGATTTTATTTTAACTCCAGCTTTGGCCACTAGATCAATCCAATAATTGTTTATTTTTTCAATGCCTTCAAAAGATATTAGCCCTAAATTTATACACTTCTGATTAGTTGCAACAATAATTTCATATCCATTTTTTCCGAGTTCAATTAAAGCTTCATAACTATCTTCTTCAAATTTAAAATCTTTTGTATCCATAACATAATCGAATAAATCAACGTTTATAACGCCATCTCTATCTAAAACTATATATTTGGGTTTCAATTTAAGAACTTTTTGTAAAATTCAGTTAATTCGTTTATGGGAATTACTTGCTGAGCCATGCTATCTCGGTCTCTAACTGTTACCGTTTCTTTCTCTAAGCTATCAAAATCAACAGTAATGCACATAGGCGTTCCTATTTCATCGTGTTTTCGGTAGCTTTTTCCTATATTTCCAGTATTTTCTAGGATTACTCTCCCTAATTTTTGGTTTTGAAGCTCCTTTTTGAGTTTTTTAGCTAAATTTACTAGTTTTTCGTTATTTTTCTTCAAAGGCACTATTGCTGCCTTAATAGGCGCAAGATGAGACTTTAGAGCTAAAACTACCCTTTTTGTGCCATTTTCTAGTGATTCCTCTTTATACGCCTCATTTAAAATAGCTAAAAATCCTCTATCTACTCCAGCGGAAGGCTCAATTACAAATGGAACAAACCATGAGTTATCCTCTCTTTGTACTGCTAATTTTGAATTAGAACCTTTGTTCAATTTTGTTTTTGATTCTATATGAAGTTCATTTTGATTTTTGCTATGCGAGCCGAGATCAAAATCTGTTCTGTTTGCAATTCCTTCGAGCTCTTCTAAGCCGTGAGGAAACTTATACATTAAGTCTACAGTCGCCTTTGAATAATGAGCTAGTTCATCTTTCTCAACATTTAGAAGCTTAATATTATTTTTACTAACACCTTGATCTTCCCACCATTTAAGTCTTTCATCAATCCAAATTTTATGCCATTTTTCATCCTCACCTGGTTCAACAAAATATTCAAGTTCCATCTGTTCAAATTCTCTGACTCTGAATATGAAGTTTCTAGGTGTAATTTCATTTCTAAAAGCCTTGCCAATTTGTGCTATTCCGAATGGTGGTTTTCTAGAAGTTGAGTCAATAATATTTTTAAAATTTATAAAGATTTGCTGAGCAGTTTCGGGTCTAAGATAAGCAAAACTTGAGCCGTCTTCTATTGGACCAACGTTAGTTTTGAACATAAGATTAAATTGTCTAGGTTCTGTTAAGTCCTCTTCATTGCAATAGTCGGGTACTTGATCTGCTCTAAATCTTTCACCGCATGATTTACAGTCAACCATTGGATCTGTGAAAGTATCTTCATGACCCGAATAATTTAATACTTCTGGGTGCGTTAAAATTGATGCATCCAAACCTTCAACATCATCCCGATCATAAACGATCGATGCCCACCATGATCTCTTAATATTATTTTTTAGTTCAACTCCTAAAGGGCCATAATCATAGACTCCTTGAATACCGCCATATATTTCACTGGACTGAAAAATGAATCCCCTCCTCTTACAAAGAGCAACTAAATCATCCATATTTTTTGCTGTCATAACAATATATTAATAGAAGTGAATACTCACTATGATCTCCAGAAGAAAGTAGTAAATAATACTAATAAAGTATAAATTTCCAACCTTCCTAGTATCATTGTAAACGATAAAATAATTTTACTAGCATCGTTTAAAGAAGCATAATTTTCCGTAGCGTCACCCAGAGCTGGTCCTAAATTATTTAAACAAGAGAAAATAGTCGAAAAGGCAGTTTCAATATTAATTCCTGTAGCAAGAATAAGTAATATTCCAAAAAACAGTGCAAAAAGATAGACAGAAACAAAGCCCCAAACTGAATCCGATATTTCTTTATCAATTACATTATCACCAATCTTAAGAGGAATAACTGAACTAGGATGTATTAATTTTTTTAATTCATTTTTTGCTTGTCTGAAAAGAATATAAACTCTTATTGCTTTTAACCCTCCACCTGTAGATCCTGCACAAGCACCCATCCCCGCAAGAGCAATTAATAAGTATGGAATAAATAATGGTAATGATGACTGATCTGTCGAAACAAAACCTGTGGTAGTTGCAAAGGAAATTGTCTGAAATACTGAAAGGATTAATGTATCTAAATTTCCTTTTGCATTTGAAGATTGCAGAACTATGAAAATTAAAATAAATGAAACAAAAATTATCGTTGCATAAAACCTAAGTTCTTTATCTTTAAAGTATCCTGTTATATCTATTTTATTAAAGGCAACAAAATGAAGAGAAAAACTAATTGCAGATAAAAACATGAAAATAGAAGCAAATAAATAGATAAAGTTATTAGAGAAATAAGCAAAACTATTGTCGTAATTAGAAAAACCTCCAATAGCGATTGTGGTGAATGCATGCGTTACAGCATCAAAGTTGGTCATACCAGAAAATCTATAACAAAAAAAACATAAAATAGTCAGAAAAAGGTAAATAAACCATAATGATTTTGCTGTTTCAGCCATTTTAGGTCTTAATTTGTTGCTATTTACTGGATTAGAAGCTTCGCCTCTATACAATTGCATCCCACCTATTCCAAGTATTGGAAATAGGGCTAAAGCTAAAACTACAATGCCTAGGCCTCCAACCCATTGTAAAAGAGCCCTATAAAAAAGAATTGATTTTAATTCGTTATCAAGATTTACAAAAATTGTTGCTCCAGTGGTTGTTAAACCTGAGACAGCTTCAAAGTAAGCATTTACTATCGTTAGAGGGTCTGTTTTTAATACGAAAGGTATTGATGCAAAAATAGAAAAAATAAACCACAAAAGAACAATTAACAAGAAACCGTCTCTTATTTTGAGGTCTTCATAGTCTTTAGAATAATTTACGCCGTATAAAAATAATCCTGATGCAAAAGTAATTAAAGAAGATTCTAAAAAACTTAAGTAGTTTTGTTCGTCATAAATTAATGAGATTATTATTGGAAATAACTGAATAGCTGAAAATAAGATCAATCCAGTACCTAAAATCTTAGAAATAAGTCTATATTTCACTTAATTACTCTTATTTTGTTAATCTTCTTTCAACTTCTTCGAACTTGCTAGAATCAGACAAAAATACTATTAAATGGTCGTTTTCCTCAATTTTAACATCATGATGAGCAATTTTTATTTTTTCATCGTTAGAAATAGCTGCAATCACTGTTCCCTCGGGTGTAGAGATCTCTCCAATATCTTTACCAACAATATTTTCTGGATTATCAGATGATTTTGCAATTATTTCGATAGCCTCAGCTTGTCCTCTCTTTAATGAATGCGCAGTAACTAATTCTTTTTTTGATAAGTTTTTTAACACAACTCCAATGGCTATATCAGTAGGCGCAATAGTAATGTCAACTTCTTCATTTTCTTTTATTAAATCTAAATAATTCTGTTTGTTAACTAAGGAAACTATTTTTTTAGCTCCAAGTTTTTTTGCTAAAAGTGAAGACATTACATTTGCTTCATCGTTATTAGTTAATGCGCAAAATAAATCCATATCATCGATGTTTTCTTCTTCCAATAATTCTGAATCAGAGGAGTCGCCATGGAGTATAAGGGAATTTTCTAATTTTTCATTTAGGTAAACGCATCTGTCTTTATCTGCTTCAATTATCTTTATTCTATATTTTGATTCTAGTGAATTTGCCAACCTCCTACCTATCCTTCCTCCTCCAGCTATCATTATATTTTTGTACCCTTTGTCATATTGATAAATTGTAGATATGACTTTTTTAATATCCTTTTTAGCTGAAATAAAAAATACTTCGTCACCTTTGTCTATAGTGTCGCTACCCTTTGGGATAATGAGATTTTCGTCTCTATTAATTGCAGCTACTCTGACGTCAACATCTGGGATAATGTCCTTCAGTTCTGAAATTTTATGTCCTGTTATCAATCCACCTTTAGCTTTAACACTTACCATCGATGCTTGCCCATTACCAAAATCTAAAACTTTATTCGCGCCAGGAACTTCAATAATTCGTTTAATAAAATCTGTAATTAAATTTTCAGGACTAATTATTACATCAATGGTGTAATCACCAGCCTCGAAAATTTCACTACCTTTCCCACCTAAATATTGAGTTGCCCTAATGCGCGCCATAGTTTTTGTTTTTTTGCTGATATGTTTAATCATTTGACAAGCAACCATGTTAACTTCGTCGTACTGGGTCATAGCAATGGCAAGATCTGATTTTTCAATTTCAGCTTGCTCAAGAGTTTTTGGATAACAAGCATTACCGCAAATCGTCTTAAGATCATGATGGTCAGAAATTTTTTGTAATTTTTCTTGATTTAAATCAATCAGAGTTACGTCATGATCGGATGCAAGGATTGCAGAAAGTTCTGAGCCGACTTGGCCGGCGCCTAAAATTACTATGTTCAATTTTTTTCTCTATTAAAATTATACTCCCAGTTATTTTTTTTAGTAACTAGCTTAAAAATTTTTCTTTGGAAAAAAGTTGTCTTGACCCATTATAAAAAGATTCATACTTTTGTCTTTTTTTTCCTGATCTAGATAGTTCTTTTATTTTTACACAGAAATCTTTTGCCCCTATAAGAAGATTTTCTTTTGATGCTTCAACTAAAATCCCTGGACCTTTAGTTTCAACATCAGTACATTCAGCCAAAAAAAAGTTAATTCTTTCTTTATTTAATAAACTATAAGTTCCAGGAGAAGGGCTCAAGCCATTAATTTGATTAACAATTTTTGCAGCTTCTTTTTCCCAATTAATCTTTGATTCTTCTTTTATAATTTTAGGGGCATAAGTAGCAAGTTTATGGTCTTGAGGAGTTAGTATATAATTATTTTTCTCAATATTATCAATAGTTTCTAAAATTTTACGAGAAGATACTTCTGATATCTTTTGGCTTAATGATTCAGATGTTTCTTCCTCATTGATTGTTACAATTTCTTGATTATAAATTGGCCCAGTGTCTAAACCTTTTTCCATTTTCATGAAGGTAATGCCAGTATTTTTTTCTCCATTAATGATCGCTCTTTGAATAGGAGCAGCGCCTCTTAATTTTGGGAGTAAAGATGTGTGAATATTCAATGCTCCCATTTTAAAAATATTTAATATCTCCTCAGGCACTAAATGTCCGTATGCAAAAACCAAAAGCAAATCTGCTTGTTTTGATTTCAAGAAATTTAATAGCCCTTCTTCTTTTAAATTTGTTGGCTGTCTAAAGTCAATATTATTTTCTTCAGCGAATATTTTAACTGGAGGTTTTGTAATTTTTTTTCCTCTACCAAAAGGCTTATCTTCATTCGTTAGGATTAAACTAATTTCGTGCGAAGAAGCATGAATTACATTCAATGTTTCTATAACTATTTTTGGAGTTCCGGCAAATATAATTTTCACAAAACTTTATTTCTATATTTTCAAAAGTGCGAGTTTAAATTTTTTTCTTGTCAATCTTTTCAAACGCGATATATAAATTGTTCTTATTGCTTTATTTTTTCATTTTTAAAAGTTTAGATCTAATTCTCTGTCTTTTGACAGAAGAAATATAATCTACCATTAACTTTCCATCTAGGTGGTCTGCTTCGTGTTGAACGACAACTCCAAGCAATCCTTCTGGAAATAAACTTTTATTTTCTCCTTCAAGATTTTGGAAATTTATTTCTACTTTTAATGGCCTGACTACTTCTTCGTAAAATCCTGGTATAGATAAACATCCTTCGTCGTAACCGCCCTTTTCCTTTTCGTCTAAAACTTTGATTTTTGGGTTTACGAATACATGAGGCTCATTTTTTTCTTCGGATACATCAGCAACTATAATTCTTTTCAAAATCCCAATTTGGATTGCAGCTAATCCTATTCCATTGTTTTCATACATTGTTTCTAAAAGATCGTCAGCTAATTTTTTTAATTCTGAATCAAATTCAGCAACTTCTTTCGCAACGTTTCTCAATGCAGGATCTGGGAAGGTTAAAATTTTTCTTATTGTCATTTAATATTTAATTTAAAATAAATGTTAATTATAAATAATATTATTTTTAGGTTGAGGTTAATTTGAAAGTATCAATAGTAATAGGTTCTAAAACCGACATGGAATTAGCAGAAGCAGCAGCAGAAGTTTTAAAGCAGTTAGACATTGAATGTAGCATCAATGTTTTAAGCGCCCATAGAATGCCTGAATATTTGCAAGAGCACATAAAAGCAACCATTGCTGATGGAACTAGAGTATTCATCGGAATAGCTGGAATGGCAGCTCATTTAGCAGGTAATATTGCCGCACATACTTCATTACCGGTGATCGGTGTTCCAGGGGATGGAGGTCCTTTAAATGGATTAGATGCACTTTTATCTACAGTCCAAATGCCCAAAGGGGTGCCTGTTGCTACAGTTGCGATAGGAAAAGCAGGTGCTATTAATGCAGGGCATTTAGCTGCTCAAATTTTATCTGTGAACAATGAAGCCCTTCAAGAAAAAATCAAAGAAGCAAGAATTGCTAATAAAGAACAATTAAAATCGGAAAACGACGAATTACAAGGGATTTAAAGTATTTTAGATACTTTTAGATAAGTTTTCATGTCAATTCTTAAAGAAATATTCTTGCAGAATAAGGCCTTTGCTCATCCAACAGAAGGAGTATGGGGCTTAGGCTGTAACCCCTTTTCTGAAGAAGCTGTTGAAAATCTTTTCAATTTAAAACTAAGACCTAAGGAGAAAGGAGTAATTATCTTAGCTGGACATATAGAACAGTTAGATAATTTTCTGGGAGATCTTCCTGAAGAAAAGATGAATACTCTTTTTACAAAATGGCCAGGTCCTCATACTTGGCTGATTCCTCCAACAGCAACAACACCAAGTTGGTTAAAAGGAAAAAGTGGTTCTGTTGCGGTTAGATTGTCAACTCATCCAACGGTCATAAATATTACACAAGAATTAGGAAGCTCTATTTGTTCGACTTCAGCAAATTTAAGTGGAAATGAACCTGCAAAAAATCCAAATGAAATAAAAAAAATATTTGGCGAAGATTTATTCATAGTTGAAGGAATGTTGGGAAAACTTAATAAACCTACTCCTGTCCAAGATTTAGAAACTGGCAAATGGATAAGAAAATGAAATATGGCGTAATAGGATTTCCTATTGAACACAGCAGGTCGCCCGAGATCCATCATTCTTTCGCGAACCAATTTGATTTAGAAATCACATTCACAAAACATCTCGTCAGAAAGCATGAGTGTGCTAGTTGGGTGAAAGATTTTTTTAATAATGAAGGAATTGGCTTAAGCGTGACTTTACCTCTCAAAGAAGAAGCTTTTAAATTAGCTGATGTAATTTCCGACAGGGCGCTTCAGGCGGGCGCTGCCAATATGCTTCATTTGAAGGAGGATAAAATTTTTGCAGATTGCACGGATGGAGTTGGTTTGGTAAACGATTTAAAAGTTAAAGAAATCGAATTACAGGCAAAGAATGTTTTAGTTATTGGAGCTGGTGGTGCGAGTAGGGGAATAATTCCGTCAATATTATCTGAAAATCCTCAACAACTTATTGTTGCTAACCGTACCGCAGAAAAAGCCTATAAATTAGTTGCTGAGATACAGGGTTTAAGCGGATTTCACATGAAAAGTTCTATTCTTATGCCTTCAAGTTTAACCCTAGATAATATAGCTAATACCTCTTTTGATTTAGTGATAAACGCTACTTCTATTTCAACTTCACCGGAATCTAAACTTGAAATAAACTCTGAAATTTTTAAGGATGCGGCTGTAGCCCTTGATTTATATTACTCTCAGAAGGACACTCTTTTTATGAAAATGGCAAAAGATCAATCTGTGCCTGAGGTATTTGATGGATGGGGCATGTTAGTTCAGCAAGCAGCAGAGTCATTTTCACAGTGGACAGGTCTTGAACCTGATACATCTGAGTTAATTAGGTCTCGTGGAGCCTAAGCTCTTTATAAGCTAAAATACAGACAAATTTCAATCTAATACGTTTCGAGTGAAGATGATTTTTAGAACATTTCTGTTTGCTTTGCCATTTATGTCTTTGTCAGTTTTTGCTGGCTGGGACGACATAAATATGTCACCTGGTGCGACCGCTCTGGGGCAAGAAATCTTTGGTCTACACATGACTATATTCTGGATTTGTTTTGCAATCGGGGTAGCTGTTTTGGGCGCAATGGCTTTCATACTTTTTAGGTATAGAAAAAAAGAAGGAGTGGAAGCAGCTAAATTTGATGATAGCACTTTCTTGGAATTTACTTGGACTATCCTTTTTGCCTTAATCTTAATTGGCATGTCGATACCCGCAACGATAACAATGATTAGAGCTTACGATGATACAGAAGGTGACATTAATATTTTAATTACCGGTCATCAGTGGAAATGGCAATATGAATACATAGAAGACGAAGTTAGTTTCTTTAGTAACCTCTCTACCTCTTTGGATGAGAGAAATAATCTCGCACCAAAAGGAGAAAATTATTTGCTAGAAGTAGATGAACATTTAGTCATTCCTACTGGAGCAAGAATCAGGTTTCTAATAACTGCAAATGATGTTATCCACTCTTGGTGGGTACCAGATTTTGCTATAAAGCAAGACGCGATTCCTGGATTTGTTAACACTGGTTGGACGCAGGTTAATGAGCCTGGAATATTTAGAGGCCAGTGCACTGAACTTTGCGGACAATACCACGGATACATGCCTATTGTTGTCGAAGCAGTTTCACCCGAAGAATACAAAGAATTTATTATCCAAAAGAAAGAAGCCAAGCTCCAACAAGCGGCCTTAACTGAAAAACTTTGGACCGCAGAAGAGTTAATGGCTATGGGAGAAGGGGTTTATCAAAAAAATTGTGTTGCATGTCATCAGGTTAATGGCGAAGGATTGGCGCCAGTCTTTCCAGCTCTGGCTGGAAGCGATATTGTCATGAATGACAAGGCGAGACAGATAGAGATTTTAATGGAAGGAGTTCAAGGCGCTGCAATGCAATCTTACGCAGAACAACTAACTGAGGTTGAAATCGCGGCAGTTATAACTTACACAAAAAGATCATGGGGCAATGACGTTAACGGCAACGGAGAAATTGTAGCTCCTAAAGAAATTTTAGATTACAAAACTAATAAATTATAAGAGGAAAAAAATGAGCGCAGTCATAGAGTCACATCACGACGATCACCACCACGGACCAGCAAAAGGGTTCTCTCGATGGTTGTATACAACCAATCATAAAGATATTGGATCGCTTTATTTATGGTTCAGTTTCATTATGCTGTTTGTAGGTGGAGCCATGGCAATGGTGATTAGAGCAGAGCTTTTTGAGCCAGGCAGTCAAATTGTCTCTCCTGAATTTTATAATCAAATGGTTACCAACCATGGCTTGATAATGGTCTTTGGAGTAATCATGCCCGCTTTTGTGGGATTAGCTAACTGGATGATTCCAATGCAAATTGGCGCACCAGATATGGCTTTACCTAGATTAAATAACTTAAGTTTTTGGATACTGCCTGCGGCTTTCGGTGTTTTGCTTTCAACCTTTTTAATGGAAGGCGGGGCGCCGAACTTTGGTTGGACTTTCTATGCTCCTTTATCTACAGAATACGCTCCACCCACAGTCACTTTTTTTATTTTTTCAGTTCACATAATGGGAGCTTCTTCAATTATGGGTTCTATTAATATTATTACTACTATTCTAAATATGAGAGCGCCAGGGATGACATTGATGAAAATGCCTCTCTTTGTCTGGTCTTGGTTAATTACTGCCTATCTACTGATTGCAGTAATGCCTGTTTTAGCTGGAGCAGTCACTATGATGCTTATGGATATTCATTTTGGAACTTCCTTCTTTAATGCAGCTGGAGGAGGAGATCCAGTTTTATTCCAACACGTCTTTTGGTTTTTCGGACATCCGGAAGTTTACATAATGATCCTGCCTGCATTTGGAATCATTTCACATATCATTGAGACTTTTTCAAGAAAGCCAATATTTGGCTATTCTTCCATGGTTTATGCAATTGCATCAATTGCGCTTTTATCATTTGTAGTTTGGGCACATCACATGTTTACTGTTGGGATGCCTATCGCGGGTGAGCTTTTCTTTATGTACTCGACGATGTTAATTGCAATTCCTACTGGAGTAAAAGTCTTTAACTGGCTGTCGACTATGTTCAGGGGATCTCTAACTTTTGAGACGCCAATGTTATTTGCCATTGCTTTTGTAGCATTGTTTACGATTGGAGGGCTTTCTGGACTGATGTTGGCAATAGCACCTGCAGATTTTCAATATCATGACACTTATTTTGTGGTCGCTCACTTTCACTACGTATTAGTTCCAGGTGCTTTATTTTCAATTGTAGCTGCAGTTTACTACTGGCTGCCTAAATGGACCGGTTACATGTATGATGAAGTTTTAGGAAAAACCCACTTCTGGCTGTCTTTCATTTCGGTAAATTTGACCTTTTTCCCAATGCATTTTGTAGGTCTTGCAGGTATGCCAAGAAGAATACCTGATTACGCTATGCAGTTTGCTGATTACAACATGATTGTAAGTGTAGGAGCATTTCTGTTTGGTTTGTCGCAATTACTCTTTTTATTCAACGTTTTAAAATGTGTTTACTATGGAAAAAGTGCAACCGCAGAAGTATGGGAAGGGGCCAAAGGTAAAGGTTTGGAATGGACTGTTGATTCGCCTGCTCCTTATCACACATTTGAAACTTCTCCTGATCTAACTAAACCGCAAACTAATAGTTAAAAAGATGGGCCAAACAAAAAATGTATTTCGCTTGTTGCTTCTTACATTTGGAATGTTTGGCTTTGGTTTCGCTTTAGTTCCGCTTTACGATATTTTCTGTGATATCACCGGATTAAACGGAAAAGTATCTGGTCCTACCTTCGTCTCTTATGATGAAGAACTACAATCTCGAAGCATGAAGGTAACTTTTGTTACTTTAAATAATAAAAATATGCCTTGGAGTTTCAAAGCTGACTCCCCTCAAATGCAAATAGAAACCGGTAAAGATTATTTAATGAATTTCACTTTTACTAATACAACATTGGAGCCTATGGTGGCTCAAGCTATTCCCAGTGTTTCTCCGGGAAGAGGAGCAAAATACTTTCATAAAACAGAATGTTTTTGTTTCGAGCAACAGTACTTAGCTGCAGGAGAATCCATAACAATTCCAGTAAAATTTATAATAGATCCTGAAATTCCAGACGACATTTCTTCTTTGGCTTTAGGGTATACTTTGTTTGACGTTACTGAACAATTTGCATATAAATAATGAGTTCTGAATCTTCATATTACGTTCCGGCTAGCAGTAGATTGCCAATCTTTATGGCTCTTTCACTACTACTCTTTGTATATGGAGCTGGATATACAATAAATGATCTCGGGAAAGAAGATTCTTACTCACATTGGATTTTGATATCAAGTTTCTTAATGATGTGGGGGACCATGTTTTTTTGGTTCTCTGAAGTAATTAAAGAAAATGATTCTGGAATGTACAGTGATCAATTGAACACATCTTTTGTGCATGGAATGTCTTGGTTTATATTTTCTGAAGTCATGTTTTTCTTTGCCTTCTTTTTGGCATTGGGATATGTAAGAATCTTTGCGGTTCCTTGGCTTGGGGGCGAAGGAGAAAAAGGAATTACAAATATTTTATGGCCTGGTTTTGAAGCTAGTTGGCCTTTGATGGAAACTCCTGATAATGAAAGATTTCCAGGAGCACACCACAACATGTCAATTCCCCATATTTCAAAAATACATACTTGGCTCCCTTTTTGGAACACGTTGTGCTTAGTCACTTCGAGCGGAACAATTGCTCTAGCTGAGGCTGCTCTAAAGAAAGATAATCGTAAAGCCTTTAAGCTCTGGATGGTTGTGACTTTAACTCTGGGATATATTTTTGTAGTTCTACAAAGTGTCGAATATTATGAGGCTTATGCTCACATGGGACTAACTCTAGGTGCAGGAATCTATGGCACGACTTTCTTTTTGATGACGGGATTTCATGGATTTCATGTCTGCTTGGGAGCGATCATTCTCACAATTATGACGATAAGAGGTTTCAGAGGGGCTTTTAGTGAACATGACCACTTTGGCTTAGCAGCAGGGTCATGGTACTGGCATTTTGTGGATGTAGTTTGGATACTCTTGGTGCTCGTTGTATATGTTTTTTAGCCCCAAGGCGCTCCGACTTCCAAATTCCCTGTAGAAATCCCAACAGCAATCGTGGCTAATAAAAGCAAAGCAATGGCAACTCTGACTCTTAGGGAATAGAAAGCTCTTGATGTCGAACCTTTATCTCTGAATAAAAAAAATGCGCTTGAAAATAGACTTATCAACATTGAAGCTGCAAGGATGACGATTATTATTTTGAAAATCATGGTAGGTAGTATAGTTTAATTATGAGTAAAGTAAGATCGGCAGCACTAACTACTTTCTTTGCTTTATTTTTATTGACATTATCTCTTGGCATTTGGCAAATAAATAGGGGATATGAAAAAAGGGAATTAGAAAATACTTTTTCCTTTCAGCAATCCTATCCGGTAGAAGAAATAACCTATAATCTCGATTCGAAAATTAATCTGTACCGTAATATTTCCATTAGAGGTAGATTTTTACAAAATCTTTTTTATTTAGATAACAAGATTTACGACGGCAAACCTGGTGTGGTGGTTTTAAGTCCGTTTGAATTAGAAGACGGCTCAGCGATTATAGTTTCGAGAGGATGGGTTGAAATGCAAGACAGACAAAACTTTATGAAAATAGAAACGCCGAATGAGATTATGTCTATTGTAGGTACCTTGAGACCAGCTTCAAGTGGCTTAACTCTGAGTAATGACACAACCCTAAAGTTAGATGATAACTTTTTTCTTATTCAGTCCTTGGCAATAAAAGAGATGGAAGAAATTGTAGGAATAAATTTTAAGCCATTTGTCTTGGAATTATCGGATCTTTCTCCAGCTGCTTTCACGTCAATTTGGAAGCCCATTAATTTATCTTCATATAGACATTTTGGTTACGCCGCTCAATGGTTTGGACTTTCATTGGTAATAGTATTAGGCGTATTTGTTTATCTTTTTAGAGGAAAAAGTAAATGAGTCAGAACCGAGGCTTTTACATTGCTTTAACAATATTTATGACTCCAATATTGGTCATCACGCTTAGTACTGCTTGGTATTATTTAGGTTTTGGGCCGAAAGCCAAAGTCAATTATGGCGATCTCCTTGAGCCCAGTCTTTATTTAGGAGAACTTGACCTTGAGTTAGATTATCAATACCTAGACATCGACAGTATGGAAAGGAAGTGGATGTTAATTACTTTCATAAAAGATAAATGTGACGAAGCTTGTCTTGAAACAATTTACATTGCGAGGCAAGTAAATATTTTGTTAGCGAGGGAACAAGGTAGGTTCAAAAGATATGTCGCTTCCACTGCATCTGGTTTAAATCTTGTGCAGCCAGGTCTAGTTTCTAATTATGAAGACTTAAATTTTATAACCATAAAAGATCTTGATTTATTAGAAAACAAATTTAGAGAATCTCAAGTAGATCTCTTTGAGTCGCCTAATATTTTTGTGGCCGATCCACTGGGCAATGTGATTCTTTATTACTCTGGCAACATAGATGGAAAAAAATTGTTAGCAGATTTAAAAAAATTACTAAGGGCATCAAAAATTGGTTAGTTTAAAAAAAATAAAGATCGTCGCTTTTCTAGGAGTTTTCTTAGCTTTTGGAGTCGTCAGTTTAGGCGCTTGGACTAGATTAGTTGATGCCGGATTAGGTTGTCCAGATTGGCCTGGTTGCTATGGTTTTGCAATTTTTCCAATGACTGAAGCTGAAATCGCGCAAGCAAATGAATTGTATCCTGAAAGAAAATTTGAAATTGAAAAAGCAATACCTGAAGTTGTTCATAGATATTTTGCTGGTTTTTTAGGGTTATTAATTATTGGGCTTTTCGCGATGTCTTTATATCTAAAACCTTTCAATTCATTAGTAACAAAGCTAACAGGTTCCCTAGTAGTTTTAGTTTTATGTCAATCGACTTTTGGTTATTTGACAGTTAGTTTGAAGCTTTGGCCTCAAGTAGTCACTTTGCACTTGCTTGGAGGTTTTGCAACCACAACTCTTCTATTTCTGACTTGGATGAAACTTAAAGATCTAGATACAGGATCAAGTGAACCTATTTCAGTCAATAAAAATACTTATGGGTTACTGAACTTTGCTTTTCCCGTATTAATAGTGCAAATAATTTTAGGTGTATGGCTTAGTTCCAATTATGCGGCTTTTGCGTGTCCAGACTTTCCGCTTTGTCAGGGACAAATTCTTCCTGACACAAATTTTCAAATGGGATTTAATTTTATGCAAAGTATTGGACCTGACTACTTAGGCGGTAAGCTTGATCATCAATCCAGGACTGCTATCCACTTAGTGCACAGATTAGGCGCTTTGATAGTGACTTTTTACTTTATTGCCCTCATAGCTTCATTTTATAAAGAAAATTTAAAAAAATATTCTGGAATTTTAAGCTTTTTCCTTTTCTTACAATTACTCTTAGGCGTTTCAAATATAATTTACCGCCTTCCCTTATACGTAGCAATCGCTCATAATTTAGGAGCTTTATTTTTATTATTAGCAATTTCTTACTTTAGACTAAAGATCAATGTCAACAGATAGCCTTAAATATTCCAAATCAAATCTTAATGCTTATTTGGAATTAACTAAGCCCAGCATAATTTACCTTTTAGTTTTGACTGCTGCCACTTCGATGTTTTTGGCAGAGGGTTTTTCATCAAATCTTATGCAAGTGACGACTGGCATCATCGGCATTGGCATGATTGCTGCATCTAGTGCAGCTACTAATCAAATCTTGGATGTCTCGATTGACAGCAAAATGAAACGAACAAGCAGACGTCCTTTAGTACAAAATGCTATTCCTACGATAAATGCGATCGTATTTGCATTTTCGCTTTTAACTGTTGGGTCTTTAATTTTGTTAACTTTTAATAATTTTTTGTCTTGGTTTTTAACTTTTTGGACTTGGGTTTTTTATGCTTTCTTTTATACAAAAATTCTAAAGTACACAGGAACACAAAACATCGTCATTGGCGGTTTAGCTGGAGCAATGCCTCCCTTGCTTGGTTGGGTCTCCGTTACTGGATCTATTGATTCTTTGCCATTGCTTTTAGTCTTGATTGTATTCGTCTGGACTCCGCCACATTTTTGGGCGCTTGCAATAGATAGAAAAGAAGATTATGAAAACGCTGGAGTCCCTATGATGCCAGTCGTTAAGGGCATACCGTACACTAAGACTCAAATTTTACTTTACTCATTTTTATTACTAGCTGTATCTTGGCTGCCTTTTGCAACTGGCTATTTAGGAGTTTTTTATTTGGCTGTGTCTTCATTTTTAGGAGGAATTTTGATTTACCTAGCTATTTCTTTGAAGTTTGACGAAGTCAATAAAAAAGCTATTCCATTTTTTCTTTATTCAATAATATATCTAACAGTTTTGTTTATTGCGATGCCTTTAGATAGAATCTTTTTTTAAAAATGAGTCAAAGTAACAATATTAAATACACTGTTATCTCTTGTTTGGCCATAATCTCAATGGTAATTGGTTTGTTTGTTTATGACACGGTCACTGAAAAAGAACTGACAGCAGATCAATACAAACTTTTAAAATTTTACAAATTGAACACCAAAAGAGAGTTGAGTAGTTTTAATTTAGCTTCAGGTACGGAAGCTTTCACTAATGAGAATTTGCAAGATAAATGGAATTTAATTTTTATGGGGTTTGCCTCTTGCCCAGATATGTGTCCAATGACTATGAATCAAATGACAAAAACTGCAAAAATCCTAGAATCCGAAGCCCCAGATTTACTTTCAGAAATTAATTTCACTATCGTCTCTGTCGATCCCGATCGAGACTCTCCAGAATCTATACTAAATTACGCAAAGGCTTTTAATTCAGATTTCATTGGAGTCTCAGGAGGCATAGATGAAATTTATAAACTGGCTACTAACTTGACTTTGCCTTTCGTGCCAGTTTTAAATTCTGAGGAAAATAATTACGACATGGATCACAGCATGAATTTGGCTTTGATCAGTCCTGATGGCAAATATTTTGGTTTTTTTAAAAGTCCACACAACCCAGATAATCTAGCTAAAGCTCTAAAAAGTCTCATAACGTTCGCAAGATAGTCGACTAATTTTTGTTGAAATTACTTGTTTGATGTTTTATTTTAATTCTAGGAATTGAGATTTATTCTCAATATTTTTAATTTTTTTAGGAGAGAAAAATGAGTGAAACCGAACAACTTATATGGAGTTTTTTCCAAATGGGTTACTTAATCAGCGCAATGTCATTTATTGGAACAATAATTGCAATTTGGCTAGCCTTAAGAGTAGCTAATATGACAAGAGAAAATTCAGAATCAAATATTGTCACTAAACTTTTATCCACAGGATTTGGTTTATGTGTCGTTGCAGGTTCTTGGATTCAATTTACTTTAGCGACTGTTCCTTGGCGAAACGCTTCGGAAGCCATCACAGATTTTGGAATTGACAATATGAGCAATCCAGAAAATGCTCAAGGCTTCATAGATTATGTAGGGAATATAGATGGATCGGCAATGCCAACGCCTTTAGGTATGGCATTTTTGATTATCGTTTTATTAATGATTTTAGGCCTTATTTGGGGCCCTAAAAATAATTAGGAGAAGAAAAAATGGAACTAGCGGCTTTAAATTCATCATATATTGGATTTTTACAAATGAACGCCATCTTTTTTATCGGAAATATCCTTCTTTTATGGATGATGTTCAGAGGCGTCACTAATGCGAATTTGTATGGAGTTAATACTTTTGGGAAAGTTATGCATTCTATAATTTCTTTATGTGTTGTAGCTTTCAATGCAAATACTTATGGGAATGTTACTTCTGCAGTAAATAATTGGGCTTATGCAGCTTCAGAATCGGGCCTCGAACTTACAGGCGGAATGCAAAATTTCGTTGATAACGTTGGAGCCACAGGTTATGTAAATGGATCTATGATCCCATCAGATCCTTTAGGAATAGTCTTTTACGTAGCAATTCTTATCGGCTTGATCGGGGGAATGTGGACTGCGCCAGCTCCGAAAGAAAATTAAAATCTTTTAAAAAATAAGGGGGCTTTTGCCTCCTTATTTTTTATATTTCTATAACTACTTTTCCAGTAGCGGTCCTGTCCTCTAAAGACTTTATTGCCTCAACCGCATTGCCTAACGTATAGCTTTTAGTGATTTCTGGTTTTATTTTACCTTCTGCATGTAGAGCGAAAAGTTCCTGAAAATTCTTTGTATTTTCTTCTGGCTCTCTGCCGGTAAAACTTCCCCAAAAAACACCAACAATTGAACATCCTTTTAATAAAGCAAGGTTTGTTGGAACTTTTGGAATTCCTGCAGGAAAACCAATGACAAGGACTCTGCCGTCCCAATTAATACATCTCATGCATTGTAAAAAGATGTCACCACCAACGGCGTCGTAAATAACATCAGCTCCTAAACCATCAGTCAGAGCTTTTACCTTTTCCTTCAACTCTCCGTCGCCATAGTTAATAACTTCGTCGGCACCCAACCTTTTTGCTATATCTAATTTTTCTTGATTACTTGCAGCGGCAATAACTCTAGCCCCCATCGCTTTACCGATTTCTATTGCTGTAGTTCCAACGCCTCCTCCAGCGCCAGTGACCAAAAGTGTTTCGCCTTCCTTTAATTTACCTCTTTGTTTTAGGGCGTAGTAAGTTGTTCCATAGTTGAGGGGGAAAGCGGCTCCGTCTTTAAAATCCATAGTCTCGGGCAACGTCATTAAAGTTCCTGCAAAAGCAGAAACTTTCTCCGCAATTCCGCCATTACCGATCATTGCAATTACTCGATCGCCTTCTTTCCATTCAGTAACGCCTTCTCCTACCTCAGAGATTACTCCAGCGACTTCACCGCCAGGAGAAAATGGAAAGGGTGGTTGGAATTGATATTTGCCTTGAATAATTAATACATCTGGAAAACTCACTCCAGCGGCTTTGACATCAATAATTACCATCCCTGGTTCTGCTCTTGGATCCTCTATTTCTTCAACTTTATGAGAATCAACAGGCCCGAATTCTCTACATACAAACGCTTTCATATTTCTCCTAAATTAATTTAATGCATTTAAATAGTTTTTTAAAAAATCTGCAAATGGAATTTCTTCTTCTTTTTCTAATTCATTGAATTTAACTAGTGAAGTTTTTACTTCTTCTTCCAAATAAGACAAATTTTTAGTTAAGCTTGAAAAATATCTTTTGTGCTCTTCGTAGAGCTCTAAATTGAAATCTGTCCAAGTCATATCGTTATCTTTCATGATTTTTATAATTTTGCCAGATGGGGTAAGGTCAGAATTCTCAATTTTCTTTTCTTGAAGTGCAATTGAGTTGGTTATATTAGTTTTGAGATTATCAGCTTCATCTGTAATTGAAGAATTAAAAATTTTTATTTTTTCGAGAATTGAATTTGCAGCATCTCTGATATTTATTTCTTTACCATTTACCAAAATATTTAGATCTGGATTTCTTCCATCTTTCACTACATTTTGCCAGTTGGTTTGAATTTCAACTATCTCTTCTTTAGACGCAAATTTATTTTCGTCTGCTAAACATGTCATCAAGTAAGCTTCTAAGAAATGACTTGTCTCAGCTGAAATACCAAGTGGCTCGAAAGGATTATTGTCCATACATCTTACTTCAACATATTCAATGCCTTTTTCTTTGAGCGCGTTTATTGGTCTTTCACCAGAGCCTACAATGCGTTTTGGTCTTATAGAACTGTAGTATTCGTTTTCTATTTGAATAATTGAATCATTTATTTGAATGAATTCTCCTTCTTTTTCAATTCCGATTTGCTCATATCTTGGAAATTTTTCCTTAAGCGCATAAAGAAGATTTTCAACATATTCGTCTAAATTGTTGTACGCAATGAATAGGTTGTCCTGAGCATTTGACATATAACCTAATTCACTCATTCTTAAACAAGTTGCGTTCTCTAAATAAAAATCTTGATCATTTAAGTTTTGAAGAAAGTTTTTTCTACCAGCTATGAAGGATTTTGGAACAATTGGACTGGCGCCAAAAAGGTAGAGTAATAACCAAGCGTTTCTTCTAAAGTTTCTAACTAGACTTAAGTAAGATTCATTCTTGAATTCTTGAAGTGAAGTATTTTGAGGAGCTAATTTCAAAAAAAACTCATCGTTTAGAGAGAAATTGTAATGAATTCCAGAAACACACTGCATCATGCTGCCATATCTTTCGCTGAGACCTTTTCTATAAAGGTTTTTCAATAGGCCTGAATTTGAAGAGCCATATTCTGCGATTCTAATTTTATTTTCATCTTCAATCGTGCAAGGGACGCTACTTGGCCAGATAGTTTCTGAACAATTTTTAAAGACAAAGTTTAAAACATCCTCTAATTCGCTTAAGGATTCGTCAATTGAATTTTTTTTATTCGTAATTAATTCCAGTAAGGCTTCAGAAAAATCAGTAGTAATGTATCGATTTGTCAAAGTTGAACCAAGAGAAGTTGGATGATCAGTTAAAGAGATAGTTTTATCGAAAACTCTTAATGATTCTTTTTCGATACCTCTCAATGAAAATTTTGAAAAATCACTAAGGTCAGAGTCTTTTAATAGATTTAATGTCTCTTTAAAAGATTCAGACATATTTTTTAGAGATTACAGAACAGGTCCAGAATTCCTTATTTCTTCGGACACCTCAAATTTTGAGATGTTTTCATTGAACTTAGATGCTAATTTCTCTGCAGCTTGATTGTACTGATCAGAATTAGACCATGTCTTTTTTGGGTTCAATAGGTTTGTTTCTACTCCAGGTAACTCGGTAGGTATTTCAACGTTCATAATGTCGAGTTTGTCTCTCGAGCTATTTTCAATTTCTCCAGACTGAATAGCTTTAATGATGCTTCGGGTTGTGGGTATTTTAAAACGTGAACCAACTCCATAAGAACCTCCAGTCCAACCAGAATTTACAATGTAAACTTTGCTTCCGAAACCTTCAATTCTTTTCATCAATAGATCTGCATAAACTTGCGCTTTTCTTGGGAAGAATGGAGCGCCATAGCAATTTGAAAAAGTCGAGTCAATGTCGGAAGTTGAGCCGAGCTCGGTCGATCCGACTTTAGCAGTATAACCGCTCAAAAAATGATAAGCCGCTTGCTCTTTAGAAAGTATCGATACAGGAGGCATGACGCCCGATAAATCACATGTTAGAAATATTATAGAATTTGGTTCGCCGCCATAATTTTTTTCTAGATGTTGATCGATATGGCTTAATGGGTAAACACAACGACCGTTTTCAGTCAGTGATGTATCGGTGTAATCAGTTTCTAAAGTTTGAGGATTAAAAACTACATTTTCAATTATCGATCCATGCTTGATTGCATTCCAAATTATTGGCTCATTTTTTTGTGACAAATCAATAGTTTTCGCATAACAGCCACCTTCAATATTGAACACAATACCATCGCCCCAACCATGCTCGTCGTCACCAATAAGCCATCTCTCGGGATCAGCAGAAAGTGTCGTTTTGCCTGTTCCAGAAAGTCCAAAAAATAAAGATACATCTCCGTTTAAGCCAGCATTTGCAGCACAATGCATTGAAAGAACATCGCTTTCAGGGAGTATGAAGTTCATGACACTGAACATTGATTTTTTCATTTCTCCTGCGTATGCAATTCCTAAAATCAGAATTTGATTCGAAGAAAAATTAATCATTACTGTTCCATCTGAATTTGTGCCATGTCTTTTAGGATCACAAACAAAATTAGGTGCACATCGAAGATGCCAAGCTGGTTTATTTAATGGGTTAAAGGAGTTTGGTCTTATGA
The DNA here is from genome assembly GCA_902562135.1 of uncultured SAR86 cluster bacterium. GTDB lineage: Bacteria > Pseudomonadota > Gammaproteobacteria > Magnimaribacterales > AG-339-G14 > AG-339-G14. The sequence continues at coordinate 51,442 of CACESE010000004.1, read as the reverse complement.
AAAGACTCTGGCAAAACATATTGTGCCAAGCTAATTCATTTTCTACTCTAACCGGCTGATAGTGTTCTTCGCTAGCTCCAACATGAAGATCGGAAGTATAAGTAGTTTTATTTTTTAAATATTCCTCTGACTCATCCCAAAGTTTTTCAAAAAACTGAGGTTCAATAGGCTGATTATCTTCTCCCCAATTTACAACTTCTTTTGTTTTAGCGTCACTTACAATAAATTTATCTGCCGGACTTCTACCGGTTCTTTTTCCTGTAGTAACAACTAATGCACCATTTTTAACAATAGTACCTTCACCATTTTTTAAGGCGATTTCAAGCAGAGAATCTGAAGGTAAATTGTGATTCATATTTCTCCCAAAATAAGATCGGGTTGATCTAAAAAGGTAACTTATTATGCCAAAATTAAATGTTATATCATACTCATAAATAGTAATATTTATTATGAGAAGATACCTATGAATGAAGATATAACTTTCAAAAAAGGACAATTTGGATATATAGAATATAAATCTTCCAATCCATACGAATTTCATCAAATCATAAAAGATTATGAAAAATCTCCCTCTCAAGATGCAAAGGGTTGGCTTTTATTTCCTGAAAAATTTTCTGGCAAGTTGTCCTGTATGGTTTGTGTACATCACAGTGGAGGCTGGGGCGGTGCTCAATACCAAATGATGATACAACTTTTAGAAGCAGGGTACGCTGTTTTTCAAGTAGATAGTTTTGATGCAAGAGGAGTGACTAGCACTGCTGAGGATCAGTTGTCTGTTACTTATGCGATGTTAATGGCTGATGCTTACGAGGCTTTGAAATTTCTATCTAGACATCCTGATATTGACAATAAAAAAATTGGGATTTGTGGTTGGAGTTTGGGAGGCGCAGCATCTCTTTATTCTGCATGGCTTCCACTGGCTGAAAAACTAGCTCCAAATGGCGAGAGATTTGCATTGCATTTGAATTATTATCCTTTGGCTATTTACTGGCCAGATGAAATGCGCTGGTCCGACTCGCCAATACTTAATTTGTTGGGAGGAAAAGATGATTACACCCCTTATTCACTTGCGCAAAAATTAACCAAAGGTATTAAAGATGTAGGAGGTGATTGTAGCTATATTCTTTACGAGGAGGGTCTTCACGGATTTGATTCGGTAATGCCAAAAACTTTTTGGCCTGATTCAATCGTTCCAAACACTGAGAAGTTTGCAAGAATTGACAAGGAAGGCGACATCACTTACGAAACTGACGATGGAGAAATTTTACCAGGCAATACAATGGAGGATAGGATCGTTTTATTTGAAAAAATTGCAGCTTTGGGAGCTTGGACAGGTGGAAATTGGGATATTAGAAGAAAAGCAAAGAAAGATGCATTCGATTTTATTGCTAAAATTTTATGATTAAAAAATGAATTCTCTTTTTGAATAACGCCAATAAGCTATAACAAACACAATAAATTCATTTAGAAAAATCATAGCAGACGTTCCATCAAAACTATTATCTAATCCAAAACTGAAAAGTCGTCCAATCAAAAAACTTCCCATTAAAATGGTGAATGTTAAATACACTTTTTTTCTTAAATTAACCCTTAAGATACTAATTAATGACATCAATCCTATGATAGTAAAAAATGCGTACAAAGCCCTTGTCTCATTAAGGTAAAGATTAGATTCAGAGTAAGCCGTGACTCCTAATAGGCCCGCAATGATGTCTGGAAAAAAAAGGCCGAGCACGCCAAACCCAAACCATTCAAGGCCAATTAGAAGGAGAATAATTTTGTCTAACATATTTCTTAATATTTTCTTAAATATAGTATAAGTTAAATGTTTTCTAGAAGAAGAAATAAATTTAAAAACTTATAGATGAAACAAGAGCTAACTCTCTATCATGCCCATTGGTCGATATGCAGCCAAATGGTCAGAGTGGCTCTTTATGAAAAAGGATTGTCATTTAAAAGCGAAAGGATAGAGCTTTGCGATCAAAGTGATGAAGCTGGTAACCTGACTGATGATTTTCTTAAAAACATCAACCCCACGGCGGTCGTACCGGTTTTGAAACTTAATGACGAAATAATTCGTGATAGTGCTTACATAATTGAGAGAATCGATGATCTGAAAGGTGATAACGAGATAAACCTTTGGCCCCAAGATCCAGTTAAAAGAAGTGAATTAAAAAAGTGGGTGGAAGATACAACTCTTACTGAAGGGGTAGGTCTTGGGAGAAGTTTAGGAACAATGGTTCCGCTTTTTTCAACTGGCTTGATTGAAGACCTGATTAAAAATCTAAAATTTAAATCTATCTTGAGAATAATTTTCAAACACCCAAGAAGAGAAAGGAAAATCGCATTTCTGACAATGTATTTTTCCTCTTTGAAGAATAGGATTGGGCCTATTGTTTATAACAGATTTACAAGAGAATTAATTGCGCTTGAGAATAATTTAAACGATAAAAGTTTTTTATTGGGTGCCTTCAGCCACGCTGACATAAATCTGATGTGTTGTTTTAATAGATTGGTTGAAATGAAAATGGAAAGCTTATTAGAGATGCCAGAATTACCTAACGTAGCTAAATATTGGCAAAATCTTAAATCCAGAAAGAGCTATCAACAAGGACTTCTTGATTATTCCGATCACGAAGAAATGTTAAAAAAAATTTTCAATAGCGGGCCAAACCCGCACTTAGAAATCATTCAAAATAAAATAATCGAACAATTAAATTCTTAATTAAAGAAATTTAAAATCTCTAACTTGATCATAAAGTTTTTTGGGAGGATACTTAATATTCATTTAATTTAACGGAGAGTACAAAAATGAAAAATAAGTTATATATTTTAACTTTGATCACGACTCTAGCCATTTTTTCTGCATGCAGTTCTGAACCAGAAATGACTTATGCAGATCTTGGATCCGAAGAATATCCCCAGAAATTTTACATGGAGTATGTTCCATGTACTTACGGCGAAAATTGGTCGGTAGAAAATTTTAACAGCGATATGCTTCCCGAATGGCAAGACTTGTTGGTTGAAACTAACTCAACTCTTGTGGCAGCTTACGGTATCACCTTTGAAGGAGATAAACCTGAAGACGCACCAGGCGATGGCTTTTGGCAGCTAGTATGGAATTCGAAAGCTGACGCAGAGGCAGGTTGGGAGACCTGGGAAGGTTATGACAAAACAACTGAGTGGGCAGAATCCACAGCAGACATTCTTGCTTGTGGTTCTAAAGCAGACACTTTTTCTTTTGACGCGTATGTAAGAAGAGCTGGTAATTCTTTAGGTGAATTTGATTTGACTTCTTTTTCATCTGATTATCAACAGTGTCTTTATAACGAAGGACAAGGAGCTAGTGAGTTGATAGCGGTCATAGATCAATTTGAAGAATGGATAGAAGCTAGTGATAGTTCTATTTATGCTCCATACGGTTACGTAATATTGGCACCTGATTACGAAGATGAGGAGGTCGATTTATTTTGGGGCAACTTCAATCAAAATGCCGAGCTTAGAGAGGCTGGAAATTCTTACTTTGCTGAAACAGGATCTGATATTCAAGACGCTTTTAACGAAGTTTTGACTTGTGAAGCACCTGTTGATTACAACTCAGGTGAGATACCTTTAACTTAGCGAAATAAAAAAAGGCTGCTTTCAAGCAGCCTTTTTTTTAAAAAATTCCTAACACTCTTTCAATCAGCCAAAAGCTTCCTAATCCACCAATGGCATAGGAAGATAATTTCGTGACTGAAAAATTAATTTTAATTTTGGTAAGAAACCAAATAATGGTTAGAAAAATTGGAATCATAATTAGTTGACCCATTTCAATTCCAATATTAAAAAAAAGCAAAGAGAGCAACAATTGTTCATTCGCAATGCCAATCTCACTAAGAGCACCTGCAAAACCAAAACCATGAAGCAAGCCAAAACCAAAGGCCATTAGCCAAGGCGTTTGGTTAGAATTTTTATCTTCGTTTATTTCAAGTGCAAGATAAATAATAGTTAGTGCTATTAAAGCCTCAATTGTTATAGACGGTAAGCTGACAAATCCCATTACTGATAGACCTAGAGTAAGACTGTGAGCTAAGGTGAAGGCGGTGATTGTTTTTATTAAATTACGCCAACCAAAAACAATGAATAATAATCCAAAAACAAAAACCAAATGATCCGGACCACCGATTAAATGTTCTATACCCAAGATAAAGTAACCGGTTGGAAATACCTGGGTTTCTTCTGGTATTACTAATTTAGACTCTTTTACGCTTACTAATCCTTCAAATCTTTCCCCATCAATAAATTTAACTGTTACTAAAGCGTCATTTAAGATCGATAAACCATTAATAAAAATGGGCTTTCCTTTAATAGTACTTTCACATTGCATGGATATTTTTTCAGACAAATATTTACTTTCTTGAAAAACTTCAACTGAATTGGATTCACAATCTTTTGGCAGAGATAAATCTACCGGGCCAAGGTTCCTGATTGGATACATCCAAACAATGTCATATTTGAAATCTTCACTCTCCTCAATAATTAAATGAGCAGGATTAAATTCGTGTGCTTTTAAGGGTAAAAAAAATAATAAAGTGAAAAGATAAAAACTATATTTATTCATTATAGGTTTGTTCCAAGCTTCTGCTGATTATGATTTCGTATTCGTCTTTTAAATTATTAAGGTATTCGGACAAAGCTGAGTCTTTCTTTTGAAGGTCAAGATCGATCAACACACGTGGTTTTATTTCTTCAAGGCTAGGCATTCTCTCAGGTTGTATGCCAATAATTTTCACCAAGTGGCTTCCGTAAGTAGATTCAATTGGCTCTGACCATTTATTTATTTCAAGATTTGTAAAAGCTTGGGCAAAGAGGGCTCCGAAATCTTTTTTCAACTCTTTAACGCTTTTATTTGTAAAATTTTTACCCAGAAAGAAAACATCGCTTTGAATTTTTTGAGATTTTTTTAAAAGACGCTCTGCTTCTACTGCTCTGGCGGAGCCATTGCTATCCTTTGCAAAAAAAAGGTGAGTGAAATCAAACTGCCTTGCAATTAAGTATTTTTCTTTATTCTCATTGTAGAAATTTAAAACTTCTTCGTCCCTAAGTTTTTCTCCTCTAGATTCTTGTTTTAAGAACATTAACTTTTGTGCCAATCTTCTTTTGATTATTTGATCATTTGCATCCAGGCCCAACCTTAAAGCTTCTCTATAGAGAATTTCTTCTTCAATTAAATTGTCTATTACAGCTTTTGCTTCATCAGGGTTTGGATTTCTTCCTACTTGTAAAGCCCAAGTATTTAAAAGGCTATAAACTTCTTCTTCAGAAATATAAATTAATCTTTCATCTTTAAGAGTTGAATAGACTAAATCCAAGGCCAAGATGATTAATCCTATTGTAAAAAAAATAGCTACTTTACGAACCATTTTTCTGGAATGAATTAAAGCCTTTCTGAATTTAATCTAATTGGCGTTGGATTTTCAGCATCATTTGGCGTGTACCAAATCGGCGAACTCCATGCTCGGTCTTGAATCGTGTCGTGCAAATCTTCTCTAGGCTTAAAGCCAGCTCGAATTGCATCCCAAGTAGACCATCGACACGTTGGATTTTCTAAAACTCTTACGTAATAAAAAGCGCTATCAGTTTTATCAAAATCTGGATCGGTCCAAATCGTTTTCAGTTCTGCTGCGCCAACATTTTTTGATATTGCACAAGTTTCTATATCCACACGGGCGCCATTATCCGGACATCGGTTAGTTTGAGAATCTACTTCAAGACCATCCGAACAAGCCACGTCATAAACTTTCTCAGTTGGACGGGAATCTGCTCTACTAATTGACCCTTTAATTACCTGTATTCTTTGTAAAGGCGCGCCATTGACGTCTCTTTGCGCCCAGATTAAAAAGCTAGGAGCTTTATCGGTTTCTTCCTCAAAAATATCTCCTCCCATTGGCACACCTGAATCATAAGCATCTTTTATTATATTTTCGTTTTCAAATGTTAATTCGTCCAAATCATATCCGCCAAAAAATCTAACTAAAATTCTTGGCCCTGAAGTAGCAAATGTTTCTTTTCTTCTAAAAGCATTAAAAATAGATTCTCTTGTATTTTCTTCTGCCCAAGCTCCAGCGAGACCAGATGCGCCCCAATTTTCTAAACCACCAATGACATAGTCACCTTGTTCATATTCTGCGAAAGAAACTCCGCCTCTGTTAGGTACGAGATTACGATCTTCTTCAGCAACGGGGACACTGCCTCTTGCTCTTGGATCTGCATCAACTAAGCCAATTTTTGACCAATAATTATCTTCTCTAAAACCGCCACCAAGTACATGCGTGTCACTTGCTCCGATCAAACCAAATTTGTAGGGATTACCCGTACCAAATTGATTCGACATTAAACCTCTAATGTAAGCATCTCTAACATAACCTCCCGCAGGAAAACTAAAAGCTGGAGGGATACTACCTATTCTTGCCTCCATGATCTCGAAATCAGCCCATTCATCATTAGGTGACAATAATGGGTGAGTATCAGAAGTACCTTTGACCTGAGTCATTTCTACTATGGGCTCGTTTCTCATTCTCAAGGCAGCATATTCCTTCGACAAAGGTTCGCCATGGAAAGTTTCCATTTCAAACATTTGTCCATTGGAACCATTACTATTGTGTGGAAAAGCAATACTATCTACACCTTGTTCTCGAAGTTTATCCATCCAGTTCCAAAGATCTTCTGGATTAATGGAATCAATTCTAGTGTAAGGTCTTTTAGGAGCATTTGATGATTTGAACATCACATTTCTGTGTAGGTTTTCATTTGCGACGTCAGTAGAAGTAGTGAATTCATAACCTATAAAAGTAGTGAAGTTTCCTGGATCATAAGCATCATTCGCTGCTTTTACGACATCTGCCCAAGCAGATAGGTGAACTTCATGATCATAAATTTCTAAGCCTCTTGCTAGGTTTTGTGTTAAAACAGCTCGCCAAAGTTCAGGGTCAAAATAAGATCTCGGATTTAAGAAAAAATTTGCTATCGTTGAGGCAAAAGTATTTAACCTAGTAGCACCATTTTCGATAGTTAAATTTTCTGGCGCGTTCATGTTATGAAATATTTCCGCACCTGGAGCGTTAGAGATATCTGTAGAAGTATCAGCATAAGCTTCCATCATGCCCATAAAAAAACCGTGATCTGAGACCATATAAAAATCAAGTGGCTCAACCAGTTTCATATCAAAGCCTGCAGGATGTTTCACGGTTTCACCTCTAGCATACCTATAAGCATCAGCTGGAGAACCAGTAGTACCAAAGAGATAAGCATCAAAAGAATGTTTTGTATGGACGTGCGTATCCCCAAAATAGGCGTTTCTCAATTCATTAAAGTCCGAATTTGGATCTTTGACCTTATCGACAGGCGTGATAACGACGTCCAATGATTCATCAGAACAACTCGCTAAAAAAATAACAGCAACTAACAGAATAAGTTTTTTCATATCACCCCCCAAAACCTCGATTATTGTAGCAATTTCTTTGCGACTAATACTGTCATAGGGATTAGCCTATATCAATTGATATTTTGCCGAAATGTTTATTATCTATTTGATGTTGAAAGGCAGCACCTAAATCCTTAAGATCAAAACTGTCGCTAATTTCAGGTTTGATTTCATTTTTCTCTAAATAGTCGATCATGGCAATTTGAGAATCTTGGTTAGCCATCGCAATTCCACTCAATCTAATTTGCTTCAAAAATATTCTTGGTAAAATAATCTCGCTAACCGAAGGTCCGCTCAGAACACCTATCAATGCGATATGGCCTGCAAGCTTTGTGCAACGAACAGATTCACTAAAGGTTCCTGCGCCTCCCACTTCAACAACGTGGTCCACGCCCTCATTATTGGTTATTTTTAAAACCTCTTTTCCCCATTCAGGATGAGCTTTGTAATTAATTAAATGATCTGCTCCCAGTGATTTTAATTTTTCCAGTTTCTCCTCACTTGATGAAGTGGCAATTACAGTAGCCCCAAAAGTTTTAGCAAGTTGTAAAGCAAACACCGATACTCCACCCGTGCCTTGAACTAAAACAGTTTCTCCAGACTTTAATCTACCTTCATCTACCAAAGCCCTCCATGCAGTGAGCCCAGCACATGGCAAAGTAGCAGCCTCCTTAAAATTTAAATTATTAGGAATTTTGGTGATCGCTGATTCTGGTATCGAGATAAGCTCTGTGGCATAGCCGTCTTGATTGTCGCCAATAAAACTTAATAAATCATATTTTGGCGGACCACTGACCCAGTTTGGAAAGCACATACTCATAACTTTGTCTCCAACAGTCCACTTAGAAACGTCTTTACCTACTTCTAAAATTTCACCAGCCGCGTCGGACAATGGCACTCTTTTATCCTCTGTTGGGATCAAGCCTAGAGCAACCATAAGGTCGTGATAATTTAAACTGCTTGCGTGGACTTTTAAAAGAACTTCATTATCTTTTAGCGAAGGGTTTTCAGTATCGGTAAGTTTAAGATTCTCAAGGCCTCCAGGCTTAGATAGTTGTATCTGTTTCATTTTTCTCCTTTTGTTTTTTAAAAAATAATCTTAGCAGCAATTTAAATACGAAATAAATTCAAAAAAAGGCATAAAAAAATAGATTTTTTATAACTTTTTATAAAAACTATATATTTTTGTTTAAAAAAATGAAGAAATTAGACAAATTGACCTAGCTTCAAATCCTTATTTAAGTATACTTTCAGCCGGTTTGGGCAGAATTGGTAATAAAAATAGCTTTTTTGATAACTTTTAGAACATTTAATGATTTTAAACATGATTCTTAACCAATTTTTGGGAAAGTTGTTGCTTACTATAATATGCCCAAGTTTAATAAACGGAGTTGTTTTAATGAACTATACAAAAACACTGTTAGGTACGTTAGGTTATGTCATATGTCTCTCTGCAGTTGTATATGTAGGCAGCTTAGGAATATTAACCTTCGCTTCCTGACGTTAAAGGAGTAACAAAAAAGTTTCTTCTCCCCCACGTTGCCCCGGTTTTTAACTGGGGCAACTTTTTTTTGACAAGTTTTATACCAGCTCGAGGCTGTATTTCTTTTTTTGATTATCTGTTAAATTCAATGAATGAAAGATAAGAAAGAATGCTTGAATTGCAAAAAAGAGCTGCCTTTTTATTTTTTCGATAAAGATCGTTATGGGCTGATGGGCTTAAAAAAAGTTTGTCGTAATTGTGTTAGAAAAACTTAAGAGGAGCAGGAAATCTCTAAATTTTTCCCCCACTCAGGTGATTCACTAGCGTAATCTTCAAAATCATCATGCTCAGAAAAAGGATCTTTTAAAATTTTTAAAAGATTATCTACTTCTGAAAAGTCATCTTTTTCTGCTTTTTCAATGGCGACTTGGGCCAGATAATTTCTAAGTATAAATTTTGGATTATTAGCCTTCACTATATCTTCATGTTGATTTCGAGAGATTTTTTCTAACTCTAATCTATTAAGAAATTTTTCTTTCCAACTAAACAAATTATCGCCATGGATAAAATCACTAAAATTTCTGAAGAAATTTGTGTAATCAATTTTTTCTTTCATCAGCCAATCCAAAATTTCTTCAATGAGCTCGAAATCCTTGGGATCTTTTTTCAATAGACCCATTTTTTTTCTAAATAATTGAATGAAATGATTGTAAAAATAGATTTGATAACTTTCTAAAGCTTTTTTCAAAGCAGTCTCTTCAATAATTGGTGATAAGGCTGCTGCTAAAGCTTGGCAGTTCCAAAGACCAATGTTTGGTTGATTATTAAAAGCATAACGCCCTTGATAATCTGAATGATTGCAAATGTAATCTGGTTGGTAGTTTTCCAAGAAACCAAAAGGGCCAAAATCAAAGGTTTCTCCCAGAATAGACATATTATCGGTATTCATAACCCCGTGAGCAAAGCCAACAGTTTGCCAATGTGCTATAAGTTCCGCAGTTTTACGCACCACCGATTCAAAAAATAACTCAAATTTATTTGCTAGTTCGTTATATTCCGGAAAATATTCCTCAATTACATGAGTCATTAATTCAGGCAGAAGTTCTTTTTTGTCGTTGTGACATAAGTATTCAAAATTTCCAAAACGTACGTGCGTACTTGCCGATCTCACTATCATGGCGCCTGGCTCAGTAGTTTCTCGGAAGACGGGTTCTTCTCCAGTAAATATTATTAATGATCTTGACGACGGTATTTTTAAACCGTGCATTGCTTCGCCACATAAATACTCTCTAATGGATGATCGGAGAACGGCTCGACCATCTCCAAATCTTGAATAAGGTGTTTTACCTGCTCCTTTGATATGTAAATCCTTTAACCCGCTGGATGTTTCTATTTGTCCAAACAATATTCCCCGACCATCACCTAATTGTGGCACCCAATTTCCAAATTGATGTCCTGCATAGACCATGGCGAGCGGATCGGTATTTTCAAGAGAAATCTCACCGTTAAAAATTTTTACTAAAGCTTTTGGGTCAACGTTCTTCAAACCCAATTCTTCTGCCAGGTCATAGTTAAAATTCACTAACTTCGCCTTGGGCAGAGGACTCCAATTCTGTTTGGTATAAAACTCATTAGAAAGAGCGCCAAAGGAGTTTTTAAAGTTAATGTTATCTAAATTAGACATATGTTAATTATTTCTTCTCCACACCCAAGGTTTTATTGGATCATCCTGTTTCCAAAGCCCAAGTTTTTTTAATTGCGCACTTTTTTGAAAACTATAAATGGATTTGTTAACCACATAACGGTCATACACCCAAGCACATCCTTCTTTAATCATTTCATAATTTAAGTTTTCCTCATTTTTCATGATCCATCCTAATGAACGACCGTATCGGTCAAAGTTTGCAAAATTGAATTCTAGATATTCATTGTTATCGATTAATTCGGCTAAACACAACTTTGCACTTTTCCCGAAGGGTTGATTTAATTCTGGAGCATCAATTTCTGACAGTCTGATTCTAACCTTTTCGCCCTTAAATTCTGCTAATACTGTGTCTCCATCTATGACTTCTAAGATTTTGATCTCTTCCGAGACGGAAAAGGTTGAGGCGCAAAATAAAAACAAAAATATTAAGAATTTATTCATTGAAACTATGTAAGTAAGTCATTTAATTTTTCTTATTTTAGTGGATAATGGATGTCCGTTTTTATTTTTTTAAGGAGAGAACAAAAATGAAAAAAATTCTATTAATTATATCTACATTTTTAGTCAGTTCTGCATTTGCAGCTCCAGCTATGAATGTTTTTACAATAAATACTGCTGACCCAATGGGATACATGGAGTGGGCTAGAGCAAGCGCTCCAATTACAAATCCTCCTTCTAATACTGCTAGCGCTGGCGTCTGCCTGCCTAGTGGTGGTTCAGAGGAGTTTGGCGACATGTATTTTTACAGTTTGTATGACAGTCATGCAGACTCACTGAGTGGAAATTATTATGATCCTGAAGTTGCTGCTGAAATAGCAAAAATTGCTGACAAAAGAACAGTTTCTTCAATAGATCATTACTCGGCGTTAACGCCAGTAGCTGAAGGGGTTGAAGTAGGCATGACTTACGCAAATTACAACATAAATGTCTACACCAAGAATCCGCAAAGATACATTCAAGAGATTGCAGCATATCAAGCAACTGCTCAAGCTAACGGTTTCGAAGATGTAACGCTTGGTGCGTTTTTAATCAATACTGGCGATTACACAGGCCAAGTCATGGCAGTCATTCAAGCGCCTACATCTGTTAGGTTAGGAGAATTTCTTGATGCTAGAAACGAAGCTTGGAACATAGATGCAAGCGAGAAGTTCCCTAAATTAAGAAAACTCAAAAGAGGTTTTATGATGACCTGTGAAGTCGTCTATGTAAGATAATGAAAGGAGGCAGTATGAAAAAAATATTAATCTTAATCACTACCTTAGGCATTTCTTTTGGCGCGATTGCCCAACAAGCACCTGAGGGAAGTTTCACTTCATTTCATGTGAAAGCAAAAAATCCTGCGGAGTACACAGAGTTTTTAAGAGCAAATGCTGAGGCAATTTTTGGACCACAAGGTTCAACTGCTGCCGGTGTATGTGTGACCGCTTCAGGGCATAATTATCCTGGTGAAATGTTTGTGTGGAGTGCATTCACAAGTTTTGAAGCACAACTCTCTGGATCAGAAGGATATGACCCATATAATGTGCCAAAAAGACTCGAGTCTTTAAGAGATCTTGTTTATAGCGCTAATTGGAAACCGATCAAAGGATTTGAACTAGATCCTGGGTACGAAAGAGCAACTCGAGTTGTTGTTTCTCCAGAAAATGTGCCAGCTTATCTAGCTGCAGGTACTGCATTGGAGTCGGCTATTCAAGCTGCAGGTCACGACTTTAAACTTGGCATTCTGCAATCAATCGGAAGTGGGCCTAATGAAGTAGGTACGTTGATGGTTAGAGGAATCTCTAGAGACGGAGCTGCTGTTGGAAAACTTGTAGACGAGTATTTTGCAGGGGCTGAATGGGGCAGAGCTTATGATGCATTTGTGGCATTACAAGACTCTGTCGCTAACGATGCTTACGAAGTTTGTGAGCAAATTTACACAGCTGATTAATCTTTAAAGGAAAACACAATGAAAAAAATATTAATAATTTTATTAGCTTTCAGCGGCTTTACTTTTGCTGACGATCACGGCAATGATCTTTACTATGCTTATTTTGGAATGACTGTTAGCAATCCTCCCGCGGTAGTCGCTGCGATGGATAAATTTATGGCATCTGAATGTGGACAAACTGCTCCATTTTCGGTTGCGTTGATGGGCGAAGCCTTCAATGGACACGAGCCCCAAACGCATACATTTGTTGTCACCTATCAAGGGGCGCAAGCGCTTAATGATACATTTGCTAACTTAAGCACTTGTCCTGAATACGCAACTTTCTTAACTGAGCTTGCTGCGGTTTCAGTACCTACTGAACAAACTTTAGCGAAATCAGTTTACGAAGCTGGAGACTGGACTCAAGACACCGCCTTTGCTGTATTTGAAATCAATGTTAGAAACGAGGCCTCTTATATAGAAGCTTACAAGAAGTTCACTGATGCAGCGGTGGCCAACGGCCAGTTGACGAGCTCTTTCGGAGTCGAAAGAGTGGTTGCAGGCGATGAGTACACTCACTTTGCTTTTATTGGCGGAACCGATATGGCTAATTTAATGGCAACTATAGACCTATTGAATATGGACAATGCCGACTTTGCTGAATTCCAAAATTCGGTGAGAAGAAATAGATCCATTGTTAGACGAGGGATAGTTACTCCAATTAAAGCTTGGGATTAATATATTGAAAGAAAAAAAGGGAGCAATCTGCTCCCTTTTTTTATTCGTCCTTTAACTCTTCACTGCCTTTATTTAACTCTCTTCCTAAAACATTAATTCTTGTTTGAAGAGCTGATACTTCTTTCACAGATGCATCTAATTTTTTTAACACTCCATCTGTACTTTTATCGAAGCTATCAAATTGAGATTTAATTCTTCTGACAACTTCGGCTACTTTTGATGCTGTCTCATTAAGTTGTAAATAATGATGGCCAATTCTTATAGTATCTAAAAAAGCAGCTAGAGTATTGGGTCCTTGAATTAGTATTTTCTTTTCTGAAAGACAGTCTTGTCTTAAATTCTCTATTTCATCAACAAGATCTATTAATTTTTCAGAAGCGATATATAGCACTGCATAATTTGAAGTAGAATTTTGACGAAGATATTTTGTTGCGATGTCGTCCGCATCTCTTAAGATCGTTGTTCTTAAGTCCCTTAAAATGTTAGCTCTTAAGTTTGCTTGTCCAGCCTCTTGATATTGCTTGTACTGACCGGCATAGAATTTTGAATCGATTGGAATAATAATTCCATCTGCTGTCTTGATTGCACAATCCACTCTATCTTGATTCTCTGGATTGATATTTGCTTGGAATTCGTAACTTCCATCAGGAAGAATTTCTTTAACGATTGATTCTAAGTTCCACTCTCCTAATCTTCCGGTGGTGACGTTACCGCCTAAAAAACGATTCAATTCATTGATTGGAGTCGTTACGGAGATTAGTTCATCGTTTATCTTTTTTATCTCTTCCGAGAAACTATTTATCTTTGTTTCTAATAAAGACGGCTCATTTTCTTTTTGAATATTTTTATCTTTAAGTTTATATAAAAGGAAAATGACCGAACAAAGCGTTAAAAAAGAAATAATTAATACAAAAATTGAAGCATTCATTTATTAAGTGGGACACATTTTAGTGATTTTTTGTTTAAATTTCCTTAAAAGAAAAAAATATAAAACTTTTAGAGCTACAGTTGAGTCAATATTCCTGTAAGTTTATGAAATTAAAATTATCTATTATTTCTTTATTAATAATTTCTTCGTCTTTATTAGCCAGTAAATGGGAAATTGACGTTTCTAGCGGATCTGTTCTGCTGTCAAGTCCAGGAAATATAATGCACGGTGACAGCTACAGAATTATTTTTGACGCCAAATCAAAAGAGTCATGTAATATCGCCAGACAGTACATATCGAATTATGCAGTTGTGGACAATGCAAAAGAAAAATATCGTAATCTTCCTTCAAAATATGTGCTGACCAAAACAAAAAAAGGGGATGAACAAATAAATTTTCTTATGACTATAGAATACACGAGTAATTTTTTACTTGGAAAAAGCACAATATTTGGTGTCAGCGCGAATAGAGTACAAGATTTAATAGATTTTCATAAAGACAACGATAAAATTTATTTAGAGCTTTTGGCTTTCTATGATTATGAAAATAATAAAAAGATAAGAACTGAAATTACTGAGTATTACGACATTCCGAAAAATACTTGGGACTTGGATGGTTTTGAAGAAGCTCTGCAAAAAGCTCAATTGGAATGTTTAAATTTAATTCAATAGTCCTAAACTTTCACTTTAAAAAACAAAGCAGACATTAATAATATTTGTATACAAGCGATCAGCACCCAGCCTGGAATAGAAATTCCTAAGAGACTCCACACTACTTCAGCACAGTTGCCATCACCGATGAATAGCATTCTGAGTGCATCGCCAAAATAAGAAAATCTAATCAGGTACTCTAAGTCGGGCCCACAGGATGGAATTTGATCTAATGGTAAAGATTGAATGTAAAGATGTCTCGTCGCCGAAGTTGCTGCAGCAAGTGTGAAAAACGTAATTAAGCTGAAATACCAGTTAAGCCTTTTATGATGAATGATTGCGATCAAGGCGATTAAAGCTACAAATGCAATAGCTATTCTTTGGACAATACACATAGGACAAGGTTCAAGTCCTAATTGATACTCCATGTAAAAAGCAAACGCTAATAAGTAGATGCAAGCCGAGAAAATTGACCCAAGGATTCTTTTGCGAGTGCCGAAGAAAAAAAATGCAATCTGAGTTAGAACTTTTGGCATAGGTCTAATAAACTTAATTAAATTATAACGAATCACTTATTAAATGTATTGATGGCTAAACCAGAAAGTATCACTGACAACGATTCCGTCATTTTAGTGGATGGCTCATCATATATTTATCGTGCATATCATGCGTTGCCGCCTCTAACCACCTCTTCTGGTCAACCCACGGGCGCTGTTCGCGGAGTGACAACCATGGTCATGAGAATTCTAGAGGATCATCCCAACAGCCCGGTCGGGATGATATTTGACGCGAAAGGCGAAACGTTCCGTAATGAAATGTACAGCGAATACAAAGCCAATCGGCCTCCAATGCCAGACGATTTACGTCCACAAATTCAACCCATTCATGACATCTGTAGAGCGCTTGGCTTGAAACTTTTCATTGTTGATGGGGTGGAAGCGGATGATGTAATTGGCACCTTGGCGACTGAAGCTGAGAGCAAAGGTATTAAAACAGTTGTTTCGACAGGCGATAAAGATTTAGCTCAATTAGTCACTAAAAATATCACCTTGGTCAATACCATGACTAATGAACTACTCGATGAGGACAGGGTGATGAAAAAATTTGGAGTGAGACCAGATCAAATTATTGATTACTTAGCTTTGGTTGGCGACACTTCAGATAATATTCCCGGCGTCAATAAAGTTGGTCCAAAGACAGCGGTCAATTGGCTTACAAAATATCAAACGGTGGAAGCCATAATTGAATCGGCTGATGAGATTTCAGGCAAAGTAGGCGAATACTTAAGAGAAGGAATTGAACAATTAAAGCTTTCTAAACAATTAACTACCATCAAAAAAGATGTTGCTCTAGATTTTGGAATTGAAGATTTACAGGTGGCGCCAAGAGATGAGGAGAAAATCCATGATCTATTTACTGAGCTTGAATTTAAGACCCTTATAAAAAGTAAAGTTGAAAAGACTGCTTCTAAGAGAAAAGCAATTGAACCTCCAGAGGTATTGAAGAAAGAACCGCCCAAACTAAAAAACATTAACGCTAACTACGAATGTATTTTGAACGAAAAAGATTTGGATTCTTTAATAAAGCGTTTGACCAAGGCTAAATTGATTGCGATAGATACTGAAACCGATGGGTTGGATTTTACAACGGCAGAATTAGTTGGCATTTCACTGTCGGCAAAAGAAGGAGAAGGCGCTTATATTCCTCTGGGGCATAATTATGAGAATGCACCAAAACAGTTAAAAAAAGAATTGGTGTTAAAAAAACTTGAACCCTTACTGCAAAAAGTGCCAGTAGTAGGCCAACATATTAAGTTTGATCGAAATGTTTTAGCTCAACATGGCTTAAATTTAGACAACATTGGAAGCGACAGCATGTTGATGTCTTACGTTCTAGATTCCACTGCAACCAGACATAATTTAGATGCAATTGCGAAATTCTATTTAAATTATGACGCCACAAGTTACGAAGACGTCGCTGGGAAGGGCGTAAAACAAATTACATTTGACAATGTTGAGTTGGATACAGCTACACATTACGCTGCCGAAGATGCAGACATTACATTAAGATGTCATAACGTCTTAAAAGAGAAATTGAGTAAAACCAAATCACTGGAAAAAGTTTTAACCGACATAGATTTACCTTTAATTCCTGTGTTATCAGATGTTGAGCAAAACGGAGCTTTAGTAAATGCTGATGAGTTAAAAATTCAGTCAAATAATTTAGGTCAGCGCATCAATGGTCTTGAAGAAAAAGCTTTCAAAGAAGCCGGCAAAGAATTCAATTTAGCTTCCACCAAAGATCTAAGAGCTATCTTCTTTGATGAAATGGATTTGCCAGTAATTAAGAAAACTCCTGGCGGACAACCTTCCACTGATGAGTCGGTGTTGCAGGACTTGGCGAGAGATTATGAGCTGCCTAAAATATTATTGGAGCATAGAACTCTAGCAAAACTAAAAAGTACTTATACTGATTCACTGCCAGAACAAATTTCTCCAGCGACTGGCAGAGTTCACACTTCTTATCATCAGGCGGTTACCACCACTGGAAGATTGTCTTCTGCTGATCCCAATTTACAAAATATTCCAATTAAAACTGAAGAAGGTCGAATGATTCGTAAAGCTTTTGTTGCTCCCAAAGGGCATAAATTGTTAGCGATCGATTACTCGCAAATTGAGTTGCGAATCATGGCGCATCTATCAGGGGATAAAAATATGATCTCAGCTTTTGAGAACGGTGAGGATATCCATACAGCAACAGCCTCAGAAGTTTTTGCAGCGCCCGGGAAAGAGGCCAGCGATGAAGATAGGCGAAGTGCCAAGGCTATAAATTTTGGGTTAATTTATGGCATGTCGGCTTTTGGTTTGGGAAAGGCACTAGGACTGCCAAGAACGGTTGCCCAAGATTACATTGACTCGTACTTTGCAAAATACCCTGGCGTAAAACTTTATATGGAACAAACAAAAGAAAGAGCTAGAGAAAAAGGCTTTGTCGAAACAATTTTTGGTAGGCGTTTGTATTTGCCAGGAATCTACAGTGGTCGAACACGCCAAGGTGCAGAAAGAGCGGCAATTAATGCACCTATGCAAGGCACGGCTGCAGACATTATGAAGTTGGCGATGATTTCTATTCACGAATGGTTGCAACGAGAAAATGTGAAAGCCAAAATGATTCTGCAAGTACACGACGAAGTAATTTTAGAAGTGCCGGAAAAAGATGTGTCGATGGTGGAAAAAGAAATTTCTCAATTGATGCAAAACGCAGCTTCACTAAAGGTACCGTTAGAAGTAGAAAGCGGCATTGCAGATAATTGGGGCGAAGCCCATTAAATTACGAACTTTTTAAAACCTCTTCTGTCTAAAAAGCATTCTCCTAAGAAATAAGGAAACTCTCTCCTTAAGCCCATTGATCTCCCCTTTATAAATCAATGGGCACTTAGAATAAATAAATATATTTTCAACTCAAAAAAATTTAAACCTTCTAATTTAAGGGTTTTAATTTCTTTCATCAAACAAATCCAAATTCGGCAGGTGTCTATTTTTGAAGTTTACAAACTCTATTTCTTCAGCAGTTAATGAAGTCTTGAAGCGATTATTTGCTTTTTCAAAGACATACAATATTCTATTAATAACTTCTTCTACAAAAAAATCATCAATTTCTATCATCCTCTTAGCATAATCAATAATTTGTTTTGTCTGAAATTTATCTATTTTTTTATCGGGATGTGTTTCTTGCATATATTCCAAAATCATTTTCTCTTGAAAAGCAAAATCATCGCCATTAAAACCTAATTTATAGATTCCAATTGCAACCATTTTACCAATGTAACTTGCCTCAAATTTATTGAGTTTTTGACCTTCTGTTGCGTTAAGTAATTTGCCCATTTGATTTATGCCCTATAAATTCAAAATCAGTTATCTTCAATTTATGCTATCACAATAGGCCTCGACCCTATTATATTCAGATGAAGGATATGATGGATTTCCATTTCTATAAATGCAATCTGCAACAGCATCGTTATAAGCAGCTTCCTCTTCAGACTCCATTTTTGCTCCACAAATACTTATAGACAACAGAATGAAGGTTGAAGCAATGAATGTTTTTTTCACAGGAATAAGTGAAATTGTTTTATTTTTTTTCATATTATTTCCATCCAATCTAGAATCTTTTTCGAAAGTTCCTCAGCCCCAGAAGCTGTTTTTGCAGACAACAACATAGGGCTATCTAACAATAAATTATGAGCAGTCTTTTCTACACATTTCATAAGCTCTTGAGACGCTTTATTCTTTGAAAGCTTATCGGATTTATTCAAGAGAATCTGCATTGGTAAATTGTATTGTTCGCACCAAGCTATGAAATTCAGATCGCTTTCTTGCAGTGGACGCCTGACATCCATTATTAAAATAATGCCTCTGAGGCTTTTACGGGAGGCCATATATTTAGTGATTTGTTGACCCCATTCCTTTTGCATTTTTTTTGAGGCTTTGGCATAGCCATAACCAGGGAGGTCTACTAATTTTTTTAAAGTATCTTCATTGACGTTGAAAAAGTTAATGGACTGTGTTCTACCAGGCGTATTTGAGGTTTTTGCGAGTTTTTTCTGATTGGCTAGCATATTTAAAATACTGGATTTTCCAGAATTGGAACGACCGCAAATGGCTAATTCTACACCCTCATCAGGTGGGAAAAACTTCTCACTAGGACAAGATTTTTCGAAATTTATCTTTAACAACATACTTTTTTCAGACATATGGTTATGAAGGAAAATTTATCTTCAATAGTATATAATTCTGCTCACTTAGCCCACAAAAGAATAAATAATGTATAGAAATTCATTGTTGCTCAGCCTTATTATTTTATTGTCTGGTTCAATTTATGCAGCCAGTGATAAAGCTGAAATAAAGGCAGTTAAGAGAGGTGACCCGCAAGTGGGCTCTGAATTAGTGGCAACTTGCGCAGGTTGTCATGGGGCAGATGGTAATAGCGTAGTTGGGCAGTGGCCAACTTTAGCCGGACAAAGAGAAAGCTACACTTTAGCTCAACTAATTCACGTGCAAAAAGGTGAACGCATGATTGAGTCTATGATGGGTTTATTAGACAACTATTCCGAAGATCAGCTGAGAGATATTGCTGCATTCTATGCTGCTCAGGAAGTGAAAGTTGGACAAGCCGACAGTATAAATTTTGAATTGGGGCAAAGAATTTATAGAGCGGGAAATTTATCGAACGGTGTACCCGCTTGTACAGGATGTCATGGCCCACAAGGGAAAGGTGTTGAGTCTGCTGGTTATCCCATGTTGAGTGGTCAAAAAGCTGAGTACGTCGTTACCAGTTTAGTGGCTTATAAAAATGGGGAGCGAGTGCATAGTGGCAATGCAAAGATTATGCAGGGAATAGCTGCCCGATTGACTACTGAAGAAATCAGAGCGGTGGCAAATTATGTTTCAGGATTGTATTAAAAACGCTTTAATAGTTTTATTTTTAAGCCTATTTTTTTCTTCCGCTTTCTCTAAAGATTACCAAGAAGGCAGACATTACGAATTAATAGAGCCGTTACCTACTAGAAATCCAGAAAAAATAGAAGTCATTGAATTTTTTTGGTTTGGCTGTGGACATTGTTTTAGCTTGGAACAATTAATTAAAGACTGGAAGAGTGAAGTTAGTTCAGAGGTAGATTTTTTCAGGTTACCTGTTGTTTGGAATGCACAGACAAAGACTCACGCTAAACTTTTTTTTGCGACAGAAACTTTGCAGGTACCAGAAGCTATTCAAGGGATTTTTAGCGCTATTCATTACAATAGAAAAATGATGCTTTCTGACAAAGAAATCATTCCTTTTTTTCAGGGGTATGGAATTCAAGAAAATAAATATCTTGCAGCTACTAACTCTTTCGGATTAAAAAATAATTTGAGAAAAGCTGAGTTATTTGCTTTCAAATACGGTATAAAGGGCGTCCCAGCATTTATTGTGAATGGAAAGTATAAAGTTTCTGCTACTAGAGAAATTGGAACTGAAGATCTCTTAGATGTTGTGAATTACTTAATTGAAAAAGAACAAAGTTAACATGAGTAAATACAGATCTAATTTATTTATCCCAGGACACACTCTAGATCGACTAGAAAAAGCTCAGGGCAGCAATGCCGATGCAATCATTGTTGATTTAGAAGATGGTTGTCCAGATTCAGAAAAATTAGCTGCAAGAGAAACTCTCATTAATCTATTGAAAGAAAACGCTTTTTCAAAACCTTTATTTGTAAGAGTCAATGATGCAATGGAAGCTCTGGGTAGAGAGGACATTGATTCAATATCTCCTTTTCAAGATCAGATTGAAGCAATAATTTTACCAAAGACTCAAAGCTTTGACTTCTTGGCTACTTTAGCCCCAATGATTGATTTTAAAAATAAACTGGTACCTCTTATAGAAACCTCTAGGGCAATAGAAACTGTGACGCAAATTGCAGCTTTTAAAGACGTGGTTGGACTTTTTTTTGGAGCTGCCGACGCGTCTGCAAGCTTGGGTTGTAAATTAGCTTGGGAGCCATTACTTTACGCGAGACATAGAGTAGTTTTAGCTGCTTCAATGTTCAATTTATTTACAATTGACGCACCTTACTTTTACATTGATAAAATGGCTGGCTTAAAAGAAGAAGCCGAAGCTGTGAAAAATTTAGGATTCACCGGCAAAGCTGCAATTCACCCAGATCAAATTGATTATATCAACGAAGCCTTTTCGCCTTCTGCTGAAGAAAAAGCAGAAGCCAAAAAAGTATTAGAGGAATATCAGAAATCTGGCGGCGGTGCTATAAAAGTCGACGGCCAAATGATTGATGAGCCTATTGCCGAAGCAATGCGTTTAAAAATTACTTTAGGGGAAGAAGAGAAAAAATAATATGGCTGGAATAAAAGATTTAGGCGATGGAAGGTTTAGAGAATCCCATGGTCGTTATTATGAAGATTTTGAAGTTGGTCACATCTACGAGCACAGACCAGGACGAACCATTAATGAAGCCGACAATACATGGTTTACTTTATTAACCATGAATACGCATCCACTTCATTTTGATGAAGAGTATGGGAAAGCAACAGAATTTGGCAAAACCTTAGTCAACAGTACTTTCACCGTTGCAACAATGGTTGGCATGAGCGTGAGTGATGTCAGTCAAAAAGCCATCGCAAACTTAGGATGGACAGATATTGTTTTGCCAAAACCTCTATTCGTTGGCGACACCCTTTACGCTGAATCAGAAGTTATTGAAAAAAGATTATCTAAATCTCGAGATAATTGTGGAATTGTTACAGTGAAAACTATTGGTAAAAACCAAAAAGGTGAAATTGTGGCTTCCTATCTAAGGTCTGCTTTAATTCCAACCCGAGGACATGCAGTAGACGACAAAATTAACTATTAATTTATGTCAGCGCCATTAAAAAATATTAGGGTTTTGGATTTAACCCATATGTTGGCTGGACCTTATGCCAGCATGTTGATTGCAGACTTGGGTGCGGAAGTTGTAAAAGTAGAACCACCCGGCAAAGGAGAAATTACTAGAGGGCTTTACAAAGATCATCCAGACTACTCTTTAGATGGTGTGAGCCCTTATCACATCACTTTGGCAAGAAATAAAAAAAGCTTAGCTTTAGATTTGAAGCAAGAGAAAGGTAAGCAGATTTTTTACGAGCTGGTGAAAAAATTTGATGTTGTATTAGATAATTTCAGTTCGGGAGTAACTGAAAGATTAGGAATAGATTTTGATACCTTAAAAAAGCACAACTCGAAGATTATCACATGCTCGATAAGTGGATTCGGAAAAGGCGAGGCTGATAGACCGGCTTACGATCAGATTCTTCAAGCCTACGGAGGCGGCATGTCTATTACAGGCGAAGATGAAAATCATCCGGTACGTGCCGGCATTCCAATCGCAGATTTATCTTCTGGCATGTTTAGTATCATTGGAATTTTAAGTGCTTTGCAAAAAAGAGATCGAGACGGGGTAGGTGATCACGTTGATATTTCAATGTTAGATTGCCAAGTTAGCCTTTTAACTTACATGGCAACTATGAATAAAATTTCTGGTATAGATCCTAAGCCTATTGGCAATCAACATTTCCTTCACGTCCCATACAATTCATATAAAACTTCTGATGGTTTTATAATTATTGCCGTAGTTCATGAAGATTTTTGGCCAAACTTAATCAATGCTTTAGATCTAATCGAATTTAAAGATGATAAATACAAAACTGTTCAGGGTCGTCTTGCCGAAAGGGATAGTATTGATCAAGTCATTTCTGAAAAATTAAAAGATAAGCCAAGTGCTTATTGGTTAGATTTGCTAGCTAAGCACAGAGTTCCTTCCGGTCCTATCAATTCAGTTCGCGACGCCCTTGAAGATCCGTTAGTCAAAAAAAGAAATATGGTCGTGGAGTTAGAACAACCTTCTGGTTCAACTGCAGAGATGCCTGGCAATCCAATAAAATTTGATAATTTTGAAGAAAGTTATTCTCCGGCGCCGGAGTTAGGACAACACACGGAAGAAATTTTACAAGAATATCTAGGTCTAGACTCTAGCGAGCTTCAAACTCTTAAGGAAGAAAAAATTATTTAATTTATTCTTAAAAAAATTTCTTATTTGCTTCTTTAAATTTCGTTTAATTTGTTTTACTGTATTTTTAAATATTAATAAAAACTAAGGAGAGTCTTATGAGTGAACAAACTAGTGTAAATCACGAAAAAGTTATGCAACTTTTTGGAAGCGTTTTCAACGACGTAGCCGGATCAGTTGCAATTATGATGTCTTATTTAGGAGATCAAACGGGAGTTTATAGAGCAATGGATAAACTCGGTTCGGCTGGGGTATCTGCTATAGCAGCGGAAGCTAAAGTTGATGAACGTTATTTAAAAGAATGGTTGGCTTCAAATGCGGCAAGGGGTTATGTCAGTTATGATGCCGAAGCAGACAAATTTAGCTTAACTCCTGAGCAAGCTTCTGTTTTTGCTAGAGAAAGTGAACCAACTTGTATTCAGGGTTTAATTCAAGGAGTTGTGGGTCAATTTGTCAAAGAAGATGTAGCAATTGATGTATTCAAGACGGGACGTGGACGTCCTTGGGGAGAACATCATGAATGCTGTTTTTGTGGAACTGAGAGATTTTTTAGACCTGCGTATGCTGGACATTTGCTTGACGAATGGATTCCTGCGCTTGATGGAGTTGAAGATAAACTAAAACTTGGAGCTAAAGTTGCTGACATCGGATGTGGTTTGGGAACGTCTTCGATTTTAATGGCTGAGCAATTTCCTAATTCAACAATACACGCCTTTGATTTTCACGGTCCTTCAATTGAAGAAGCTAAAAAAAGAGCAAATGAAAAAGGATTAACCAATTTAGAATTTTTCGTGTCTGATGCAGGTGAAATTCCAAAAAACGATTATGATTTAGCTTGTATATTTGATGCATGGCATGACATGGGAGATCCAGTGGGTATCGCAGCAAGTATAAAAGAGACTCTTTCAAAAGACGGTACTTTTATGGTGGTTGAGCCAATGGCATTAGACGGTTATGCAAACAACATAGCAAACAATCCCGCGTCAGCAATGATGTATGGCTTTGGAACTTTGGTATGTGTGCCAGCTTCTAAAGCTCAATCGGTTGGATTGGGATTAGGACCACAAGCGGGACCAAGTAAGCTGATGGAACTCCTCAGTGAAGCGGGTTTCGGCAATGTAAATTTGGCTGCAGAAACAACAAATAACTTAGTTCTTCAAGCCAGAGGTTAAAAGCAAAAAAGCTTTTGCATATCTAAATATCCTTTATATCTAAGCCATTTGAAAAGTTTTTATTTCAAATGGTTTTAGATATACTCATTTCACAAATTTATGAAATATTTAAAACTCTTACCATTTTTATTTTTTAGCATGGTAATTTTTTCCAATAACATAGACATGCGCGACGAAGCCATTGAGGCAAGAATCATGCCTTTAGGAAATGCATGCATGCAGGGCGAAGACTGTGGTATTTCAACTTCTGGTCCAGGCTATAAGGTTTCCTTAGTTAAAACAGCTTCTGCATCGGAACCCGCTGCTAGCGGATCAGAAAACGAGCACATTGTAAAAATGTTAAATGCTGGAGCTGATGGAGTGATGGTTTTTGAACCAGCGGCTTTAAAAATTAAAAAGGGTGACACAGTAATTTTCAAATCTGTAGATCCCGGTCACAACAGTGTCTCGGCGCCGAATTTAATTCCAAGTGGGGCCACTCCTTGGGAGAGTATTCAAGGTCAAGATTTTTCTGTCACTTTTGATACGGAAGGAGTTTACGTTTACCAATGCACTCCGCATTTGGTCATGGCAATGATCGGACTTATACAAGTAGGCGAGGCAACCAACCTTGCCGATATAAAATCTAATTTAGGACCTTTTCAATCTTTGATTGCTTTGAATCAAGACAGGCTAGACAAGTACTTCTCTCAATTAGAAAGTCTGTAATTCTTAAAATTTAGATTCCAATTCTTTCCAGTTTTTAATTTCTGGCACTGCCAGTGCTGTGGGGTGCTCCCAATTTTTATTCAGCGCGTTCATCCACATCGCTTGAAACCCAGCTTGCAATGCACCTTCGACATCATTGACTGGGTGATCTCCAATGTGACAAATTTCTTCAGGTAACACACCTGCTAATTTAGCAGCTTCGTCAAAGATTTTTTTATCAGGTTTACTTTCGTTTACCATTTCAGCATTCAAGTAGAAATCAAAGAGGTGGTCTATTTTCAATGTTTTTATGTCGGCATTTCCATTAGTTATGACTCCTAAAATATATTTTTCTTTTAGTGACTTCAAAGTTTCAAGTACGTCATCGAAATAGACAACTTTATGCCTCTCCTCTATAAAAATTTTGAATGATTCTTTGGATAATAAATTTGCTTCTTCTGAGGGCACGTTATTTTCTATCAACAATTCATAAATAACTTTTTGCCTAAGTTCTGAAAGACGATTTGCAAGATTAGGTTCTTGACTCACGAGTTCTTTCCATTTTTTTCTTTCCTCAGCGGAAAATAAAATTCCCTGCATTTGCGGATGTTTTTTTATTAAGAAGTCATTAGCAGTTTTATGTGCATGCATGATGACATCAAAGAGAGGCCAAAGAGTATCGTCTAAATCAAAAGTAATGGCTTTTATATTCATGCTTTAATCTCCCTTAGCATGTGGATGACTCTTGTCATAAACTTTTGCCAAATGTTGAAAATCTAACTTAGTATAGATTTGGGTAGTCGATAAGTTAGCATGCCCTAGCAACTCTTGTACTGCTCTTAAATCTCCGCTCGATTCTAAAATATGTGACGCAAAGGAATGTCTTAACATGTGTGGATTTACATAGGGCAAACCCATTTTCATACTCATTTTTTTTAAAATATTTTGAACAGACCTAGAGCTAATTCGCTTACCATTTTTGTTGATGAAAACTGCTCGCTCATTTTTTTCTAATTTTAACTCTCTGTGATCATACCAAGCGTGAAGAGCTTTAATAGCGAGATTCCCGATTGGGACTTCTCTTTCTTTTTTCCCTTTTCCTAATACTCTGCAAATTCTACTCTCTAAAGAAATATCAGAAGTATTCAATTGGCACAACTCAGAAAGTCTCAACCCTGAAGAATATAATAGTTCAGCAATTGCTTTATCCCTGAAATCTCCCCAAGTC
Organism: uncultured SAR86 cluster bacterium; assembly: GCA_902562135.1. GTDB lineage: Bacteria > Pseudomonadota > Gammaproteobacteria > Magnimaribacterales > AG-339-G14 > AG-339-G14. The sequence goes on along the minus strand of CACESE010000004.1, from coordinate 24,880 downwards.
GTCGGTTGGAAATCTAACAATCTATTGACCATATCTGTGTCCATAGCTTTCGGAAGCAAGGAATTCAGTTTTGGCGCATTTATTCCTGACGTGGGATTATTTAAAACAAGACTTTCATTGTTTAAAAATTTATAAAAACTCCTTAACGATGAGAGTAATCTTGCGAGGCTTCTCGGACTAGCGCCATTTCTTCTGATCCTACTAATAAAGTCACGAACGTCATGTTGTGTTAAGTCAGACCAACTTTTGAAGCCCTTTTGACTTCTAAAAATTTCAAACTTTTTTAAGTCAGCAGAATAATTTTTTAAAGTATGCTCGGAATAGTTTCTAACATTTCCTAGGTAATCTAAAAAGAGTCCAATTTCGTTATTCATTGGTTGATGGCAAAATCTTATCTATTTGATTACTAAAAACAGCTATAACAAATTCTAAAAAAAGTGTTTCGCTATCTTTTGGGAATTTTCCTATTTCACTGCTACCTAAGGCCAGAGTTCCAGCAATTTTGCTTGATTTCAATTTTCCAATGGCGCCTTCAACTATATTGGCCTGCGCTCCAAAAACCAACGAAGAAGTTTCGTCGTTTAAACCGCCTAAAGAAATTTCGGCCGTTTTAAAAAGATCTGAGAAGATTGAGGTAGCTATTTCTGGAGTGATAACTCTTTTTGTTTCTAAATTGAATGAATTTTCAGGAGTAAAGAAATAAATTTTACAAATTTCAGTTTTTAATTCTTCCTGAAAAAAAGATTCTACAAAATAAGCTAAGTCGTTGAGATTAGTTTGTGAAAGAATTTTTAAGATCAAATTTTGGATTTTTAAGAATAAGTTTTGATTGTGTTCAGCATTTTCTAAAAATTCACTCAATTTGTTTGTTACATCAAGGTTCTTTTTCTTAATGATTTCAACTTGCTTCTCTATTAAAGAGGTTGCTTCACCAGAAGCATGTTCAATCTCTAGAATCTCTAAGATTTCAGGATGTTTTATAAAAAAATTAGGATTTTCTTTTAAATAATTTAAGACATCAGTTTCTGAAATTTTTTTATTGAAAATGCTCATTGATTTATTTTAATGCCTTTTTCGATAAATTTAGCTTCACCCGTCAAGTTAAACCATTGTTCCTCTAGATTCACCTCAACAGATAAGCTGCCTTTTTTAAAATTTACTAATACAGGAGATTTCAAAAGATTATTTTTTACACCACTCAAGACAGCGGCACAAGCTCCACTTCCACAAGCCAAGGTTTCCCCAACTCCTCGTTCAACAACACGTAAATTAATTATTTGGCGATCAACAATTTCTACAAATCCGACATTTACGCCATTTTTAAAAATATTACTGTTTTGTAAAGTTGCGCCCATATCAGGAATTTTATCTGGCAAATTATTTTGAAAAATAACAGCATGTGGATTTCCAACTGACACAGGTTCAAAGGCAATATCAAGACCTTCAAAAATGAATTGTAATTTTTCACTCTCTTCAACAGCGCAACTAGATTTTGAGAAATCAAAACTAGTCATTTTTACAGAGAATGTATCGGCTCCCAATTTAGCAATGTGAGCTTCGTTGTTTTCAATTTGTAATATAAAGCTTTCACCAGACACTAAATTTTCGTCGAAAGCATAAAGGGCGGTGGCGCGAATTCCATTCACGCAGTTTTCGGCCAGACTACCGTCCAAATTATAAATTTTCAGTTTCGCGTCGACATATTTTTGTGTGGGGGGTTCCAATATTAATAATTGATCAAACTGAAATTTATTTGCACAATTTTTTACAAGTTTTGATTCCTCTTTGGGATCAACTCTTTGTGAAATCGCGTCTATCAAGACGAACTTATTTCCCAAAGCCTCCATGGAATGAACAGTAGTCACTTAAATTTCCTCAAGTTTTATAAGGTCTTCAAAAGATTCCGCCTTTCTAATTACAGTGGATTTATCTTTAGATACTAAAATTTCAGCAGGCTTAGGCCTTGAATTGTAATTCGAGCCCATACTAGAGCCATAAGCGCCAGTCGAGTAAATGATGAGTTGATCACCAGCGTCGGCATTTAATAAATGTCCCGCACCAAAACTGTCTGCTGTCTCACAGACGGGACCAACGACCTCATATTCCTTTGAAGCATTGTCACTGTTTTTAATTTCTTCAATGACGTGTCTAGCATTATAAAGAGCAGGTCGCATCAAGTCGTTCATACCTACATCCACTACAAGAAAATCTCTTTGACCGTTTGTTTTCTTAGTAATAACGCTTGTCACTACCGCTCCGGATTGAGCGACAATTGAACGCCCTGGTTCCATTAACAAATCATAATCAGTGATTGAAGATTTTAAATCTTTAACTAGTTGAGCAGGGTCGTATTGCTTCTCCAGTTGATAATCTATTGCTAGGCCGCCACCAACGTCTAAGTGATCAATTTTGTGACCTAAATTTTTAAGATGCGTTGCTAAGTTTTTTAATTTTTCTGCTAACTCAAGAAATAAACTTACATCGGTAATTTGTGATCCAATATGTGCCGATATGCCAACTAGATTTATTTCTTTAGGCGAATAAGTTTTCGCTATTTCCAATGCCTCTGTTTCAGAGATACCAAATTTACAATCTGATTTTCCGGTTTCAATGTATGGATGGGTATTTGCGGCCATGTCTGGATTAATCCTGAGAGAAATTCTTGGATTGTTTGGTAAATTTTTTAATAACTCAATCTCTTGATGAGATTCGATATTGATCGAATAGATTTTTTGCTCAGCAGCAAACGCTAAATCGGCGGCTGATTTTCCTACACCCGAAAATACAATTTTGTTTGCTGTAGCTCCTGCTTTTAGCGCTCTTTTTAATTCACCAACTGAAACCACATCGAAACCCATGCCCAATTGCGCGAGAATCTTTAATAAATTGATATTACTATTGGCTTTAACTGAGTAACAAATTAGATCTGTATTACCAGCGTTTTTAAGATAAGAGTTTGCAGCTGCTTCGATACTTGCTTGCGAGTAGATATAAAAAGGAGTTTGTACATCTTTACAGATTTCAGATAACTCTAGATTCTCAATGCATAAGCATTCTGAATTTTTTGAAAAGTAATCAGGACGCATATTCAGTTTCGTTGTTGGTCGGCAAAGTTAAAGGTCCTTTAATCCCGCATGAGACAAAAGTCACTGCTGACAAACAAATTAAGATTAAACAAACCCTTTTCATCTTCACATTATACTGCACTAACGTTAAAGAATTTTAGACAGAAAAGAAGAAGATAGGTTTTTAAAAAATTAAAAATATACTTCAGATGCGTATTTTTTTTCGAAAGGAATAATTGCTTCGAAATCACCGGTTTTAACTTTCTTCACCCATTCTGGGTCTGAAAGTAAAGCTCTACCGATGGCAACCATATCAAATTCGTCGCTCTCCATTCTTTTTATTAAGTCATCAATGGATTGAGACTCCACAGCATCATCTCCAGCGTATAAACCAATAAAATCTGATTTTAATCCTACACTACCAACGGTAATCGTAGGGATTCCAGTAAGCTTTTTCGTCCAACCGGCGAGATTAAGATTTGAACCTTCAAATTCAGGCTCCCAATATCTTCTATTGCTTGCATGGAACATATCAATGCCAGCGTCAACCAATGGCATCAAGAAAGTTTTAAGATCTTCTTCGGTATAAGCCAGCTTGGCCTCAAAGTCTTGTTGTTTCCACTGAGAAAATCTTATGGCGATAGGAAAGTCTTCACCAACTTTAGCTCTGGCTCGTTTCACAATTTCACAAGCAAATGCTGTTCGTTTATCAATAGAACCACCAAAGCCGTCAGCTCTTTGATTAGTGCCTTCCCAAAAAAAATTATCTATCAAATAACCGTGCGCGCCATGTAACTCTACGCCATCAAAACCAAGATCCTTAATCTTTACGATGTCACCGACAAAGCAATCGATTAACATTTCCACATCTTCCGCTGTCATTTCGTGTGCTGCTTTTTTATTTGCATTGACTAGTCCAGAAGGAGTGTAGCCAGGCACTTCTGGGTCTGGAGCCATGCCAGGTTTTCGAAAAGCTCCTACGTGCCAAAGTTGAGGAAATATCTTGGAGCCTTCACTATGCACGGCATCTATCACTTGCTTCCATCCCTCATCGGCTTTGTCTCTAAAACCCGGAACGTCTGGATAACCGCTGGAAGAAGGGTGACTTACTTCAACTCCTTCAGTGATAATTAAACCAACCTCACCAGCTGCTCTGCGCTGATAATAATCCCTTACGTTTTCACCGGGTACACCGTCAGGCGATCTGCTTCGTGTCATTGGTGCCATCGCAAAGCGATTAGGAATAGTGAGTTTGTTGACTGTTATTGGTTTAAAAAATACTTCCATAGATTTATAAATTTAAATCTATTTTAGCTTTAATAATTTGCTTTTTCACCTGGGACGGAGCGGTTCCACCGATACTTGTTTTAGCTGAAATTGATGCCATGGGATCTAAGTATTTATAAACATCTTCCTCAATTTTTTTGGATAATTTTTTTAATTCGATCAATGGTAGTTCAATTAATAAAGCATCTTTTTTTTCAGCCAGCTGAACTGCTTTTCCAGTGATGTTATGAGCTTCTCTAAATGGCAGCCCTTTGAGAACTAAATACTCAGCAAAATCAGTGGCGCATATATGCCCATCGAATACGTCATTTAACATTTCATCAATATTAAATTGAGCTCCTGCTACCATTGCAGAAGTGATATCAATTGCGCTTAAGACGTAATCTATGGAGGCAAAAAGTGGAGCTTTGTCTTCTTGGTTGTCGCGGTTGTAAGCCAAAGGTTGATTTTTCAACAAACTTAATAGGGCGACTAAATTTCCAATTGTTTTTGCTGCTCCTCCGCGAACCAATTCTGCCATGTCCGGATTTTTTTTCTGCGGCATGATAGAAGAGCCAGTACAAAGTTCTTCAGGTAATTGAAGATAATTAAATTGCGAAGACGACCAAATGATAAATTCTTCAGCGATTCTTGATAAGTGAATAGAAGTTAAACTTATATTAAAAAGCATCTCCGCAATGAAGTCTCTGTCGCTAACTGCGTCAATAGAATTTTGAGTAATCGCTTTAAAGCCTAAGCTTTTGGCTATTTTTTTTCGATCTATTTTAAATCGGTTTCCGGCAAGAGCCCCTGAACCTAAAGGCAAGGTGCTAAGCGATGCATCAGAGAATTCAAAACGGTTTAGATCTCTTTTAAACATTTCATAATAAGCCATTAAGTGATGACCTAACGAAACAGGTTGAGCGATTTGTAAGTGCGTGAAGCCAGGTATTAAGGTTTCAGTCTCAGGTTCAGCTTTTTGGACCAATGACTTCATTAACTCTCTGAGCGAAGTTTTAATTTCCTCAGACTTTTTCAGCATGTAAAGTTTTAAGTCGGTTATCACTTGATCGTTTCTAGATCTACCTGTGTGAAGTTTTTTTGCAACGTCGCCAATATTTTTTTCTAAAGCAGCTTCGATGTTCATGTGCACATCCTCAAGGCTTTTGTTCCAGTTAAATTTATTCGAATTGATTTTTTTTTGTATTTGATTGAGGCCAGACTTAATTTTTTTGAATTCCGAAGATTTCAAAACTTTTGCTTTGACTAAAGCTTCAGCATAGGCAATTGATCCTTGAATATCTTCTAAGTAAAAAGTTTTATCAATTTCGATGGAATTAGAAAATGCCAAAGCATTTTTGGCTGTCTCTTGTTTAAATCGGCCGCCCCAACTTCGATTTTTTTTAACCATTAGTACTTATAAGATTTTGGTTTGTAAGGGCCTTTAACATCAACGTTTATGTAATTGGCTTGATCTTTAGTAAGTTTGGTGACAACTCCGCCAAATCCTTCAACCATGTACTGAGCAACCTCTTCATCAAGTTCCATGGGTAAAACTTCTACTTTTAGCAGCTCTTTCTTTTTTTCTTCGTCATTGAGAGAAGCAAAGGCTTGTTTGTAAAGAAACATCTGAGCGAGTACCTGATTTGCAAAGGATCCATCCATTATTCGCGAAGGATGACCGGTCGCATTTCCTAGATTAACTAATCTGCCTTCTGCTAACAGGATAATGTAATTGTCAGAATCGCCTTTCGTCTTGGAGACTTTATGTACTTGAGGTTTTATTTCTTCCCAGTGCCAATTATCACGCATGAATTGAGTGTCAATTTCGTTATCGAAATGACCGATGTTACAAACCATTGTTCCAGACTTTAAGTTATCTAAAATTAATCTATCGCAAACATTGACATTTCCAGTTGCTGTTACGACAACGTCGGTGTCTGCTAAAAGACTTTTATTAATGCATTCATCTTTCTTTGTGTTAATTCCATCGACGTAAGGCGAGACAACTTCATAGCCATCCATACAAGCTTGCATGGCACAGATAGGATCTATTTCAGAAATTCTAACTACCATGCCTTCTTGTCTAAGACTCATTGCTGATCCTTTACCAACATCTCCATAACCAAAGACTAAAGCTTTTCTTCCAGCCAATAACATATCGGTCCCTCTTTTAATTGCATCATTTAAACTATGGCGGCAACCGTATTTATTGTCATTTTTAGACTTAGTGACAGAATCGTTTACATTTATAGCAGGTACTTTCAATTCGCCTTTCTCTAACATCTCCCAGAGGCGATGAACTCCAGTGGTAGTTTCTTCAGATATGCCATGAATATTGTTAAGCATGTCTGGATACTTTTCATGAACCATTGCGGTCAAATCACCGCCATCATCTAAAATCATGTTGGCGTTCCATGGCGAACCGTCTTCAAGAATGGTTTGTTCAATACACCAGTTGAATTCTTCTTCATTCATGCCTTTCCATGCAAAGACAGGAATCTCAGAGGCTGCAATAGCTGCAGCGGCATGATCTTGTGTTGAAAAAATATTACAAGAAGACCATCTTACCGAAGCTCCAAGAGCTACTAGAGTTTCTATCAAAACTGCTGTTTGAATGGTCATATGTATACAGCCCATTATTTTTGCTCCAGTCAGGGGTTTGCTGTCTCCATACTTTTGTCGCAACTTCATGAGCGCAGGCATTTCAGCTTCTGCAAGGGCTATCTCTTTGCGGCCAAACTCAGCAAGGTTGATGTCTGCTACTTTATAATCTTCAAATTTCATATTTATTTTTTTATTTTGTCAGTTTTATTAGTCATTTCCCAAGAAAATTCTTTATCATCTCGACCGAAATGACCATAGGCAGCCGTCTTTTGATAAATTGGTTTTTTTAAATCTAACATTTGGATTAATTCTTTCGGTTTAAGTTCAAAATTCTCTGAAACTAAGTTCGCAATTTCTTCTTCAGGAATAGCATTGGTTCCAAAAGTGTTAATACTAATTGAAGTTGGTTCTGCAATTCCAATAGCATAAGAAACTTGAATCTCACATTTTTCTGCAAGTCCAGCAGCGACCACATTTTTAGCAACATATCTTCCAGCATAAGCTGCAGAACGGTCAACTTTTGATGGATCTTTGCCAGAAAATGCTCCGCCTCCATGTCTTGCCATTCCACCATAAGTATCAACAATTATTTTTCGTCCTGTTAGACCACAATCACCAACAGGCCCTCCAATGACAAATCTTCCGGTTGGGTTGATATACACCTTTGTGTCTGACGTCAGCCATTCAGAAGGCAGTACTTTTTCTATTATTTCTTTTCTGACACCTTCCTCCAAATCAGAAAAACTTACATTTTCATCGTGTTGAGTTGATAGAACTACAGCAGAAATATAAGAAGGTTTCCCAGCTTCATCGTAAACGAAACTCAACTGACTTTTTGCATCAGGCCTCAACCAAGGAAGCACCTTATTTTTTCTGACTTCCGCTTGTTTTTTCACCAACAGGTGCGAAAAAGTAATTGGCGCTGGCATTAAAACACTTGTTTCATTAGTAGCGTAGCCAAACATCAAGCCTTGATCTCCTGCGCCTTGGTCAGTGTCAGTTCCAGTACCTTCGTTTACTCCTTGAGCAATGTCATTAGACTGCATTCCAATTGCGTTAACAATTTCAACCTTTGATCCGTTAAACCCAACTTCATCGTTGTCATATCCCACCTCATTGATCACTGATCTCACCACGCTTTCCAAGTCTGGTTTTGCATTGGAAGAAATTTCACCAGCAATGACAACTAAATCAGTTTTAACTAATGTTTCACAAGCGACCCTAGAATCTGGATCATCTTTCAAAAAAGCATCGAGTATGGCGTCTGAAATTTGGTCTGCCAGTTTATCTGGATGACCTTCAGAAACTGATTCAGATGTGAAAGTTTTGTATTCGGACATAAATTTAAAAACGAGAGAGAATTCTACTATGATATTCTCTCCTTTTAATAGAAAATATCATTTGATTAATGTCCGATAAAGTAAATTTAGCAGACGCCGTCAGGGCGCTATCCATGGATGCTGTGCAAGCAGCAAAATGCGGTCATCCGGGAATGCCTATGGGAATGGCAGAAATTGCTTTGGTCTTATGGACAAAACATTTGAACCATAACCCTAAAAATCCTGAATGGTTTAATAGAGATAGATTTGTTTTATCTAACGGGCACGGGTCGATGTTACTTTATTCTCTTTTACATCTCACTGGCTATGATTTACCTATTGAGGAATTAAAAAATTTTAGAAAACTAGGCTCTAAAACTCCTGGCCACCCAGAATGCGACGTAACTCCAGGAGTTGAGACTACTACTGGTCCTTTAGGACAGGGACTGGCGAATGCGGTAGGGATGGCGTTAGCAGAAAAAATATTAGCCCATAAATTTAATAAATTTGATCTGGAATTAATTGATCACCACACTTACGTTTTTTGTGGGGATGGAGATTTAATGGAAGGAATTTCGCACGAAGCTTGCTCATACGCTGGAACCCATAAACTAAATAAATTGATCGTTTTATACGATGACAACGATATTAGCATTGACGGCGAAGTAGCTGGGTGGTTTACAGATGATACGGCAAAAAGATTTGAGAGTTATGGCTGGCATGTTATTCCGAAAATAGATGGTCATAACGAAGCAGCAGTAGATGCAGCAATTACCGAAGCAAAATTATCAGATAAACCCACTCTAATTTGCTGCAAAACTATAATCGGCAAGGGTTCACCAAACAAAGCCGGAACCGCAGGTGTTCACGGCGCTGCATTAGGAGAAGAAGAAGTTTTGCTTACAAGAAAAAATCTCAATTGGAGTTTTGATACTTTTGAAATTCCAGATGAAGTTTATTCTGGATGGAATCAAGAAAAAAAGGGCGCAGAGAAGGAAAATGCTTGGGAACTATCAGTAAAAAAATATAAAGAAAAATACCCTGAAGAATTTCAACTATTTGATCGTCTTACAAAGGGCGAGTTACCTTCTGAATTAGATTCGACGATTGAAGGCTTGGTCAAAAGTTTCGAAGATGACGAAACTAGTCATGCCAGTAGAAAATGTTCTGGCATGTGTTTAGATGCATTAGGTCCTATTTTGCCAGAATTAATTGGAGGCTCAGCAGATCTATCTCCATCCAATAATACTGAATGGAAGGGCTCTGAGGTCTTGAAGCCGGATTCTGGAGGAAACTATTTAAATTATGGCGTTCGAGAATTCGGCATGTCTGCAATTATGAATGGCATGTACTTACATGGTGGAATAAGACCCTACGGCGGAACTTTTTTAACTTTTCTTGATTATGCAAGAAATGCTTTACGAATGTCTGCTCTCATGAAGCTCCCAGTTATTTATATTTACACTCATGATTCAATTGGAGTTGGCGAAGATGGACCTACTCATCAGCCGGTCGAACACGTAAGCATGTTAAGAGCAACTCCAGGAGTTTTTACCTGGAGACCTTGTGATGGGATAGAAACAACTTTCGCATGGAAACACGCTCTCAAGTCAGAACAAAACCCTCACGCGTTAGTTCTTTCAAGACAAAATTTAACTCCTCAAGTAAGAGATGATTTAGGAAACATCTCAAAAGGCGGCTATGTTTTAAAAGCTGCTGATCAGGAGGATTTAACCATCATCGCCACAGGTTCTGAAGTTGGTCTCGCCGTGGATGCTGCAGAAATTCTGCAAGAAGATAATTTAAATATCAAAGTTGTCTCAATGCCATGTACTGAGTTGTTTGATTTGCAAAGCGAAGATTATAAGTACGAGGTTTTGGGCGACGCACCAAAATTAGTCATCGAAGCAGGCCAACCAGATTTTTGGCATAAATACTTAAATCAAGGAGATCTTGTTTTGGGGATTAATTCTTACGGAGAGTCTGCTCCTTTAGACGATCTTCTGGAACATTTTGGGTTCACTATCGAAAATGTTTTGACTTTATCAAGACAGCTTTTAAACAGATGAGTTTTGAAAAAAGCTTTATCTCTAAGAAGAATTTTGAAAAAAAATCGGTCGTACTAAGAGTAGACTACAATGTTCCAATAGAAAACGGTGTTCTTCTGGACGATGAAAGGTTGCTGAGATCAATTCCAACGATTGAATTAATTTTATCTCAAACAGATAACTTGAAAATTCTTACTCATCTCGGAAGGCCTTCAGAAAATGATCCAATATCAGATGAATTCTCATTAGCTCCAGTAGCAAAAAGATTGAGTGAATTGCTTGGAAAGGAAGTCAAATTAGTAAAATCTTTAGATGAGTTGAAAAATAGCAAGTCGCTTACAATGCTTGAAAATATAAGATCTTTTGAAGGCGAAAAAAATAATAATGAAGAATTTTCAAAAAAATTAGGGCAGTTAGGTGAAATCTTTGTCATGGATGCATTTGGTACTGCTCATCGAAAACAAGCATCGACATATGGAATTGTAAACTTTATAAAAGAGGCGTGTTTTGGGTTATTGATTGAAGAAGAGATGGATGCGCTTGAGAAAATTGTACTTAATCCTGCTAAACCCTTGCTAGGCATAATTGGAGGGTCAAAAATTTCAACAAAAATAAACGTCATCGAGTCTCTAACTAATCATTGTGATTGGTTAATTGTTGGAGGAGCATTGGCCAATACTTGTTATGCTGCTCAAGGAAAAAATATTGGTAAATCCTTATTTGAGCCAAGTTATCTTGATGTTGCAAAAAAAATAATTGAGCATCCGCAAATAGTTATCCCTACTTTCGTTGTAGTGAGTAATGGATCGAGCATAGTTGAAAAAAGTGTGAATGAATTATCCGATGAAGATATTATTTTTGATGTTGGTCAACAATCGGTCGAAGCTTTTAGTCAATACATAGACGAAGCAAATACAATTGTTTGGAATGGTCCACTTGGAAAATTCGAAGAAGATGAATTTTCAAAGGGAACCGAAGGGATTGCAGAAAAAATTGCAGAATCTAATGCAATGACAATAATTGGTGGAGGAGAGACCCTTGCAGCTTTTGCAAAAATTGAGATGATGAATTCGGTTGACTATGCTTCTACTGGAGGAGGAGCATTTCTTGAATATATAGAACTTGGCTCTCTTCCGTGCTTAGAATTAATAAATCAAAAAAACTTGGGAGGTTAAAAATGAATTTCGAAAATATAGAAGAGATTGCTCAATATCTGGTTGCTGATGGTAAAGGGTTTTTAGCAGCCGATGAGAGCACTCCTACCATCGGCAAGAGGTTTGATGCAATTAATACCGAATCGACTGAAACATCGAGAAGAGACTATAGAGAATTATTATTTCGTGCAAAAGGTATGAAGGATAATATCAGTGGAGTTATTTTATTTGATGAAACACTGAGACAATCTGCTGCAGATGACACTCCTTTGAAAGAAGTAATTTCTTCGACTGGCGCACTTCCTGGAATAAAAGTTGACAAAGGAGTAACGCCAATTAACGACACAGAAGAAGTACTTACAGGCGGACTGGAAGGGTTAGAAGATCGCTGTCTAGAATACGAGACTCTTGGAGCAAAATTTACTAAGTGGCGTGCAGTGATAAAAATTGGATCGGGCTTGCCTAGTAATGAGTGCATAGAAGGAAATATGCAAGCGTTATCTGATTACGCAAAAATCGTACAAGAACACAATATGGTTCCAATTGTAGAGCCTGAAGTATTGATGGATGGAAATCATTCTGCAGAGACTTGCTATGATGTTACTTCTAGATGTTTGGATTCTTTGTTTAAAAATTTAGAGGCTAAAGGTGTAAACATTAAAGGAACAATTTTAAAACCTAATATGGTTCTAGCTGGACAAAGCTCAATTTCCCAACTTTCTCATGATGAAGTTGCCGACTTAACTATGAAGTGTTTGAAAGAAAATGTTCCCGCTGAGTTACCCGGCATTGCTTTTTTATCTGGCGGGCAATCTGATTTAGACGCCACAGCCAATTTAGATGCTCTGAATAAAAAGGGCGGCAATCCTTGGAAACTTACTTTTTCGTATGGCCGAGCACTCCAGCAAGCTGCTCTCAAAGCTTGGATGGGAGATGAAGGAAACACTCAATCTGCTCAAGACGCTTTCTCACATAGAGCTGAGATGAATAAACTCGCGGCTCTTGGACAATGGGATAAGCGATTAGAAGGGTAAAAACCCTCTTAGTGAATTGACTAAAGGTAAAATTCTTTGAAAGAATCCAGACAGATTAATCCCCAAGCGAGGCAATAACCAAATTGCGAAGCCAGCAATCAAAGCCACTATCACAATAGCTAATAAGTAACTGAAGATTCTCGGACTATTTTGATTTCTATTGGCTAAAAGATTTCCAATTATTAAAACTGCTACTAAAACAAAGGCTGCTATTAATATGATTCTTATCATTTTTATAAAGTTGTCAAAAAACTTAGCATAAAACATCCAGAAACTGCTGAAGAAAGATTTCTTCTCAATTTCAAATAGTTCTCGTTCTGCATAAACTCATTTGCTTCTTTTTCAAAAATATAAAATAACGGAAAAGTTATTGCAAAAATAACTAATGCTATTTCTAAATAAAAATAACCAATAATTATTAAAAAAAAACTAATCAAAGAAAATGAAATTCCAATGAATAGATTTTTTTTATTAGAAATATTCCAGCCCCAACTCATTCCAGCCAAGAATGACAAAATGATTGCTCCATAAACTGTTAATAAGAAGTAAGATTGAGAGGTAAACTCTTCGCCAATGATCCAAGGTAAGATTGTAAGAAATCCAAACGGTAGAAAGCCTAAATAACCGAGCATCATTCTTAAATTATTATTCATTTCTTTATGAATCTTGAAACAAATAATCCTAGCTCAAATAAAATCCAAGTTGGGACTGCTAATAAAGTTTGACTTATCACATCCGGCGGAGTGAGCAACATTCCAACTACAAAACAGCCAATAATCACATACGGTCTAGCTCTCGATAAACTTTCTCTTGAGGCCAGATCACTCCAGATTATTGCAAGGATTAATATCGGCATTTCAAAGGCAAAGCCGAAAGCTAATAGAATTGTGATAACAAAATCTAGGTATTGAGATATGTCAGTCATGACACTTATTTCTGAAGGTGCAGATGTTATGAAAAACGAAAAAATTAACGGAAATACAAGGTAAAAAGCGAATGCCATGCCTGCATAAAATAAAATTACACTACAAACGCTAATAGAAATAGAAAACAATTTTTCTCGGCGATAAAGTCCAGGCGAAATAAAATTTAAAAATTCAATAACTAAGTACGGAACCGCTAAAAACAAAGCTATGTAGAAACTTAATTTTAATGGAGTCAAAAATGGAGAAGCAACGCCAGTAGCTATCATAGAAGAATTATCTGGTAAAAATTGCATCAGTGGGTTAGCTACAAATATGTAAATTGACTCTTGATAAAAAGTTAATACAGCAAAAAAAAAGATCAATACACCAAAAGTTCTTAAGAGTAAATTTCTTACTAAACCTAATTGAAAAAGAATCGAGCTATTGTCCTGAGTCATCTTTGTTTTTTTTATCCTCAAAACCTTCAGTATAAAGTTCCTGTTTCAGTTTTCTAAACCCGCTTTTGAATTTTAGGTAAATTTCTTCAACTGAAGTAATGAAGGCAGGCAGTCTTTTGGGTCCTAAAATTATTAAGGAGATAAAACAGATTATTAAAATCTCAAAGAAACCAATATCGAACATTTATTGAGGATCGTCTTCCTTTTTTTCCTCTTCGGGCTCTTCTTTTACTGCCTTTCTAAAATTTTTAAAGGCTGAGCCTAGATCACCGCCCATATTTCTAAATCTTCTAGTACCAAAAATAAGAATTATGATTGCTAAAATAATTAGAAGTTGCCAAATACTTATTCCACCTAAACCCATTATTACCTCTTAGATTTTTCTTCTATTCCAGAAATACCTTCCCTTTTTTCTAACTCTCTGAGAATTTCAGAAGGATCTATTCCCATATAAGCTAATAATACCATGACGTGAAACAAGAGGTCTGCAGCTTCATGAATTAATGCGTCATCTTTTTTGACATCGTCTAAGGCAGCCTCAATTAATTCATTTGATTCTTCTTTAATTTTTGAAATTATTTTTTGTATTCCTTCCGAATAAAGCATCGAGGTGTAAGAGCTCGAATCAGAGGATTCTTTTCTGTCTTTGAGAATATCAGAGAGCCTCTCTATAACGTTGTTTTTATCATTCATAGGCTTAATGCAATTGATACTACCGAAATAATAATTACGGCAGAAGTAATTAATAAATATTTTAAAGAATTTTTTTGGGTTTCTATTTCTTTTCTTAGACCTTTAACTTCGTCATTAAATTCATGTAAGTTGGAAATATTTTCAAAAATTGACTCAAGTTTTTCTGGAAATTCATAAGCTTTTTCAAGCAAGGAAGGCGCATCTTTTTTTAATTTTTTTAATAAATTTGCGGGATTGTATTTTTTATTTACCCATTGTTGAATGAAAGGTTTTGCTGTGCTCCATAAATCAAGATCTGGATAAATCTGACGTCCTAAACCTTCAATATTGAGAAGTGTTTTATGCAAAAGTAGTAAAGATGGAGGAAGTGATAAGTTATAAATTCTTGTTTCTTCAAAAAGATACAAAAGCATTTCTCCAAATTTTATTTCACTAAACGGCTTTTCAAAAATTGGGTCTAATGCGGTTCTGATAGTAACTTCAAGTTCTATTGGTTTAGTTTCTGAATCTACCCACTCTGCAGTAATCATCGTTTTTGCAACCCCTGCGTAGTTTCTACTAAACATGTCGGCTAGCATTTTACCTATTAATAATTGTTCTGTTTCACTAAGGCTTCCACAGATTGCATAATCTACTGCAACATAGGATGGTGCATCAGGATTTGAAGCGTTAACAAATATGTTGCCTGGATGCATATCAGCATGAAAAAAATTATCTTCAAATAATTGTTTAAAAAAAATACTTACCCCACGTTCCGAGAGTAATTTTAGATTTACATTTTTTTCTTTTAAGGTTTCTATATCAGATACTGGAATTCCATCAATTTTTTCAAGGGTGAGCGTTCGAAGACCAGAAAACTCAAGGTATGTATTCGGAACATACAATAGATCGTTATTTTGAAAAAAGTTTTTTGTTTGAATTGTGTTTCCAGCTTCTTTTTTTAAATCAATTTCCGAAGTTATCACATATTCATATTCATTGATCATCTCTTCTAACTTTAGTCTTTTTGCATCAGATTTAAGTTTAGAAGTTACATAGCCAAGGGCTTTTAACAAAGCTAAATCATTTTTGATTTTTTTCTCAAGGCCCGGCCTAACAACTTTTATCACGACTTTTTCACCTGAGTGCAATTCAGCTTCGTGGACTTGGGCTATCGAAGCTGCAGCGAGAGGTTCCGAGTTAAAATTTGCAAATAATTCATCTACCGGCTTGCCCAAATCGGATTCAATTATTGTTTTTGCAATATTTGAATCAAATGGCTTTAAGTTATTTTGGAATTTTTTTAATTCTTCAACTATTTCTTTTTCTAAAAAATCAGGCCTGGTGGATAGGATTTGTCCAAACTTTATAAAAACCGGTCCAGCTTTTTCTATAGCTTCAGCAAGTCGTTGACCAGAATTTTTATTCTTCTTTGAAAATTGAAAAGGATTTAAGATGAATAAAAATACTAACCATCTAGGCAAAACGCTTTTTGGAATTAATTCATTAATACGATAGCTAAAAAATAAGTAGGTGATCTTAAAAAAACGTAATAATGCAGTCATTTATTTTTTTCACCAGTGTGCAAGGCAACAATGCCACCTGTCATATTTTGATAATTAGTATTATTAAATCCCGCGTGATTAAGCATTTTGAGAAATTCGTCTTGGCTTGGATGCATTCTTATAGACTCTGCGAGGTATTCGTAACTTTTGCTGTCGCCAACAATCCACTCTCCTAATTTAGGCAAAAGATTGAAAGAATAAAGGTCATACAAGTCAGAGAGCCAGTTGTATTCAGGATTTGAGAATTCTAATACCAAAAGTCTTCCTCCAGGCTTTAGGCATCTATAAAACTCTTTTAATGCTTTTTCTTTATTTGTTACGTTTCTGATTCCAAAGGCAATTGAAATACAGTGAAATTTTTCTTTTTCAAATGGCAAATCTTCCGCGTCAGCAACTAAATTTTGAATATTGTTGCAACCAGAATCGATAATTCTATCTCTCCCAACTTTAAGCATTTTTTCGTTAATATCTGACAAAAAGACTTCACCAGACTTTCCAACTATATCTGAAAATAAAATAGCTAAATCTCCAGTTCCGCCTGCTACGTCTAAAACAGAGTTTCCATTTCTTAGATTACTCATTTGAACTGTGGCCTTCTTCCAAAGTCTATGAATACCTAATGACATCAAATCATTCATAAGATCATATTTATTTGATACTGAATCAAAAACCTCTTTAACCAAATCAGGTTTTTCTTTAGAGTTAACTTTTTTGTAACCGAAATGAGTTTCGTTTTTATTCTCTTTAGTCATAAATTCGCTTATTTTGTTACTATTGTAGAGTAATCGTATGGAAAAAAAATTAATCTGGTTGGATTTAGAAATGACAGGATTAGATCCTAATGCTGAAAGGATAATTGAAATCTTTACAGCAGTCACTAATGAAGATCTTACTGAGATAATTGACGGGCCAAATATTGTGATTTCTCAACCGCAAGAATATATAGACGCTATGGACGATTGGAATCAAACCCATCATGGAGATTCCGGATTGATCGAAGACGTGCTAAAGAGCAAGGTTACTCAAAAAGAGGCAGAACAAGAAACTTTAAGATTTCTTAGAGAACATGTAAAAAAGAATTCTTCTCCTCTTTGCGGTAATACTGTTTGGCATGATAGAAAGTTTTTGACTTTATATATGCCTGAATTAGAAGATTTTTTTCATTATAGATGTATAGATGTCAGCTCTGTTAAAGAACTCACTAAACGATGGAGGCCAGAAATTTCAATACAACATTCAAATAAGACAGCTGCTCATAGAGCTCAGGCCGATGTCTATGAATCAATAAATGAACTACGTTTTTATAGAGATACAATTTTTGCAAAATCACTAGAATCGAAATGAGAAAGGTTTTTATAAAAACTCATGGATGTCAAATGAATGAGTATGATTCAGAAAAAATGCTGGATCTTTTGTCTGAAAAAGAAGAATTTGAATCTACAAATAACCCAGAAGAAGCAGATTTACTGGTTCTAAATACATGTTCAATTAGAGAAAAAGCTCAAGAGAAAGTATTTCACCAAATTGGAAGATGGAAAAAACTGAAAGATAAAAATCCCAATATAAAAATAGCAATCGGAGGATGTGTAGCTAGCCAAGAAGGCAAAAAAATAACACAAAGAGCTCCAGCAGTTGACATTGTATTTGGACCACAAACACTTCATAGACTTCCAAAGATGTATTCTGATGCTGCTCAAAACTTGAGTAGACAACTTGACGTAAGTTTTCCAAAAATTGAAAAATTTGATCATCTTCCTCAATCAAAAACTGACGAAGTCACAGCATTTGTTTCCGTAGCTGAGGGGTGTAATAAATATTGTTCATTTTGCGTTGTCCCTCATACAAGAGGCCATGAAGTCAGTCGTCCTGTAGAAGATATTTTGAATGAAATAAATTCTTTAGCCTTGAGAGGAGTGCGTGAGGTAAATCTTTTAGGGCAAAATGTTAATAACTTTAAAGGTACTTACAAGAATGAAAAAAAATCTTTAGCATTTTTAATTGAAAAAACTTCTCAAATCACCGGAATTGATAGAATTAGATTTACCACTAGTCATCCATATGAATTTAAGGAAGACTTAGTGGAACTCTATAAATTTGTTCCCGAACTTGTGAGCCATGTCCATTTGCCAGTGCAAAGTGGTTCAAATAGAATTCTAAAATTAATGAGAAGGAGATATACCTCTTCCTTTTATTTAGATTTAATCGCGAGAATAAGAGAAAGCAGGCCTAATATAAGTTTTTCATCTGACTTCATTGTTGGATTTCCAGGAGAAACAGACAAAGACTTTCAAGACACTATGGACATAGTTGATGAAGTGGGATTTGATGAATCTTTCAGTTTCATTTATAGCCCGAGACCAAATACACCCGCATCAGAAATGGAAGACAATGTTAGTATTGAAATAAAAAAAGAAAGACTTTCTATTTTGCAGCATAAACTTAATGAACTTTCGTCTAAAATATCAAGAAAGATGGTTGGAACTATAGAAAATTGTTTAGTAATCGGTGTGTCCAAAAAAAATCCTGGAGAACTTCAGGCAAGAACTGAAAATAACAGAGTTGTTAATTTTCCTTCATATAAAGATGTAGTGGGAAATTTTGAAAACATTAAAATTGTTGACCAATTAACAAATTCTTTAAGGGGTGAGTTAGAAAGATTCTAATATATGCCAAAATTAAAATTTAAGTTACCTGAAATAGAAACACAAAATCTTTCCTTGATTTGCGGTCCTGTAAACGCAAATCTGGAACAGATAGAGAATTCATTAGCAATTAAAATTAAAAGCAGGGGTAATAGTTTTTCTATATCCGGAGAAAAAAATAATGTGGTGAAAGCGAGAATGATTCTTGAAGATTTAGCTGCTCTTGCTCAAACCAGTGAATCAGTCTCTCCCGACGAAGTCCATTTTTCTATTTGCAGGGCACTTAACGGAACAGCATCAGACTCAGATGGCACCATTTTTGAGTTAGAAAAAGAAAAAGATTTAACTATTCAAACTCCTAAGTTGTACGTAACTCCTAGAAATAAGTCTCAAAAAAACTTTGTTCAAGCAATCATGGATCATGATATTGCTTTTGGGATCGGACCTGCTGGAACAGGAAAGACCTATATTGCAGTTGCTGCTGCAGTAAATATGTTTGTTGAAGAAAAAGTAAACAAGATAATTTTGACGAGACCCGCTGTGGAAGCAGGTGAACATTTAGGATTCTTACCTGGAGATCTTTCCCAAAAAGTTGATCCTTATTTAAGACCTTTGTATGACGCGCTCTTTGATATGATGGGGCCAGAAAAAGTAGGAAGATTAATCGAGAATGGAAAAATAGAGGTTGCTCCCTTAGCTTACATGAGAGGCCGAACTCTAAATGATGCCTTTTTGATACTGGATGAAGCGCAAAACTGCACTCCAGCCCAGATGAAAATGTTTCTGACTAGGATCGGTTTTGGATCTACTGCAGTTGTGACAGGGGATATCACTCAAACCGATTTACCAAAAGGAACTCCATCAGGATTGTCAGACGCTATAAAAATTCTTGATTCTCAAAAAGATATTGCATTTCACTATTTTCATGCAGATGACGTCGTTAGACATAATTTAGTCCAAAAGATCATAGAAGCATACGAGCGAAAAAAAGATTAATGCAATTAAATCTAAACAACATAAGATCCTCAAAACTTGTAGATTTATCTGAGCCTGAAATCTTAGACATCGTCATAGAAGCTCTCAAAATAGCTAAATATGAATTCACTAACAACCATCATTTAAATGTAAGCTTTGTAAGCTCTAAGGAAATGCAATTGTTGAATAAAACTTATAGAAATTCAAACAAACCAACCAACGTTTTGTCTTTTGAAATTCCTCAGAATTTTCCTACTGGAGAGAATAAAACATTAATAGGAGAGATAGCTTTGTGTGAAGAGGTAATTTTAAAAGAATCCAAAAAGTATAAAAAAATCTTTGAAAATAGATTAAAACATATGATAATCCACGGCCTCCTTCATTTAATTGGTTATGATCATCAAGATGAAGAAGAAACGTCAAAAATGGAGAGACTAGAAAAGGAAATAATGAATAAGCTATCTGCAGGAGATCCTTATTAGGATGAAAGAAGAACCTCCAAGTACTGAGGCTCAGTTAGATTCAAAACTGAGCATATTTAAAAGAATCAGAAATAATTTAAGAGAAATTTATAGAAAAATTTCTTTCAAACCCGTTAATCAAAATGAACTAGCATCAGTTTTGAAAGAAGCTGAAGAGAACAACATCATTGACAAGGATGTCTTAGAAATGATGGAGGAGACAATAGAATTCGCTTCTATACCAGTTAGGGATGTGATGGTCCCAAGATCTCAAATGATTTCTATAAATGAAGTTGACAGCATAGACGAACTCATTGACAAGGTGGTTAAATCATCTCACTCTAGATTCCCAGTATTTAATGAAGACGAGTCGAAAATAATTGGAATTTTTCTTGCAAAAGACTTGCTTAAGTTTGCGCCAGGTTTAATTAAAGAAGGCTTAGATATTTCTGCTTTAAATATCCAAGAAATTGTTAGACCGGTAAATCACATTCCTGAAAGCAAAAAAATTAATGTTTTATTAGATGAATTCAAATCCAACAGAAGTCATATGGCTCTTGTAGTTGATGAATTTGGGGAAGTTAGCGGGCTGGTTACAATTGAAGATGTCCTTGAAGAAATTGTTGGCGAAATAGAGGATGAAACTGATATCGGAGAGGAAACAAAAATAATTCAAAAATCTGAGATTGAATACGTGGTGAATGCCATCACTGAAATTGAAGAATTTAATGAACGTTTTTCAACTAGTTTTTCCGATGAAGATTTCGATACTATTGGGGGAATAGTTTCAAATAAGTTTGGAAGATTCCCTAAGACAGGAGAGTCGATAAAAATTGAAAATTTAAAATTCAGTATTTTATCTTCTAATAAAAGACAAATAAAAAAATTAAAGGTAGAAATAAAAAATTAATTATTTTTTAATTTTTTTATTCAGTTCAAAAGAAAATAATTGAATTAATTTTTCTAGGTCCCTTACTCCAGCATAATTTTGTCTGGAAATTAAAGCTATTTCTCTGTGAGGTCCTTTCTCATCAAGTTTAATTTTTGTTAATTCTGGATTGTTAGCAATTAATTTATTAACGGCCATTTCAGGAACAAGTGTCGTGCCAATACCGCCTTTTACCAATTCAATTGAGGTGCTCAAAGTAGATGCGTTGAACGTAATTTTTGAAGTATTTTTAATTTTACAAGCATTTAAAATATGATCTTTTAGACAATTACCTTCTTCCAGCATAATTAGCTCAGAAAGATCAAGATCTTTTGCCTTAATTGAATTTTTTTTTGCTCTTGGGTCATCTTTTTTTGTAATCCAAAAAAAATTTTCTTTCCAAAATTTGTTTACATTAAATCCAGAGGTCTCAAAGGGTAATGCCATAATTGCCATTTCAATTTCACCCGAAGATATTTTCCTTAAAAGAACATCCGTCTGGGCTTCTACAATGTTTAATTTTAAATTTGGGAAATCATCCTTTATTTTAGGAAGAAGCACGGGTAATAAAAAAGGACCTATAGTTGGAATTATTCCAAGTGAAATAGAATTAGATAATGGTTCTGAATTAAGCTCGCTTAATTTGTTAATGTTATCAACCTCATTTTTAATGTTTTGAGCTTTTTCAATTATCACAGCGCCTAGTGAAGTTATAATTACTTTTTTGTTATTTCGTTCAAATAGTTTAATTCCAAGTTGGCTTTCCATTTCAGTAATTGCATTACTCAACGTAGAAGGTGAGACAAAGCATTTCTCAGCTGCCTTTTTAAAGTGAAGTGTCTCAGCTACAGCGATCGCGTAATTAATTTGTTTAATAGAAATCATTTATGTTCGATTTTATCGAATTATTTATTAGAAAAATATATATTTAACAATATATAAAATAAAGGTAAATTATAAAATAGTTTTACTTATAAATAAGAGGGTATTATGGATAAATCAGAATCAAATATAGATAAATGTCCAGTCATGCATGGCTCGATGACAAAAAACACCACAAGTGGTACTTCAAACAAAGATTGGTGGCCAGATCAGCTTAATTTAAGCATTCTTCATCAACATGATAGAAAGTCTAATCCTATGGGCGAAGATTTTGATTACAAATCAGAATTTGAGAAACTTGATTATTTTGCTTTAAAACAAGATCTTCTCGATTTAATGACAGATTCTCAAGATTGGTGGCCGGCTGATTATGGTCACTATGGACCTTTTTTTATAAGGCTTACTTGGCATGCAGCTGGAACCTATAGATCAACCGATGGTCGAGGTGGCGGAGGAACAGGAGCGCAAAGATTTGCTCCTTTAAATAGTTGGCCCGATAACGGAAACCTTGATAAGGCTAGACGCCTTTTATGGCCAGTAAAAGAAAAATATGGAAATAAGATTAGCTGGGCTGACCTACTAATTTTGGCCGGAAACGTCGCTATTGAATCAATGGGTGGAAAAACTTATGGATTCAGTGGCGGAAGACCTGATATCTGGGCTCCCGAAGAAGATATTTTATGGGGAGTTGAAGAGCAATGGTTAGAAAACACACGTTATAAAGGCGAAAGAGAACTTGATAACCCTCTGGCTGCTGTTCAAATGGGTCTCATATATGTAAATCCCCAAGGCCCGGATGCAAACCCAGATCCTATGGCAAGTGCACATGATATTAGAACAACCTTTGGCAGAATGGCTATGAATGACTACGAAACTGTGGCTTTAGTTGCTGGAGGTCATACCTTTGGAAAGTGTCACGGTGCTGGGGATGCTGAATTGGTTCAAGCTGAACCTGAAGGTGCTCCAATTGAGCAAATGGGATTTGGTTGGACAAATGCCCATGGCAGTGGTCTTGGACAAGACACTATTACTAGTGGTTTAGAAGGAGCCTGGACAACAAATCCAATTCAATGGGACAACGGTTATTTTGAACTGTTATTTAAATATGATTGGGAACTAGGAAAAAGTCCTGCGGGGGCGCACCAATGGTATGCCAAAGATCAAAAAGAGGAAGACATGGCACCTAGTGCGCATGATCCTAGTAAAAAGGAGCCAACTATAATGGCTACCACAGATATTGCACTTAAAACTGATCCTAGTTACAAGAAAATTTCTGAACATTTTCTTAATAATCCTGATGAATTTGCAGATGCTTTTGCTAAAGCTTGGTTCAAATTACTTCATAGGGATATGGGACCTAAATCCAATTACATGGGCCCTGAAGTTCCAGAAGAAGATTTAATTTGGCAAGATCCAATTCCGGCAGGAACAACTGATTATGATGTTGCCTCTGTAAAAGAGAAACTTCAAGCTTGTGGTCTCTCGATTCAAGAAATGGTTGAGACAGCTTGGGCAAGTGCATCAACTTACAGGGGCTCAGACATGAGAGGTGGAGCTAACGGAGCAAGAATTCGTTTAGAACCACAAAAGAACTGGGAGGCTAATAAACCTGAACAACTTTCAAAAGTTCTAAAACTTTATGAGACTATTTCTGACGAAACAGGAGCATCAATTGCTGATGTAATAATTTTAGGCGGAAATGTTGGTGTTGAGAAAGCAACAGGAGTTGAAGTTCCTTTCACACCTGGAAGAGCTGATGCTTCGCAAGATCAAACAGATGCTGATTCTTTTGAATATTTAGAACCTCTATCATGTGCATTCAGAAATTATCACAGATCGGGATTAAGCGTCAGTGCGGAGGAAATAATGCTTGATAAGTCTCAACTCTTAGGACTAACTGCACCGGAAATGACTGTTTTACTCGGCGGAATGAGATCTCTGGGTATTACTTCAAGTGATTATGGGCTTTTATCAGAGAACCCAAATGAACTTTCTAATGATTATTTCAAAACTCTTTTAGATATGAGGGTTCAGTGGAAACCTAATGGAACCGGAAACTCTTATGAAGCTTTTGATCGAATTAGTGGCGAAAAAACTAGAACGGCTTCGAGAGCAGATTTAGTTTTTGGTTCTAATTCTCAATTGAGAGCTTTAGTAGAGGTTTACGCAACCGAAGATAACAAAGAAAAATTCATAAATGACTTTGTGAGCGCTTGGAATAAGGTCATGAACGCCGATTTATTTTAAGCTTCATAGCTCTGGGGTATTTATTCTAAATTACTTAAGTAAATAGAATATAATACCTCTATGAGCCAAAGAGCTATCTATCCCGGGACTTTTGATCCCATGACAAAAGGTCACGTTGATTTAATAGAGAGGGCTTGCGAATTATTCGATTCAGTAGTGATAGCTATTGCGGCGAGCGAAGCAAAGAATCCTTTATTTACTCTTGATGAAAGAATTGAAATTGCGAAAAAGATATTTTCAGACAATGAAAAAATCGAAGTGATTGGCTTTTCAGGACTTTTAGTAGATTTAGCCAAAAATAATGACGCAAAAATTTTAATCAGGGGGCTTCGAGTTGTTGCCGATTTCGAATACGAGTTTCAGTTAGCAAATATGAATCGTGCAATGATGCCTGAACTAGAAAGTGTTTTTTTAACGCCTAAAGAAAAGTATTCCTATATTTCGTCTACTCTTGTAAAAGAAATCTGCAAAATGGGCGGAGACGTTTCTGAATTTGTTCATCCAGTTTCATTAGAAGCATTAAAAGGCAAACTTTCTTAATTTCTTTTATTTTTGACAACTAGGGCAATAAACTGTCTGCCTGTTTGCTTGTCTAATCAACTTTAAATTTGTTTTGCAAGTTAAACAGGGAAGATTGCCGCGATCATAAACT
>CACESE010000003.1 GCA_902562135.1 uncultured SAR86 cluster bacterium | reverse complement strand
CCTTCTTCTCCGTTTATTTCTGATGCTGCAACTCTTGGTGGAAACACATTATGTGCAATTACGGGACCAATTACTTCAGACCTTACTTTGACAACTGATGTAATGTATCGTTTATCTGGCTTAGTTGATGTTGGAAAAGATATGGGCGGAAACGGTCAAAAAACTGGAGGAGTTTCTGCAACATTAACGATTCCAGCTGGTGTAACGCTTGCTCAAAAATCACCTGATGATTATCTTGTTGTTCAAAGAGGTTCAAAAATTATTGCTAATGGAACAAGATCTAAACCTATCAGATTTACTGCAGCTTCTGCTGTTGATGGATCTTTAACTAATCCGGATAGTGCAACTGGTCTTTGGGGAGGAATAGTAATTTTAGGAAAAGCACCAATTAACAAGTGTGCTGCTGCTGATTTAAACACTGTTGATTGTGAAAGAGTGGTTGAGGGTTCGACTACTGCTATCATGGGTGGAAATACTCCAACTGATAACTCTGGTGTCTTAAAGTTTGTAAGAGTTGAATATGCAGGTAAAGAAATATTCCCAGGCAACGAATTAAATGGTATTACCTTTGGTGGTGTTGGTTCTGGTACCGAAGTAGACTACGTTCAAGTTCATAACAACCAAGATGATTGCGTAGAGTTTTTTGGTGGAACTGTAAATGTCAAACATTTAGTTTGCACGAATGCGGGTGATGATAATCTTGATATCGATTGGGGTTATCAAGGAAAAATGCAATTTGTTGTTGTTAAACAAAATGTTGGTGCTGGTGATCACATTGTCGAATCAGACAACACAAACTCTAATGCAGCAGTAGGTTACCTAACAGAGCCTAGATCACAACCAATGGTTGCTAATTTTACCTTTATTGGAGGAGGAGCTGATGAACCACTTAAGTATAAAGAAGGTGTATCTGGAATTTATATCAATGGTATTGTTGTAAACCAAGCATCAGCAAATCTCATAGAGGGTACTTTTGCAGAAACTACGCAAGATGGTGCTTTAACAGATAAAATTGCCCATCATTCCATATTTTTTGATTCAGCTAAGACAGGACAACCTACAGCGTTAAATCCGACAGTAGTAGCGTTTGATAGCTCAGTAACTGCTGCAGATTTTGCAACATCACTTACATCAAGATCAACTAATTTAACCATTGGAACCAACACTTTGGTGGACACATATTTCTTGGGTAATGCAGAGTCTGCTGTTCCTAGCGCTTTCTCCATATCACAAAAGAACGCTATGTGTGCAGTTGGAACTCATGCAGCTGGTGCTGTTACAGAACTATGCCCTGCATATGATGATGGTAAGTACACAGTTAATACTTGGTTTTCAGCGACTGATTATATTGGTGCATTTTCACCTGGGTCTGATGCAGAAAATAACTGGGCTGCAGGTTGGACAATTGGTTTATTTACCGATCCTGCATGTCCAGCTGGAACTCTTGAATCAGAAATTCTTTTAGGTAGAAAAGTTTGTGACTTAAGAGGAGTTATTACAAATGATATAACTCTAGTTGCAGGAAACTATTATAAGCTTGATGGTAAAGTTCAAATCGGTGTTGATGTAGGAGCAGATGGCTCTGCTGCAAGCGGTGATGCAGCTACACTAACTATTAATCCTGGCGTTACAGTTTTTGGTGAATCAGGTAATGACTATTTAGTTGTCATGAGAGGTTCCGATATTAATGCTGTTGGAACAAGATCAGCTCCAATTGTGATGACCGGAAGACAAGATATTCTTGGTCAAGCAGATGTTAACTCAACAAGAGGACTTTGGGGTGGATTAGTCATTCTTGGTCAATCACCTATCAATAAGTGTACATACACAAATGGAGTAAAAGCTAACCCTTGTGAAAAAGAGGTTGAGGGATCAGCTGGAGATGTAATGGGTGGTGAAATCCCTACTGACAGCAGTGGAGCACTCAAATATTTAAGAGTTCAGTATGCAGGATATGAGGTATTTCCAGGTAATGAGCTAAATGGAATTACTTTTGGTGGTGTTGGAAGCGGTACCTCGGTTGAATACATCCAAGTGCATAACAATGCTGACGATTGCGTTGAGTTCTTTGGTGGAACTGTCGATGTGAAACGTTTGATATGTACTGGAGCAGATGATGATAACTTAGATATTGATTGGGGTTATCAAGGAAGACTTCAATACGTAATAGTTCAACAGGCCAACGATACAGGCGATCATATTGTAGAATCAGACAACACAAACTCTAATGCAGCAGTAGGCTACCTAACAGAGCCTAGATCAAACCCCATTGTTTCTAATTTCACATTTGTAAGCAGAGGTCATGACGATGTATTTAAGTTAAAAGAGGGTGTATCAGGTCAATATTATAACGGAGTTGCTGCAGTCCTTAACGCAGCTTCTGGCTTATCAACAGGTTGCATTGAAACAACTCTTGCAGAAACTATTCAAGATGGAGCTAGCACTCCTAAGTTCTCAATGAATTCTGTTGCAATGGATTGTCCTAGTTATATATCTACAGACGGTGCTGCAACGGTTGCACAGGTAGATGCAATTGTAAAAGCAGGAGCAAATAATCTCTATGGAGCTAATTCAGGCGGAGGTAATTATCAGAATACTCTTTCAGGAGTTGTTAACGGTACTGCAGAGGCCGCAGCTACTCCGACAGCTATTCCTGCAACATACAATGCCGATGGATTTTTTGACACTCCTACATATATAGGTGCAGTTAGCGGAGCTACTGATAGTTGGTACAAAGTATGGACATTACCTGGATCAATAAAACTTAACTAATACCTTTTTAAAACCTATTTTGGAGTCAAAATGAAATCTACAAAAAAAATAAATAAAATCATGGGTTTTTTAAAGTTTGCTTTACCCTTCATAATAGTTTTTCCATTATTTATTAATGCTCAGGAAGCTGATGAAGAATTGGTTGTAAGTGGATCTTTTATACCAGATGCAAAAAGGAATACATCTGAGATTTCTGCAGTATTAGATTCATCAAGTATCGAAAGAGCTGGCGATGACAATATTGCTATCGCCCTTACAAGACTTGCGGGTCTCAGTCTAGTTCGAGGCAAATACGTATATGTAAGAGGTTTAGGTGATAGATATTCATCTGCTTCACTAAACGGCCTTAATCTTCCAAGCCCAGAACCACTCAAAAGAGTTGTACCACTTGATCTTTTTCCAACAAGCATCATTGAATCGTCTGTAGTACAAAAAACTTATTCAGCTGACATGCCTGGTGAGTTTGGCGGAGGCATGGTTGAGATAAAAACAAAGGCTGTGCCTTTAGATAGAATCTTTGAATTTTCAGCTTCAACAAGCTTCAACACCGCTACTTCGTTAAAAGATGATGGGTTAATGTACGATGGCGGAGAGGATAGTTTAGGGTACGATAACGGGATCAGATCAATTCCAAGCAGTGTTCAGAACGCTATCAATAACAACCTTAAACTTGATAGATCTAACTTTAATTCCACACAATTGGCTAACTTTGGTCGAGAGTTTGAAAATTCAGCGCTATGGGTCATACAATCAGGAGATGTTCCTCTAGATGAATCTTATAGTTTAACTTATGGAGATAGTCTTGACGGTTTAGGAATTGATCAAATCATTAATATTCCAAGTGCAACAATGGGCTTTATGGTTACAGGAGGTTACAAAAATTCTTGGGATACACAAGAAGGAATCAGACAAACCGGTGATTTACAAAATGTGGGTGGAACTGTCAATGTAATAGTTCAAAATGACAAAACTTTTAGAAGCACAACGAATGACATTACAGCATATGCAATGGCTGTTCTTGGGGTTGAAACGGATTTATCTGAATTAAAATACACCGGATTATATATTCATAAAGGATCAAAAGAAGCTCGTATCTTGCAAGGGTATGACTCAAGTGATTCGGCTAATGTTCGAGAAGATTTTACAGAATTTTACGAAAGAGAATTAACAAATCATCAATTAAATTTTAATAAGACTTTTGAAAATGGCTGGAATTTAAATGTAGGCTTGAGCGATGGAGAGGCAGAGAGAGATTCTCCATATGAAAGAGTTGTTTTCTATGAAGATGGAAACAATGACGGAGTTTACTTATACGATGTTAATACAGGTAGGAACCAAACCCAGTTTAGTATGGTCGAAGATCAAACTACAAATGTTGTTATAGATTTAGAGATACCCTTTGGTTCTTCAACATTTTTAAGAGCTGGAATTGAAAGTCTTGAAAATGACAGATCAGCTGAAGTTAGAAGTTATAGATTTCTGGCTGCTGGCGGTCCCATACCTCAAGATGGTCTAGATAATAGAATAGATTATATTTTTGCTGATCAAAATTTTGATCCTAATAGATTGTTGGTAATTGAGAATACGGCAAGTTCATCGCCAGCTGGGTACTTAGGATTATTGGAAGTTGATTCAACGTATATCAGCGTTGAATCTAAAATTAGAGACAATTTTGAAATTACTGCTGGAATTAGGCATGAAGACGGCCTTCAGCAAGTTAATACATTTGATTTATTTACAGGCGTTGACTCTACTATTGATAAATCAATAGAAGAAGATTATCTGCTACCTTCAATGACATTAACTTATCTTCCTGAATTTGATGAAAACCTTCAATTTAGATTGGGTCTTTCTCAGACAATTGCAAGGCCAACCTTCAGAGAGCTTTCTCCAACACTATTTATAGATGTTGATACTGACAGAGTAATAGCTGGTTCACTATATTTGCAAGATAGTGAGATTGACAATATTGATTTAAGAGCTGAATACTATTTTGGTTTAAATCAATTTTTAACAGCTGGAATTTTTTATAAGGATATTCTTAATCCTATCGAAGAAACTGTTAATGAGTCAGGTGATTTAATTATTACTTCTTACCAAAACGTTCCTTCGGCTGAAATCACTGGTTTTGAAATTGAATATGAGCAAATATTTGAGGCGATTATGGACTCTAATAACGACTTAATCGTTAAGTTCAATTATACGGATACTGACTCTGAAGTAATTGTGAATCCTGGAGATACTTATATAAATAATCTTGGTACTTCAGTAAATGCTCAAACTCTTCTAGCGAACGGAAGAGATACCAGATTACAGGGTCAATCAGATACAATTGCAAACTTTCAAATTGGTTTAGATAATTTACAAGATCAATCTGAAGCCACCCTAATCTTTAACTATGTTAGTGATAGAGTAAGGGCTAGAGGTGTTGATGTTTTACCAGATATTATTGAAGAACCTCCATTATTGGTTGATTTTACATATTCAAGAGTTTTAGCTTACCCTAATTACGATTTGAAATTGTCGCTTGAATTAAGAAATTTACTTGACGAGGAGTACTATGCTTCTATGAGAAATGTTGCAATATATGATCAATATGATCTTGGTCAATCAGCTTCATTAGGATTTAAATTCTCCTTTAAATAAGAGGTTTATTTCTATGAATCGAATTTAAGTTTTTGTTTTTTCTCTGTTTATAATAAAAACACTTCAAAAAGGCCATATTTAAATATGGCCTTTTCTAATATGAGTATTAAATTAATTTAATTACTGTTAAAGATAAAGAGAGCTACTTAACGAAATGAATTTAAATAAAACACAAGAAGTAGTTTTCTTAATATTGATGTAAAAATATAAATTAAAAACAGGGAAATTGTATGAGCTTTTATATTAATTTAAAGAAAAAAGTTTGATTTAAGAATTAATGAAAATAAAAAAATACATTGCTGAATTTTTAGGAACCTTTTTTTTAGTGGCTACAGTCATTGGTTCCGGGATCATGGGTGATAATTTATCTTCTGGAAATGTGGCAGTGGCTTTATTAGGTAATACGATTGCAACCGGAGCAATTCTTTATGTCATCATTAAATCTTTTGAAGATTTATCAGGAGCTCACTTTAATCCAATTGTCTCAATAGTCTTTTATTTTTTAAAAGAGATCAACTTAAAAGATTTACTCTTCTATTTAATTATTCAATTCATTGCAGGATTTTTCGCAGTAATATTTATCCATTTCATATTTGAACTTAGTTTGCTTCAAATTTCATCCAAACCCAGGATGGGAATCAGTATGGTTTTAAGTGAAATAATTGCATCATTGGGATTAATTTTAACTATCTTAATGGTTAGAAAAAATAATAAGTCTAATGTAGCTATTTCAGTGGCTTTATTTATTACAGCGGGTTACTGGTTTACATCGTCTACCTCATTCGCAAATCCAGCAGTAACTCTAGCTAGGACATTTACGGATACTTTTACTGGAATTTCACCAGAGTCGATTATTTATTTCTTTTCAGGCCAATTAATTGGTCTGTTCATTGCTTTGTATATTTATAAATTTTTAAGATGAGAGAATCGAAGAAAATATTATTTCTCTGCACTGGAAATTCTTGTAGATCGCAAATGGCTGAAGGTTTTGCAAAAAAATTTACTACTTTTCAGGTTTATTCAGCTGGCACTAGAAAATCTAATTTAAATTCATATGCAATCAAAGTAATGTCAGAAGTCAAAATTGATATATCTGATCAATTTTCTAAAACCATAAACGAATTGGAAGACAAAGATTTTGATTATGTTTTTACTTTATGTTCAGATGCTGAAGAAAACTGTCCAGTCTTATTCAAAGGGAAGACCATACACAAAGGTTTTGAAGATCCTCCTACGCTCTCAGAAAATATAAATGATGATGAAAAAATATTAAATATTTACAGAAGGGTAAGGGATGAAATTCTTGATTTCATTCTAAATATCAATCATGACATTTAAATTTAGTCATACTGGGACAAAAGTTTCACAACAATTTTATCGTGTATTATTTTTCAATTTAGAGAAATAAAATATGGAATCTTTTTTTAAACTGCTTTCCAGCTAGAATGTTTCATTAAGTTTTTTATTTGTAACATTTCTGTAACATTATTTGTATACATTACCTCTAAGTTTATTGAGAGACTCCTATGAAAAAAATATATTTACTTCTTTTAATTTTTGCAAACCCTTTTGTATTTTCTCAAGAAGACTCAGAAAATATTGAGGAACTATTTGTAGTTGGAACAAAAGCTAGCATCATCTCTGCTATAGAAAAGCAAAGGCAATCCGATCAGATTATATCTGTTATAGATTCAGATGCCTTAGGTGAATTTCCAGATACTACTGCAGCAGAGGCTTTAAGAAGAATCTCAGGTATTTCTGTTGAAAACGATCAAGGTGAGGGCCGTTACGTTACTGTTAGAGGGCTCTCGGGAGACTTGAACAATATTTCTGTTAACGGTGCAACTGTTCCTGCACCTGAAGGTGGAAGAAAAGTTATGCTTGACGGTCTGCCAACAGAACTTCTAGATTCTATTGAAGTATACAAATCTTTAACTCCTGACCAAGATCTTGATTCTATTGGCGGAAGAGTAGAGTTTAATACGAAAAGTGCTCTAGACTTGGATGGCACGTATTTCAAACTAAAAACAAATACCCTATACAACGATCAAACATATAATGCTGATAATCCTAAAATCTCCCTTACTTACGGAGATCTGATTAGTGAAAATGTGGGACATATAATTGGTCTTACTTATTCTAAAAAACAAGTAGTTACTTACAACAACGAAACCGGATTTCCTGCCTGGGCTGCCACTGGTGGAAACTATGCAATAGATGATGATTTTGAAAGCAGATATTATGATTTAACCAGAGAAAGATTAGGAATTACTTACGACATTGATTATAGGATCAATGATGAATCATCTATGTATGCAAATATTTTATGGAATGAATACGTGGATGATGAGCTCAGATATAAAGATGAGTACGGGAAGTTAAAAAATAGCAATGTTACTGCAACGGGAAGCACTATTACAGAAATAAGAAGAGATTCTGAAACAAGAGTTAGGGAGGAAGTTAGAACAATTAGAACATTCATTCTAGGTGGTAACACAATAATCAACGGTTGGGATGCAGACTTTGCATATTCGAATTCTTTTGCTGAAGAAGATGATACAGACAATGTTGATGCAAAGTTTAGAAGTAGTACATTTAAGGCAGCTGCTTGTGGAGGACCTTGCGGATCTTTTGACTATTCAGATCCTCAAAAACCACGTTTGACTCTAGTTCCTGCAATTACTACTGGAGCTGGAAGTATTTATGATCCAGCAAGCATGGGAGTAGATGAGATTGAAGAGGAAGATTCTGTAATTCAAGACAGAGTGTCATCATTTAAGGCTGATTTTACAAAAGAAGGTTTTATGTTTTCTGATATTCCAACAACTTTAAAATTTGGCCTCAAATATACCACTCGAGAAAAAGAAAAAACTGTTTCAGGTTTCAAGTCGAAACCTAACACTAATCAATCAGATTACAATCCAATCACTACACCTGTTAACTGGCCTTGGCCAACTGTTTTTGGTCCTATGGCAGATCCTACAACAATCTTTGCTCTTCAAAACACTCTTGGCCAATTCACAAATAACTATACAAAACCTGGCTATGGCAAAGATTTTGTTTCTGAAGAAGATATCACAGCACTTTATTTAATGGGCACAATGAAATTTGAAAATGCAGTTGTGACTGCAGGTATAAGGGCAGAGGACACTTCATTTAATACATTAGGATACGATAAAGACACTAACGCATCTGCTACACCGACAGGGATAATTATTAGAGCGTCTAAAGATTACACATTCGTATCACCAAGTTTAAACGTAAAATACTTCGTCAATGACGACACAATAGTTCGTGGTGCAATTTGGCGATCTTTATCTAGACCTGGATTTGGTGAATCAGCTCCAATAGCAGACATTTCAGCGGATGGAACTGCAGCGGATGGAAGTACAATTTATAAGGGAGAAATGGGTAATCCTGACTTAGAACCATATAAATCTACAAATATGGATCTTATCTTTGAAAGATATTATGACAATGGCGCAGTATCATTAGGTTATTTTAGGAAAGATGTTAAAAACGCTATTTATCCCCAGGTTACATCAGGTGTTGTTGGAGGGATTAACTTTAGCGAATTAGAAACATACATTAACAGCGAAAAGTCAACAGTTGATGGAATAGAGTTCAATTTTTTCAGGGAATTTGTGGATCTTCCTGAACCATTTGATGGTTTATTCATCTCAGTCAATTTAACTAAAGTTGACGCAGATAGCGATATTCCTAGCAGTAACGGTGTGTTTACCGTTCCATTTAGAAAACTCGCTGATAGCACAGAAAATTTATCAATTGGTTATGACAAAGGTAAAGTTGATATGAGACTCACAGTAGCTTCAAGAAGTGATTACTTAGATTATCTTGCTGATGATGACATAGAAACTACTGTAGATGATTTAGATTATAACAATATCAGATTTACTGATGATCATTCGCAAATAGACTTTACAGCCAAGTACTATTTAAATGATAATTTAACTCTCAAATTAGACTTAATTAATATAAATGATGAACCAGAATTCTATTATTGGGGCAGTCCTTCAAGGCTTTCTCAATATGATGAATATGGTAGAAGTGCGACAATTGGTTTCACTTATAAGTACTAAAAATTATTTTCCCCTTAAAAAGGCAAGTTTCATGCTTGCCTTTTTACTTTCTACTTTTGCTTTTGCAGATTATGTTGAGGTTGAGGCAATTTACGAGACACCGCCAGTTATAACTGAGGGAGATGCAGCCGATGATCCTGCAATATGGCTAAATAAAAATAATCCTTCAAATTCAATTATCTTTGGAACAGATAAAAAAAGCGGAATTTATAGTTACAATCTTCAAGGACAAGAGTTGAGCTATACAAATCTTGGTAGGATTAATAATGTTGATACAAGAAGTATGAATCTTGGTGACGATGAGAATGTCTCTGATTTTACTTTTCTTTTTGGGTCTAATAGAACATTAGGATCGGTAGATTTATGGGTATTTGAAGATAATAAAACAAGACAAAAACTTAAAAATAATTCATGGGAAGTCCCATCAAAACCATCATTTAGAGGTAAATCAAATATTATCGTATATGGTATATGCGCTGGAATCGATCCAAAGTATGGATTAGTTGCTTTTTTAACAGAAGACACTGGTCCGAGAGTCGAAGTATGGAACCTGACTGATAATGGCCTCGATCTTATAACAACTTTTAATAATGGTGGAGAATCGGAAGGGTGTGTTTATGATGATTTCAATAGAACTCTTTTTATATCAGAAGAAGAAGTAAGAGGGGTTTTAAAAGCTTATAGACTCGATGACAGTTTTGATTTCTCTGAGCCTTATATTGTCGATTCTAGAGAAGGTCAAATTGGTGGCGACCCAGAGGGAGTATCTTTATATAAAACATCAAACAATTCAGGTTATTTAATTTTATCCTCTCAAGGCGATAGTAAATTTAATCTTTATGATAGGAATTATCCATATGATTATATAACCAGTTTTAGAATAGGTTCTTCAAAAAGTATAGACAATGTTACTGATACTGACGGTATAGAAACAATCAACTTTAAACTGAGTGATGAGTATCCAGAAGGTATTATGATTGCACAAGATGGTCTTAATAAAGATGGGTATAAAACTAAAAGACAAAACTTTAAAATTGTCTCTTTCAAAGATGTGCTTGATGCTTTAAATGTTCCTAGATAATCTCTAGAGTTTATATTTAATAATTCAAACACTCATATGTATAAATTCTTATCTTTGCCTTTTTATTGTTTTGGATAAATTTATTTTTTGTAAGTCTAAGGACTAAACTGAAATAGGTATCGAATTCAATTTTTAAATATTTAAATTTAAAGTTTTAAAAAAAAATGCTAGTTTTTTTAAAAAATTGGTCTATTGTGTCAATTATGTGACATAATAGTGTCACTAAAGTTACAAATAATATGAATACTAAAACCGTTCTTAAAGATCAAAGATTAATACCTGCAAAGTCTCAAGTGCAAGAGATGGTTATATTTGGTTTTATTTCTTTATGGATAGTTTTAGTGGCAGTTCTTTATTTTTCATAAATATCTCTGAAAAAAAACCTAAGTCTTTTTATTTATCCATAAATTGCAAGGATTTGAATCATTCACTATTTCATATAAATTTTAATTTAATATCTAAAATTAAGTTACATTAAGGCAACAGTTTCTTAACAATCTTGTAGTAAAATTATTTTTAATTTAGAGACTCTCAATATGGAAACTTTGTTTTTGAATCCTTTTAACATACTTTTGATTGCAGGATTTATTGGTTTTTTTATGGCTTTCGGCATTGGGGCTAACGATGTTGCAAACTCCATGGGGACTTCTGTAGGAAGCAAAGCTATAACCCTTAAACAAGCAATAATAATTGCGGCTATTTTTGAATTTTTAGGAGCTTTTTTAGCAGGTGGAGAAGTAACTTCTACAATTAGAAAAGGCATCGTAGATCCAAATCTATATGCCAATGATGTAAATATATTTGTAATGGGCATGATATCAGCTCTTTTAGCAGGAGGTACTTGGTTGTTTATCGCGAGTTTAAGAGGCTGGCCTGTTTCTACTACTCACTCAATAGTGGGAGCTATTATTGGTTTCGTACTAATTTCTAAGGGAGTAGATGCTGTATCTTGGGGTAAGGTTGGTAATATAGCAATGAGTTGGGTAACTTCCCCTTTATTTTCTGGAACTTTAGCTTTTGGACTCTATATATCTGCAAAAAAATTAATTTTAGATAGAGCCAATCCTGGAAAAGCAGCTATCACTTTTATTCCATTATATAGTTTTCTAGTAGCAGTCGTTATTTCACTCGTCACAGCAAGGAAAGGTCTTAAACATGTAGGAATAGAATTTTCAGAAAATGAAATTTATTTATTTACTTTAATTTTTAGCATTATTGTTGCAACTGGAACAGCATTTTTTTTAAGAAGGAATAAAGATCAAATAATGAGAGAAGGCGGCATTGAATTTGCATTTGGATTGCTAATGATAGTTTCTGCTAGCGCTATGGCTTTTGCCCATGGTTCAAATGATGTTGCAAATGCAATTGGACCTTTGGCAGCAGTTGTAAGTGTTGTGGATACTGGCGAAATAGGATCTAAATCTTCGATTAGCCCATGGGTTTTACTTGTTGGAGGTATTGGGATAGTTTTTGGTTTAGCAACTCTAGGTTCCAGGGTCATCTCAACAGTCGGAAAAAAAATTACAGCTCTAACACCTAGTCTTGGCTTCTCCGCAGAAATGGCCACAGCGTCTACTGTCGTTGCTGCGACTTATCTTGGGTTTCCTATTTCAACTACACATACACTAGTCGGTGGAGTTATAGGCGTTGGGTTAGCTAAAGGCGCAGAACACTTAGATTATGCTTCGATAAGGAGAATAATTGCTTCTTGGTTAGTAACTATTCCTACTGGTGCAGCATTTACAATTCTCTTCTATATTTTATTAAGAATAATTTTTGGTGTATAAAATTAATTTAAAGAATAAATAATAACCAGATTCCAGACAAAGTAATGTGCGGACCAAAAGCAATAGTTTTTTCTGAAACATTTCTTTTTTTAAAAAAATACCAAATTATTCCTGATAAAGAAGAGACGAATAAAATAAAGGGTAAATTGTAGATACCAAAAAATAGAGATAGATTGGATATCAATATTATATCCCCCCAACCAAAAGAATCTTTCTTCAATATATAGTCTGCTAAAAATTTGATAGCAGATAACACGGCAAGGCATATCAAGAAAGAGACAAACCCTAGGCCTAAAGAAGTGAAATAAAAATTGGTAAGAATTCCAGTAAAAAAAACGATTAAATTAAGCGAGAAGGGAATTTTGAAAAAACTTTCGTCCAAGCGAGCGATTAAGATTAAGGTAAAAATAAAAAGACAATCTAAAAGAAAGATATAATTTATCGAACCTGCTTTGATCAAAATTAAGGCAAATAAAATTCCAAGCAAAATCTCGAAAAAAGGGTAACTGATTGAAATACTTTGTTTGCAAGATTTACATTTACCCATTTGAATAAAAAAACTTAAAACCGGTATGAGCGAAAATACTGATAAAGGTGCTTTGCAATTTGGACAAAACGACCTGGGAAAAGAAAGTCCCATATCTGGAAACTCCTTCAAAGCATTACGATAATTAAGGATAATAGGCATGCGATATGACAAGCTATTGAGAAAGCTTCCAAATATAAGTCCTAGCAAGAAAGCATATAAAATTTCCATAAAATTATAATATTCAAATTGTCACTTAATTGTCATTCAAAATCGTATATTTTATAAGATAATATATTCGCTAAAGGTCAAAATAGTATATTTAAATTATGAATATAAATTTTTTTAATATTTACAATGAAATCGCTGATTTCATTTCTAAAAAGGCCAAAACAATTGTTATCGCTATCGTTGTTTTAATATTTTCTTTTGAGACTTCAAATGTAATTTTAGAAATAATCTTTGCTGACAAACCCGTTCTAAATCAGTCCACCGCCGCAAAGATCCAAATCAGAAAGATAGATCGAAATCCTTTCTTGTCAAATTATGATTCTAAAGAAAATTCCAATGCTCTTTTAAACGCTATCAAAGCTCCAGAAACATCATTATCTTTGAAGTTATTTGGCGTGACTTCTTCTGAGGATAAAAATTTTGCAATCATTGGCCTCAATAAATCAGATCAAAAAGAGTATCAGACAGGAGATCGCATCTTAGATAATGTTTTTTTAGAGTCGATACATAAAGATTATGTAACGATCAATAGATCTGGGGTTGCAGAGAGTCTCTCATTTAATAAACCGAACCTAATTTCAGGAATAGAAACTGAAATTTTAAAAAATCCTGCAAATAAAAATGACAATATAATTTCTGCGGAGTGGCTATCAAATCAAAATATTCTTGACGCGATTTCTTTTGTTCCAATTTTTTCAAATGGCACTTTGTCTGGACTGGAAGTAAATCCTGGAGAGAATAAAGACTTTTTTGTTAACTTAGACCTTATGCCAGGAGATGTTCTTGTTTCAATAAATGGTGCTTTAGTCTCTGATCTAAATGAAAATTACCTTTCAAACCTGGAGACTTTTTTCAGCGAACCTAGGGATCTTAATCTTTCGATCTTGAGAGATAACAATCCAATTTCGATTGGTATAAAAGTAAATTAAATAAAATATGTATTTAAGAAATTACTTAAAATTTTGCGCGACTCTGACACTAATATTTTCTCTGTACAGTCATGCTGTCACTATAAATATGCGTGATGCTGATATTAGAGCTTTTATATCTGATATTTCATCTTTAACGGGTAAGACTTTTATAGTCGACCCAAGAATAAATGCCAAAATAACAATAATTTCTCGTGAGGATTTATCCATTGATGAAGCCTATGAAGTAATGCTCTCTGTTTTAGCCGTGCATGGATATGCTGCTATAGAACAAGATAACGCAACTAAAATAGTTCCTGAAATAAGCGGAAGGCAAGCCTTTAATACTTTCCTTAGGTCTAATAGCCCAGCCGACTCTTTTGTAACAGATATTATTAAACCTAAATTTGCTTCAGTGAATTCCTTAATTTCAATATTGAGGCCGATTATTTCTTCGCAGGGTCATCTCGCTGTTTATGAGCCGACTAATTCACTGATAATTGCAGACCGGGCCGGAACTGTAGAAAAGTTAAGAGGCATTATTAATGAACTCGATAAAACACCAGGAGAAAAATATGAGGTTATTAAACTTAATTATTCTTCCTCAAAAGAGGTCTCAAAGATAATTGATAAAATTTTCAATGATAATTCAGGAGGAATGAATCCAAATCAATTCACTTCATATTCAATTGATCGAAGCAATAGCATCCTTTTGGTTGGAGACGAGCCCATAGTGGATAGGATGAAAAATCTAATACAGAATTTAGATACCGAGCAAAGTGGTTCAAGCACCCTGAAAGTGAAATATCTTAAATATGCCGATGCCAAGTCTCTCGAAAAGATTCTAAAGAATTTATCAGAAAATTTATCAGCACAAGATAGAAGTACCAGTAAAATAACAACTAGCATCGAAGCACATGAAGGTACCAATTCATTGGTAATCTCAGCCGACCCTGAAGTAATGACAGCAATTGAAGATGTTATTGCAAGCTTAGATATCAAAAGAGCTCAAGTTTTGGTGGAGGCTATTATTGTAGAAATTTCAGATACTTTAGCAAAAGAGCTTGGTGTTCAAATCCTTTTCTCGGGCGATGGGTCTGATACCCCAATTGTTTCTCAACGATTTGGAAACCCAAATCCTGATCTAACTGCGATCGTAGGAGGAGAAGTTTATGATACTACGTCCGGTTCATCTTCTATTCCAGCTGCAGCACAATCACTATTAACCTTAGATGGATTCGCTGCTGGAGTTGGAAAATATAAAAAGGATGAAAAAAGTTTTGCTGCAATTCTTAATGTTCTTCGAAAAGATACAGATTCTAATGTGTTATCAACTCCTTCTATTCTCACAATGGATAACGAAGAATCCTCAATTATAGTTGGCCAAGAAATACCAATCACAACTGGAGAATCTTTAGGTTCTGACAATACAAATCCTTTTAGAACGGTCAGCAGAGAAGAAGTTGGCGTCAAGTTACTTGTTAAACCACAAATTAATGAGGGAAACTCCATTCGGTTAGATATAGAACAGGAAGTATCAAGCGTATTTGGACCTCTGTTGATTGGAGCTTCTGAAATAGCTACAAATAAAAGAGTAATTAAAACGGCCGTGATGGTGGAAGATAGTGAGATCATTGTTTTAGGTGGTTTGATAAGCGATGACGTGCAGGAATCAGAAAGAAAAGTACCATTATTAGGAGACATTCCCTTACTAGGCAGGTTATTTAAATCCACTACGACTTCGAGATCAAAAAAGAATTTAGTTGTTTTTTTGAAACCAACTATTGTTCGAGATGTAACAGACATGCAAACGATTACAAATGAGAAATACAACCTGTTGAAAGCTGAACAAATTTTAAAATCTAAAAGAGGGCGACCCACACCTGATTTAAAAGTATTAGAAGACTTAATTAATAATTGAAAATTAGATGAAAAATGAAATCGATTTAAGTTATAAATATTGCAAAGAAAATCAAATTTTATTAGAGAAAGATCATAACCAATTGATCATTAAATACACTAACGATACTAAAATTTCTGCTATTTCCTATTTGCAAAAACATTTTGATCTGCCTTTGAACTTATCTAAGCTGCCCTTTAAAGAATTTAACAAAGCTTTATCTGATAACTTCACAAACAATACTTCTGCTTCAGAAGACTTGATCGAAAATATCGATGAAAATATTGATCTTGATTCTTTGGTTTCTAATCTACCTAAAACTGAAGACTTGTTAGATGATAGTAACGATGCTCCTGTTATTAGATTAATAAATGCTATTTTATCCGAGGCAATTAAAGATGGTGCTTCAGATATTCACATAGAACCATACGAAGAAAACTTATCTATAAGATTTAGGGTTGACGGTATCTTAAAAGAAAAATTAAATCCCAGCAGCAGAATAGCACCCTTACTGAATGCAAGAATAAAAGTTATGTCTAATCTTGATATTGCTGAACGCAGAATACCTCAAGATGGAAGGATGTCATTAAAATTAGGAGAAAAGTGGGTCGATATTAGAGTTTCCACTTTGCCTTCAAGTTTTGGAGAAAGGCTTGTTTTAAGGTTGTTAGATAAAGCAGATGCGAGCCTTGATCTAGAAGATCTGGGAATGACTAGTGAAATGACAAAAGATTATTTGCAACAACTTAAAAGTTCAAGTGGAATAATCTTGGTAACAGGACCAACGGGTTCAGGAAAAACAACTACTCTTTATTCTGGACTGAATTTTCTAAATGATCAGACGAGAAATATATTAACTGTAGAAGATCCCATTGAGTATGCTTTGGAAGGTGTAGGCCAAACTCAAGTAAATAACAAAGTAGGCTTGTCCTTCTCTAAAGGATTAAGAGCAATATTAAGACAAGATCCAGATGTTGTTATGGTCGGTGAGATTAGAGACAAGGAAACTGCTGAAACTGCCATTCAAGCGAGTTTAACCGGTCACTTAGTCTTGTCTACCATCCATACGAACGATTCGGTTGGAGCCATCACAAGATTGATTGATATGGGGGTTGAGCCGTACCTTCTAGCCAGTACTTTAAAAATGGTTATAGCGCAGAGACTCGTAAGAAAATTAACCAACAAAAATGAATTCTCTGGAAGAGTTGGAATTTTCGAGATGATTAAAATAGATAGCGATATTAGAAATTTTATAAATGAAACTATAGACGAAGATAAAATTAGAAAAGTAGCTTTCAAAAAATATAATTCTTTGCTGAATGATGGCGAAGAAAAAGTTAAAAAGGGCATTACTTCGGAATTAGAGATAAAAAGAGTTCTTAAGCAAGTTGATTAATTATGGCTAGTTTTACATACAAGGCAATTGATCATAACGGTGAAACCGAAAATGGCTACCTAGTAGCCGAAAATATTAATGAAGCTCAAAACGAACTAAAAAATAGAAAACTAATTCCACTCAAACTAAAAAAATCAAACACAAGATTTAATTTTAGTTTTTTTTCATCGATCGGCTTTTCAAAATTGTCATTAATTTCAAGACAATTATCTACTTTAATCAATAGCGGTATACCTGTTGATCAAGCTTTAGATTCAGTTTCAAATCAAATTGAACCTCTTCGAGTTAAAAATAAACTGAAACAGGTTTCTTTAAAAGTAAAATCAGGTTTCAAATTTTCTGAATCATTAGAAGAACACCCTGAGTCTTTTGACAAACTATACTGCTCGCTCATAAAAGCTGGAGAATCTTCCGGTGAGTTGGGAGAAATTTTAGAAAAAACATCAGACTTCTTAGAAAGAAGAGCAAACATGACTCAGGAAATCACAGGAGCTTTAGTTTATCCCGCCATTCTCTTCACTGTTGCTTTGGGAATAATAAGTATGTTGCTTGTTTATGTAGTTCCAGACGTAGTTTCACAATTTTCCTCTTTGAATAGAGAACTCCCTTTTTTAACCAAATATCTTATTAATCTTTCTGAAATGATCAGTAGTCCGTTTTTTTTATTTTCATTATTGATTCCTCTTTTATCTTTTTTTATTTTAGTAAGATATTTAGGAGCTGAAAAAGTAAAAACTAAATTTGATAAGGTTTTATTAAAAATTCCAGTTATAAAAGATTTTTTGTTAGACGCTGATTTATCTAGATTTACTAGTTCGCTGAGTCTACTAAGGATGGGAAATGTATCTATCCTAAATGCTTTGCAGATTTCATCTGATACAATTTCGAATAGCTACTTGAGAAGCTCAATAAAAAAAGCATCAAATAACGTTAAAGAAGGAGAATCCATTGCGAGATCTTTGGAAAATGTTGATGTTGTGCCGCCGTTAGTTATTCAGATGATTCAAAATGGAGAAAATTCAGGAAAACTCGAAGAGATGTTATCTAAGCTCTCAGATTATTTAGAAACAAGGTTTAAAAATTCTACTAAAATTGCAATGAATCTTCTTGAACCACTAGTTATTATTATTCTAGGAGTCTTTGTTGCTTTGATTGTTTTAGCAATTCTTTTGCCATTAATTCAACTAAATACTTTTACGACAACATTATGAAAAAAAAGATAAGAAAAAATTTTAATGTTAAATCATTGGAAAATGGATTCAGCCTTATTGAAATATTAGTTGTTCTTATGATTATTGGAATGCTAACTGCTGTTGTGGCTATAAATGTCTTGCCTAGTCAAGATCGAGCAAGGGTAGATAAAGCAAAGGCCGATATCAGGATTATGGAACAAGCTTTAGAGCTTTATAGGTTAGATATGTTCTCTTACCCTACAAAACAAGAAGGTTTGAATGCGTTGATAGAAAAACCCTCTAACAATAGATTTTCAGATAGATATCGCCAAGGCGGCTACATAAGGAGGTTAGAGCTTGACCCATGGGGCAATGACTATCAATACGAAAGGCCAGGAAAAAACAATAGTCCATTTGAGATTATTTCCTTTGGCGCAGATGGCCAAAAAGGGGGAGAAGGTCTTGATAGTGACATATCTAATTTGGATTGATTTGAGTGAAAGGTTTTACCTTAGTAGAAGTTTTAGTTTCTTTATTAATTTTATCTATAGTTGCTGCAGCAGGACTATCGAGTATTAGTTTTTCAACAAATAGTTATTTGAAATTAAAAGACGATTTTTATTCTTCAACCATTGCAGAAAATATTCTTCTGCTTTCTTTTTACGATAATAATTTTCTAACTAATAACATCTCCACTCAATCGGAAATTATGATGGGTAATTCTTATATTTGGAGAAGGAATATTAATATCAACAGATCTCAGAATTCGTTAAGCATATCAGTGGAAGTAGCATCTGAAACTGAGTCCAACCCATACAAATTAGAAATATTCAAAACACTTAAATGAAAATCAGCAAAGGCTACTCTTTGATAGAAATGTTAATTGTCTTATTCATTTTTAGTATGACTGCCTTAATTTCTTTATCCTTTTTATCTTCTTCGGCAAATTCTTTTTTTCAAATAAATTCTAAAACAGACAATTTAAAACAACTTATCGTTGCTACGGAAGTAATAAGAGACGACTTAATTCATGCTTCAGATAAATTAGCTCGAAATGAATTTGGAGTTAAAAAACAAATTTTCTTTATTTCACCTTTTTTAATTGAAAATGGAACAGCTATAGAGTTTGTTAGGTTTTCTTCCAGCGACGGATTGGGAAATACTGGATCCATGTTCAAAGTAAAATATATTTTAGAAAATGGAACTTTAAATCGATATGTAAGTAATTTTCTAAATTCTCCATATTCAAGTAACCCATTAGCATTAATTTCAGATGTTTCTGAAATTGAGATACAAAAACCTTTATCGAGTTCTTTTTCTT
Organism: uncultured SAR86 cluster bacterium; assembly: GCA_902562135.1. Taxonomy (GTDB): domain Bacteria; phylum Pseudomonadota; class Gammaproteobacteria; order Magnimaribacterales; family AG-339-G14; genus AG-339-G14. The sequence continues at coordinate 76,374 of CACESE010000003.1, read as the reverse complement.
CTTTTGAACCTGAAAATATTCCAAAACTACTCAAATTCAACATAAAAATAGGAGAAGTTTTTTTTAAAAAAATTTTTATAGTTTCCAATGCTTAAGAAAGATATAAAAATTGAAAGAGGAGCAGCTCTTCTTTTATCGTTGTTGATAACCTCTGTTGTGTCTTTAATAGGTTATAGGCTTTTTGACATTACAATTTTTACATCTGAGTTAGAAAAAAAATATTTAAGTGACCAGCAATCGCTTCTTTTAGTGCTGAGTTTGGAGGAATACACTTTAGACTTCATAAGTTCTTCAGAAAAAAGAAATTCATTATCATTAATGACAAATAAATATGATCCTTATAGTCCTATAAAAATTCCAATAGAGAGAGGCGATGTTCTGGCTCAAATCGAAGATAAAAGCGATTGTTTCAACATCAATGTATTGGTAACTAACATAGAAAAAAGTAATAAGAAAATCGTAAATCAAGAAGAGTTAAAATTTTTTAAAAACTTATTAATCAGTCTGGATACACCAGATGAAAAAGTTGAACTCATATCTTCGTCTCTCACAGACTGGATGGATTTTGATGACTTTCCTGATAATTACAACGGAGCAGAAGATTATTACTACTCAAATTTAGAATCTCCATATTTACCAGATAATGATTATTTTCAAAATATCAATGAAATCAGACAAGTTAAAGGAATTAGTGAAGATATATATCAAAACTTAAAGCCTTACATCTGCGCGTTGCCAAATGAATTAAATTTAATAAATTTGAATTCTATTTCGCCTTTAAAGCCAAAAATTTTAGTTGCACTAAGCGAGAATAAAATAACTGATCAAGATGCTATCAATATTATTGAGAATAGACCTTTAGAAGGCTTTCAAAAAATAGGAGATTTTTTTAATGATGACTTTATAAAAAAAAGTTTTGCTACAAAATTTGCCAAGGAAAAACTTACGACCGAGCCATTTTATTTTAATTTAAAAACTCAGATAAAATTTGATGAGTTCACATTTATAATGAACACTGGATTTTTGAAAGAAAAAGAAACTATGCAAATTATCTCAAGAAAGAAAGGTAATTCATTATGAATAAATTGATTTATGTTATTTATGACTACTATTCGAAAGAAAAATTATTTTTTCTAGAGACGGACGGCAAAAAAAATATAATTAGCGAAAATGAAATCATTAATTTTCCTAGAGTTCAAAAAAATTTCTTTTTAATATCTGATTTATTTAATTCCTTTGAAATAAAACTTCCTGATACAAGTCTAGCAAATCAAAAAAAAGCCATACCATTCCTCATAGAAGATCAAATACTTGATGATGGCGAAAATTATTCAAAGTATTTGAACAACAAAGAGGGAATTTTATTGCTAGCAAAAAAAAATGATTTGGAAGAACTTATCAAAGATATTGATTTATTTTCTACTTCGTCTTTGCAACCCATAGAAGCTTCCTTTGAAGAAGATAAATTAATAATTATCAGAGATAAAGTAATCATAGCTTTGAATAAAAAATGGTATTGGTCGGGAAATTTAGAAATTTTTGAATCTTATTTGCCTTATCTAGAAGAATATTCAAAAAATCAGATAATTCAATGTCATGTTTTGGAAAGAATTCCTGAGGCTTTAAAAAGTAAAAATTTTTTAAAGTTTAAATCTCATAAAGATATTCAATCTCTTTGGAGCGAAAACATACCCGATATCAAAAAAGAAATTAATATCTTAAAAGGAACTTTTGAGCCCAAAATAGATTGGTTAAAAAAATTTAAAGAATGGAAAATCCTTTTTTATACTGGCATAGCGGTTTATTCAATTTTTCTATTTTCAGCTTTAATTCAAATTAGCGCTTTATCAATTTCTAATTATCAATTTAAAAATCAACTTTCTGGAATATTTAATGAAAAATTTCCCAATGAAACTTTAAAAAATGACTTAATTTCTCAGGTAAATAATTTAGTAAATATAAATTCATTTACAAAAAAAAATTTAGATTTGCTGGGACTTATATCCAATGAAATTTCTATAATGGATAATATTAGCCTGATCTCAATTAATTCAGATTCGAATAAGTTATCAATCGAAGTAGAGGCTATTGACTATCAAGAAATTGAAAATTTGGTAAGGCTTATGGCTAATTCAGGTGTTGATATATCAATTGGTAGTTCTAGACGCTCAAACAATTTACTCATAGGGGAGTTGGATGTTAGAAATTTTTAAAAATATGTTCGATATAAAACTTACGAGATTGCACCAAATTATTCTTTTTGGAACTTTTCTATTTGTAAGTTTTTATTTTTTAATTTCTATAATTTTTACTCTAAATAATATTATTTTGGATATAAAAAAAGAAAATGAAATTACTATTAGTAGAATAGAATTTCTATCTTCAATAAAGGATCAAGAAATAATTTCAAGATCAAATTTCTCGAGTAATTTTGTATCTTCTTTAAATACATCCGCACTGGATAAGAATCTTAAAATTGATCGCTCTTTACCTTTGTCTGATGGTGAAATATCCATTTGGATAAATGAATCTAATTTTGTTGATTTATTTAATTGGCTTTTAGAGGTTAATAATAATAATGTTGAGATTACAAAAATGAATATAAGAAGAGTTTCCGGAGATTCAGTTAGTGCTCAGTTAACTTTTAAATCTTAAAAATATGAAATATTTTATTTTTTTTATTATTTCCAGTCTTTTTATAACTCTCTTTGTAGTGACTATTAACTTGCCACTTAGTGTTATAAAACCGATATTGTCTGAGAATTTCCCAGAGATAACTTATAGTAAAATCGAAGGAACTATCTGGTCAGGAGAAATTTCAGATTTATCTTTTGCTAATGAATATCTTGGAGATCTTAAAACCCAAACAGATTTGAGGAGCTTAGAATTTTTTCTTAATGACAATGAAGTTCTGGTAGAGGGAAAGCTCAATTTAATTGGCACATTGATTGAGAGACGAATTAATCTTAGAGAAGTTAATTTTGAAATTGGATCTAGAAGGTTTTTACAAAGAATACCTTCTATTTCCTCTTTCTCTGGCAATAACATCAACATGACTTTTGATATAGACGGTTGCTACGAAGCTTCAGGCAATCTTTTTGCTGATATGGATAGACGCGGGCTTTTGAATCAAGAAGTAACTACAGAAATGGAAGTTATCTTGGGATGCAAAGATAAAAAATTAATTGGTGATTTTTATAGCACACCAAATCAAGATATTTTGAAGGGAAATTTCAACGTGGATAAAGAGTTAAACTACGTATTAGTAGCTAATTCAGAAATGGTTATATCAAAAATTTCAAAACTCATAAGAAAGCCGCTGAGTCGTGCACCAGACGTTAAAATTAAAGGAAATTTGTATAATTTTTTTTACGGAGATAATTAATGCTTATTGGAAATAACCCGCTCAATGAGAAACCCGAATGGTTCACGCGTAATATTGAAATTGAACCAGAAAATAATTCTGTCGAAGTAGATGGAGCTTCGATAAATTTTAATGTTTGGGGAGATAAAAACCTTCCTGGTCTCCTTTTATTGCATGGCTTTAATGCTCATAGTCTTTGGTGGTCACATATTGCTCCAGCTTTTATGGAAGAATATTGTGTTGTCGCCATGGATTTTAGTGGCATGGGTGACAGTGGGCGTAGAGATTTTTACTCTCAGGAAATCTACAGCAAAGAAATCAAAGGCGTTGTGAATGCAATGGGCTGGGATTCTGTGATTTGTTTAGCTCACAGCATGGGTGGCGCGGTGTCAATGTACTCTACTTCCCTTTTTCCGAATTTATTTTCAAAATTGATCTTATTAGACTCAATAATAGTTTTACCTCCCGAGAGAGCTGCAGCAATGAAATCCAGTAGGCCGTCGTCAAGATTTGCAGTATTTTCAGAAGATTTAGAAGATGCAATTTCTAGGTTTAGACTGATGCCACCGCAGCCTTGTGCAAAAGACTTTGTTTTAAGAAACGTTGCTGAGCATTCATATAAACAAACCGAAGAGGGTTGGACCCTTAAAGCAGATCCACTCATACCAAAAACCTACGAATACAATGATTTGCACGAAATTTTTATGAAAGCCAAAGTTGATATTGAAATAGTGTACGGAGGCTCCAGCCAACTTTATTCTCAAGATGTTATAGACTATATGGTCTACGTTGGTAATTTAGACCAAAATAAGATGCATAAACTTGATGGTGCCATGCATCATTTATTCTTAGATATGCCAGAAGAGTTTATTGAGTTAATACAAAATATTTTAAAAAAATGACTGTTACTAAGGTTGAAGGATTTTGTGATTCAAAGTTTTCTAAACTTGGAGATATTTTTTCCAAAGCAATAAAATCTGGTTTTGATGATGGTGCTGCTCTCTCTTTGGAAATTGAAAATGAGTTGGTTATTGACATGTGGGGAGGTTATAAAGATAAAGAGCATACGGAAGTATGGACTGAGGATACTATTGCCAACGTTTTTTCCGTGACCAAGGCAATGACCGCAACATGTGCTCTTAAATTATTGGAAGAAAAAAAAATAAATTTAGGCGATAGAGTTTCCAGGTACTGGCCTGAGTACGATTGTAAGTCAAAAGGGGATACTACAATAAAAGATTTTTTTACCCATCGTGCTGGGATGTTTGGATTTCAAGAACCTTTGCCATATGAATGTTGGGAAGATTGGGACTTGATTGTCAATCAATTGGCTAAACAAGAACCATTTCATGTTCCTGGCACCGCTCAAGGATATCATGCTATGACCTTCGGATTCTTGTTAGGTGAGATTATTAGGAGAGTTGATGGTAGATCGGTAGGAACTTTTTTCAAAGAAGAGATTGCAGATATTTTCGATATTGATTTCAAAATAGGTTTAGATGAAAGTGAATTTGAAAGATGTGCTGAAATGATCATGCAGGAAGCTCCAATAAACGTTATTAATTTTTTTAGAAGAATCCCTAGATGGCTACTTCCAAGCAGGATTCGAGCAATTGGAGATACTCTTTCAAGTGCAGAGTATCGAAAAGCTTTTATTGAAATAGTTCAGGACGATCAAAATTTAAGATCCGTTACTGATTTTCCAAACAGTCCTCAATGGCGTAAAGGAGAAATCCCAGCTGCCAATGGACACGGCACTGCAAGAGGGGTGGCGAAATTTTTTGGAATTCTGTCTAACGGCGGCTCAAGGGATGGCAAAAAGATTTTAGATCAAGAAACAATTGACCTCGCAACAACGGAATTTTCAATTGGACCTGATAAGGTTTTACTTCAAGCGCCCTATAAATTTGGCTTGGGTTATATGCTTGATGCGCCTTTTTCTCCAATTGGATACAAAAATACAATGTTTGGGCACACCGGAATTGGTGGTGCTGCTGGCTTCGGAGATAAAGTCAATAAAATAGGTTTTGCATTTATTAATAATAGACAACATTCACTCGGTAAACTTTATAAATCAGCTAACGATTTGACTAAAAGCCTTTACAAGGCTCTTTAAATTTTAATGATTCTTGATCCCTATTTTTATGTAGTTGCGGTATTGTCAGTTTTTTTTCATGGTATGGGGAAAGCTGGTTTTGGTTTAGGACTTCCTATTTTAGCCATTCCGTTAATGAGTTTATTTATTCCTCCACTACAGGCATTAGCAATCCTAGTAATTCCTTTAATTTTTATGGATTTAGTAACTATTAAACGTTTTTGGAAGTTGTGGAACATCGAGTTAATTAAATCCATGATTCCATTAACTTTTTTAGGAGTAATAATTGGAACAATCACCTATAGTTTTCTCTCAGACAATTCAATAAGAATTATCTTAGGAATCATTTCCTGTTCCTTTGGGATTGAGTATTTTATAAATAAAAATAAAGAAGTGAGCTCTAGTACAAAAATTTCCGGAAAAATTTGGTCTTCACTGGCTGGATTTACAAGCTTTACTATTCATGCGGGAGGATTGCCATTAAGTTTTTATTTACTTCCAATGAAACTTGATCGCAGAATCTACGTATCTACTCTTGCCATAGTTTTTTTAGCTTTAAATCTGTTTAAAACAATACCTTACGCTTACTTTGGACAAATAAATTTTGATAATCTTTTGACTTCTTTTTTATTATTGCCATTAGCCCCCATTGGAGTTTATGTTGGAGCCTATTTAACAGAGAGGGTCAGTCAAGAGATTTTTTATTCGATTACTCACTTTTGTTTGATTTTAACAGGGTCAAAATTAATTTATGATGGGTTCACTATAGTTTCAATTTAAAATGACTAATTTAAGCGTCAATATCAATAAAATAGCTTTATTAAGAAATTCTCGTCCAGGTAACAATCCTTCACCATTAGAATTCGCAGAAAAATGTTTAGAAAATGGTGCGAACGGGATCACTGTCCATCCGCGACCAGATCTTAGGCATATAAAACCCTCTGATTTGGCTGATATAAAAAAGATAACTCAAGAGTACGACGTAGAATTTAATATAGAAGGAAATCCTCTCGAGCAAGAAAATAATCATTATCCTGGATTTTCGAAATTGATTGAAAATAACAAACCAGATCAAGTTACTTTAGTGCCAGATGATTCTAATCAATTAACTTCTGATCATGGTTGGGATCTTAAAGCTACTTCAACTGAACTTAAGGAGCTGTCTGACAGTTACAAAAATCAAAATATTAGAACTAGTATTTTTTTAGACCCAATCAAGGAGCAGCTGCAGTTAGCCAAAGAAATTAAGATAGATCGAGTTGAACTTTATACTGGTCCGTTTGCAAAAGCTTTTGAAAATCAAGATGCCAAAACCTTAGAAATTTATGAGGAAGCAATTCTTTTCGCCAATGAAATTGATCTCAAATTAAATGCAGGGCACGACTTGAATTTATCTAATCTGGCTACACTTATAAGTTATGGAAACATTGAAGAAGTTTCCATTGGACATGCTTTAATTGTTGAATGCTTAGATCTTGGGCTTGAAGAAACTATTAAAAGATACCTGAAAATATTAAAATAAAATTATGAGCACTGAAGAAAATATAAAAAAACAAATTGAAGATAATAAAATTCTTCTCTACATGAAAGGCTCACCAGACAAACCTCAATGCGGTTTTTCACAAAGAGCAACGCAAATTTTAATGGCTTGCGGAAAAGAGTTCTCTTTCGTAGATATTTTATCTAATCCAGATATAAGAGAAACTTTGCCTACGGTTTCAAATTGGCCGACTTTTCCTCAGTTGTATATCGAGGGAGAGCTCATTGGCGGCAGCGATATAATGATGGACATGTATCAAAGTGGTGAACTCAAAACTCTTATAGACGCTGTAGAAATATAACTTTTTTGTTTTTTTTAGAACTTCTAAAGCAGATAAAAGTCTTAATAATTAAAAATCTGAGATTAATCATCTCATGATATTATTTCCCCAACCATGGCATCAAAAAAAGTAATTCTAGCTTATTCTGGAGGTTTAGATACTTCGGTAATTCTGAAGTGGCTTCAAGAAGAAAAAAATCTTGATGTCGTCACTTATACAGCAGACATGGGTCAAGGCGATATTCCTTCTGATCTAGAAAAAAGAGCTAAAGGCTTTGGTGCGGTAAAAGTTATTGTCGATGATTTGTCTGAAGAGTTTGTTTCAAATTATGTGTTTCCAATGTTTCGATGTAATACTCTTTATGAAGGAGAATATTTACTCGGCACTGCTATTGCTAGACCATTAATTGCAAAACGATTGGTAGATATTGCTGCGTCTGAAGATACAAACATAATTTCTCATGGAGCTACTGGGAAGGGCAACGATCAAATTCGATTTGAAATGGGTGCGCATGCATTGAATCCAAATATTGAAGTAATTGCCCCATGGCGAGAATGGGACTTATCATCTCGAACAGACTTAATGAATTATTGTAAAGAAAATCAAATTCCTATGCCTGCTAGTAAAGCAGAAGAACCTCCTTTTTCGATGGACGAAAATTTATTGCATATCTCTTATGAAGGTGGGGTGCTTGAAGATTTATCCAATCCACCGCCTGAAGATATGTGGTTGAAAGTAAAATCTTTAGATGATGCAAAAGCGGATGCAGAAGAAATTAAAATATCCTTCAAAAAGGGTGATCCTATTGAAATAAATGACACTAAATATTCCGCAGCTGAACTTTTGAAAGTCTTGAATAATTTAGGTTGTGAACATGGAATCGGTAGAATAGATATTGTCGAATCTAGAGCAACCGGCATGAAATCTAGAGGTTGTTATGAAACTCCGGGCGGAACAATTTTACTCAAAGCAAGACGAGCAATTGAATCGTTGTGTTTATCAAGAGACGAAATATTAGAAAAAGATGCATTTATGCCCTCCTACGCGAAACTAATTTACGATGGTTTGTGGTGGAGTGATAAAAGATTGGACTTGCAAAAACGAATCGATTCTATGTCTGAAAAAGTCTGTGGCACCATTAATCTTCAACTTTTTAAAGGAAATATCATTACTTTGGGGAAAGAAAGTGAAAACTCATTGTATGATGAAAATAAAGCAAGTTTTGAGGCTCAAGGCGGCTTTTCAAATCAAGACATGGCTGAACACATTAAAAAAAATATTCTTGAGTTCAACAAGTAACTTACAACTCTAGTAAGCTAGATTTTTCTAATTCTTTTAACTTTCGCGCCATGTTGAGAATAGTTTTTCCTGGCCCAGCATCAATAATATGGTGAATCTTATTTTCCGATAAATACTTTAAAGTTTCTCTCCATCTGACAGTATTTGTTAACTGAGTGATCAAAGAGTTTTTTATTTCATCCACGTCACTAGTTGGTTTAGCCAAAACGTTTGGAATTATAGGAATTTCTGGAACTTTAAATTCCACTGTATTTAATAAATTTTCTAATTCTTTTTGAGCCTCAGAAAGAAGAGAACAATGAGATGGAACCGACATTTGAACCATTTGAGTCTTAACTCTCCTAAAATCGTTGTCCTCAATGTATTTTTTACATGCATCAATGGATGAATTTTTTCCAGCTAATACGGAAACCCCCTCAGCATTGTCAGTAGAAAAGTTTATTTCTTCTTCGGAGGAATTAACCTTTTCAATCATTTTATAAACGTCTGCTAGCTCCATGTTTAAAAGAACTAACATACCAGCAGTGCCTTCAGGAACAGCGCTTTGCATCAATTGACCTCTGACATTTACTAGTTTTAGTGCATCAGAAAACTCTAAACAGTTGGCAAATACTAAAGCTGAATATTCTCCCAGAGATAATCCAGCAGTCACACTAATTTCTGAATTAATATTTTTTATTTTTGCGATTGCAATACTTGTAGCCAAAATTGCTGGTTGAGCGAATTCCGTTAAATTTAATTTTTCCTCTGGTCCTGAAGAAATCAGTTCTATTAAATCAAAGTCTAAATTTTTAGAAGCTGATGATAGATAGTCAACAAGTTCTTTATTAGAGTTTATGATTTCGTCCAACATACCGATTTTCTGAACACCTTGACCAGGAAAAAGTAAGGCTTTCATATTTTTAAAGAAAAGGTTGATTCTAAACTTTCAATAATATCTGAACTATTATCCAAAGATTCAATTCCGCCGTAGACGTATCGATCTGGTCTGATCAGGATTAATTTATAAGTTTCAAAAATTTTACTCATTCTATTTTCTTCGTCGTCTTTATCGGTAAATTCAATTATTTGTATATCAAGCGCTTTGACAATTTCTTCAGCCTTTTTAGTAAGTTTTGGAATTGCGTTTTTTGTAAAAATAGTGAATTTTGACCCAACAATTCTATCCGATAATTCTTTTGACCCATTTCTAATCAGAAGAGGCTGAGGGCAGGGATAGCCAGAGATATCATCGGAGGCATCTTTATACAATCCTGAAGGAAGGTGTGGAAATTTAACTCCATAGCCTTCATTATCGTCAGGGGTAAATTCTTTTCCTTCTTGCTGTGCACACAGCCCTTCAATTATCTTGCCAATTGAAACTGATTGAGCAACTGTCCACTTAGCATGAGGGTATCTTTCTGCTTGATATGTATCCAGAATTGAATCTTCAGCTTTGTTAGACAAAATTAAATCTAGCTTCCAGAATAAATTCATGGCGTCCCTAATACCCGTACCCATCCCAGCTCCCATAAAAGGTGGCATTTGATGAGCAGCGTCTCCAGCAATAAGACAATTATCAATCCTCCAAGTTTTTGCTAAAGCAGCGTGAAATTGATAAACGTCTGCTCTTTCTAAAGTAGCGTTGTTTGGGTTTATCCACGGAGATAGTAATTCCCATACCTTCTCTTCGCTTTCTAATTCTTCTTTAGATTCACCAGGCATTAATTTGAATTCAAATCTTCTATGTCCTCTACGTCCAGGTACATAAGTAGCAGGTCTTTTAGGATTGCAAATTTGTTTTGCATGGTGTTTTGGAATATCAGTAGTTTTAGTGAGGTGAGCATCTGCTACCAACCAATCTTGGTCGTAGCCTAAATCGTCTCTTTCTATATTTAAAAGTTTTCTGACGCTACTGCTAGCACCATCACACCCAATTAAATATTTACTTTCAAAATTAATTGATTCTCCGTTCGAGGTGCAATTTAAAATTACTTTGTCACTCTCTGTTTTAAAACTCTCTAATAAAGTAGATTCCTTGATTTCAATATTTTCTTTGGATTCTACTGAAGTTCTTATAATTTTTTCCAGTTCAGGCTGATAAAAAAGCAGTTGAGGAGGCCAACCCATTGCACCAACTTCTAATGGCTGATCTTGGGTGATTATTTCATTTAATTCAGCATCCGTGAAAGATACTTTATCAATGTAACCAGAATTAGAAACAACTTCGTCAGCAAATCCTAAAAGGTCAAAAGTACGACACTGTTCACCATCAGTGTTGATAGCCCTGGCTGTTGGACTTGTTCCTTGATTGGCATCAATGATTAACACTTTATAACCTTTAGTAGCTATTAGGTTAGCCATTATCGAACCAACGGGTCCATATCCAATAATTGCGACATCAAACATTGTTTTTGGATTTTAACTTATTTTAATTAATAAATTTATTCAAAATTTAGTCTAAATATACTAACTTTTTGTCGGTTTTATATTCTTGATAATCTTTTGAAGAATTATTAATATTTTCATTATGGAGAAGATTATGGAACCAATTATTAAAGCTAAAGATGTGCAGTATTGCACACTTCAGTGTCCTGACTTAGACGTACAAGAGCAATTTTTAATTCATTTTGGGATGCATACTGTAGAGAAAACAGAAGACCTGTTATTAATGCGAGGTGAAGGACCACAACCATTTATAGAAAAGTGTGTGAAAGGAGATAAAAAGTTTGTCTCTGCTACTTTTGTGGCAGCTTCAAAAGAGGACTTAGAGAAATTAAGTAATTCGGATGATTTCTCTGACATAGAAGAGCTATCTACTCCAGGGGGAGGATATGTAACTAAAGCAATGGATCCTGATGGAATAGGTGTCGAGGTAGTTTTTGGAATTGAAGAGAGATCTGATTTTTCTGAAGTATCGCCTTATCCTACCAATGAAGGTACAAATATAAATAGAGTAAATCAGATCAAAAGATATCCAAAAGGTTCCTATCCTAAAATAATTAGATTTGCTCATTATGGAATTAATTCAAATAATATTTCTTTAGCGCTTGAATGGTACCAGCGTCACCTTGGAATAATTCCAAGCGACAAACTTTGGTTTGGAGATTCTGAAGATTCTAATGCACCCTTAATGGGATGTTTTGCAAGATTGGATAGGGGTTCTACTCCTGCAGACCATCATTCAATTTTTTGGCTTGATGCAAAAAATCAATCAGAAGGTGTTCCGGGGCTTAATCATGTTTCTTTTGAAATGTTAAATATTGATGATGTTTTTATGGGACATGAAATTCTTCAACAAAAAAAGGAAGAGTTTGACTATGAATTAGAGTGGGGAGTAGGTAGGCATTACCAAGGAAGTCAAATATTTGATTACTGGAGAAGCCCCTTTAAACAAACACACGAGCATCAAACTGATGGTGACATGTTGGATAATTCTGTTCCTTGTGGTCATATAAATATGATTGAAAACACTGGCGGTATGCCTGGGGATGCTCCAGGACCTTCTCAATGGGGGCCTCCGATAAATTTGGAAACCTTCGGCGATAAAAGAGGCGTCTGATTGAATCTAAACATTTCTGGAAAGAAAGCTATAGTTTGTGGTTCTAGTAGGGGATTAGGCAAAGCTTGTGCGAAGTCTCTTGCAAAAGAAGGCGTAGAGATCACCATCAATGGAGTGAACGAAGAAAATCTTGAAAACACAAAAAAAGAATTTGAAGACAAAGGTTTTAAGGTTCAGTCAGTTTTAGGACCAATGGAAGATGAAAATACGCGAGTGGCACTTTTAAAGGCATGTCCTGAACCTGACATTTTAATTAATAACAGCGGCGGACCCCCTCCGGGAAATTTTTTCGAATGGAGCGAGGATGATTTTTTGTCAGCTATAAAATCCAACTTTACGCAATCCGCTATGTTAATGCAGTCGGTTTTACCAGGTATGAAAGAAAGAAAGTTTGGTCGAATAATTAATATTCTTTCTGCGATGGTGAAAAATCCTCACGTAATTATGGGATTATCAACCTCGGCTAGATCTGGTTTGCTTGGACTTTCAAAAGGATTATCTAGAGAAATGGCCCAATTCAACATTACCATAAATAATTTACTACCAGAAAGAATTGATACTGATCGACAAACACGGGTAATAGAATTCCAAGCAAAACTTGCAGGCATCTCCTTTGAGGAAGCTAAACAAAATATGGAAAATGAATTAACCGCAAAGAGAATGGGCGCCGTTGAAGAGTTTTCGGATTTAGCAGCTTTTTTATGTTCTGAACAAGCTGCCTATATTTCTGGCCAAAGTATCTCCATCGATGGTGGGAACAGTACTAATTTTTATTGACCTTTAATTTTTCTTGAAGACCTTTATTGGATGTCGTGTATCCAAAAGGAACTCTTTCTCCAGGGTTAATTCTTTTGAAAGCCTCTTGAACAGCTAAAGTGGTTTCATGGAATCCACAAAGAATAAGATCTAATTTTCCTGGGTAGGTATTAATATCGCCTACTGCGAAAATTCCATCTTTACTGGTTTGAAAATTTTCTGTATTAACTGCAATTTTCTTTTCTTTTAATTCGACTTCCCAATCAAGAATAGGACCTAATTGTTTATTAAGGCCAAAGAAAAAAAGAGCTTCATCACAAGATATAGTTTCTATGTCCTTACTTTCAAAGTGCATTAAATTCACACCTTCAAATTTATCTGTTCCATTTATGTCTTTAATAACGTAAGGAATTTTGAGCTCAATTTTCCCTTCTTTTACAAGTTTTCTCATTTGAGATTCGGTATGTTTTGCTCCTCGAAATTCATCTCTTCTATGAACAAGAAAAATTTTCTTCGCTGTCTTTGCTAATTCTACAGACCAATCAAGCGCACTATCCCCACCGCCGAAAATAGTAATTTCTTTATCTTTATATTTTGATTTGTCTCTAACGGCATATTCAATACCATCTCCAAGAAACTTGTCAGGATCTTCAACTGGTGGTCTTCTGGATTCAAAAGAACCTGCTCCTGCGGCTATGAAAATATTGTGAGTTAAGAACTCTGAACCATTATTAGTTTTAACAATCCATTTTTCGTCTTTAGGTTCAATTTTTTCAACTCTAGTATTTAAATGAACATTGTAATCAAAAGGTTTAATTTGTTCCAAGAGGGCTTCAATATGCTCTTTACCTGTTTGATTCGCAACCCCTGGAATATCATAAATTGGTTTGTCTGGGTAAAGCTCGATACATTGACCTCCAATTTTATCCAGATTATCCACCAGTTCACAATTTAACCCTAATAGGCCAGCTTCAAAAACTGTAAATAAGCCTACTGGTCCAGCACCGATGATTAAAATATCTGTTTCTTTCATTTAGGTTACTTTATCTCCTGGCTGCGCGCCGCTTTCCGATGCAATTAAATAAACCCCTTCATCATTGCTAGAAGCTAAAATCATACCTTCCGAAGTTCCAAACTTCATTTCTCTATGCTTGAGGTTATTTACACACACAACTAACTTTCCAGTTAAATCATTAGGTTCATAGAATTTTTTTATTCCCGCAAAAACTGTTTTTTGTCCAAATTCACCTAAATCAAGTATTATTTTTAGGAGTTTATCTGCATCTTCAACATTTTCGGCGGATAAAATTTTTGCAACCCTAAGATCAACTTTTGCAAAGTCATTAATATTAATTTCATCCATTTTGACTGATCTCATTAAGCTTGGTTATTTCAGCATCCTCAATTCTAAACATTAAAGGTTTAAAAATATCTATTTGATGATTCATTAAGTTTGTAGATAAATCATCGAGTGACTGGTTAGATTTTAAATAATTTTTTATTTTTTCAGAAGTTTCAGGTATCACTGGTTCTAAATATAGATTTAAAATTCTAAAAAGATTAATGGCAGTGGATGCAATTTTTTTCACATCTTCTGAGTTATTATCGTTTTTATTCAACTCCCATGGTTTATGAAAATCTATATATTGATTTGCTTTATCGGCAAGCTGCATAATCTCTTTGATCGCTTTAGAGAAATCCCTAGAATGAAATAGGTTAAATATTTCCTCTTTTTTATCTATAAATTTATCAATAATCTCTAAATCTAAAGACCGACTAAGTTTATTGTCATCTTTTTTTAAGAAACCTTGAGATCTGCTGGCTATGTTTACAAATTTGCCAACAAGATCTGTGTTAACTTTTTTCTGAAAATCTTCAAGATCCATGTCTAAGTCATCAACTCCAGTAGATAATTTTGAGGCTAAATAATATCTAATCAAATCTGGTTTCAGAACATCAAGATAATCGTCAACTAACAAAAAATTTTTTTTTGACTTCGACATTTTTTTTCCATTGAGAGTCATAAATCCATGGATAAATACATTTGTAGGTTTTTTAAAACCTCCAGCCTCGAGCATGCATGGCCAGAAAAGAGTATGAAAATTCATTATGTCTTTTCCTATGAAGTGATAGATCTCAGTATCACTTTTTTCATCCCAGAGATCTTTTGAAGTTTTACTAACTTTTTCTTTTTTCAAGAAATTTTCTAGACTCGCAATATAACCAATAGGGGCATCAAGCCAGACATAAAAATATTTATCATCGTATCCAGGTATTTTGAAACCAAAGTAGGGTGCATCTCTACTAATGTCCCATGGTTTCAAGCCGTCTATAAACCATTCTTGAATTTTATTTTTAACAGCTGATTGAAGTTTTGTTTCTTTTATCCATTTTTGTAAATTGTTGCTACATGCTGCTACATCAAAAAATAAATGTTCACTTTCTTTAATGGATGGTTTTTTTCCAGAAAAAATAGATTTAGGATTTATTAGTTCAGTGGCCTCATATGTAGCTCCGCAAATTTCACAATTATCTCCATATTGATTCTTTGCTCCGCATTTTGGACATTCTCCTTGAACATATCTGTCTGCAAGAAATAATCCTTTGGTGTCATCAAAAAGTTGTTTAATTTTTTTTCTAAGAATTAGCCCTTTTTTATCTGCACTATTAAAGATGTGCTCACTGAAATACTTATTTTCTTCCGAGTGAGTAGTGTAATAGTTATCGTGTTGTATATTAAAGTTAACCAAAGAATTTTTTTGTTGTTCAGTGACTTCTTCAATAAGATCTTCAGGAGTAACACCTTCTTCCTCAGCCTTTAGCATTATTGGCGTCCCATGTGCATCGCTAGCACAAATATAAATACATTTTTTATTCATTGCTCTATTCGTCCTAACCCAAATGTCCGTTTGAATGTGTTCAAGAAGATGACCAAAATGCAAAGGGCCATTAGCATACGGAAGTGCTGAAGTGATGATTAGAAGATTATTACTCTTTGACATATAATTTTTCTATGAATGAATTCATTTCAATTTTTAGATTTTACTTATCTTGGTTGCTTATCTCTACATTAATTATTTTTATTTCCACTAACCTAATAGCCGATGAAAGTTTTGAGAGTAACCAAATAAATTTATCTGAATCAAACTTTGAAGACCTTTGGTCTGTTGCTGTTGAAATGAAACCTTCTTATGAGAATTTTTCAGTCTATCAAATAATGCTAGCAATTCAGGATTTAAATAAATCAGCATTTGAAAAAAATAATATCAATTATCTTAAGCGCAATAATACTCTCGTACTTCCCAATATAAATATTGTATCGAGCTTTGATAAACAGGAATCCATATTTGAAGTAGCAAGACAAAACTCATTAGTTGATAGTGAGTTTACTTTTTTTTCAATTCTAGAGTCTGGTAGATACAAGTCATCTATAACTCAAAATGAAATTCTAATTTCTCAGAATAATGATGACTTTTTTGTTTTAAATAATAATGACCCCTATGAAAAATTTAATAGAAGGGTACACGATTTTAATAACTCTTTAGATGTTGTTTTTTTCAAGCCTGTTGCAGAAATATATGCAGCTGGAACTCCAGAATTTTTGCAAGTTGGAATTTCAAATATATTTGGTAATTTAGGCGACGCCGGTTCTTCCGCTAACAATATTTTACAATTGAAACCAAAAGCATTTATCAATGATTTATCTAGATTCGTTATTAATTCAACATTCGGAATTTTTGGAATTTTTGATATTGCTTCTGAAATGGGCATAGAAGGAACAAACGAGGATTTTGGGCAAACATTAGGTCATTGGGGAGTGTCTGCAGGGCCATACATAGTGATTCCCTTTTACGGCCCAAGTAACTTCAGGGATTCTTTTTCAATAATTCCAGATTTATATTTATATCCAAATGTTCCAAGTGATGATTCAGCTAGAATCGCGACAGGTGCATTGAATCTACTAGACCTAAGATCAGATTTATTGGGAGTCACCGAAATTACTGGAAATGATCAATATACTTTTTATAGAGATGCCTATATTCAAAGAAGAGAATATCAAATCAATGATGGACAAATGGAAGAAGATCTTTTTTTTGATGAATTTGATTAATCTAAAAAAGAACCATACACCATAGTTTGCATTTGAGGTCTCAATGGAAAAGCATCAGAAGGAATAAATTGAGTCATAAAAATTGCCAACAATTCTTCCTTAGGATCTACCCAAAAATATGTGCTAGCCATACCTCCCCAATTAAAACTTCCTATGCTGAGAGGGCTTTGACTAGCCGCAGGATCGGTTGTTACTGCCATGCTTAGTCCATAGCCTGTTCCTTGATATCTAACTTCACTGAAACTTCCCGTAGACCCCATATCAGACATATTTTTATTATTTGGAAGATGATTCATGGTCATTAATTCAATAGTCTTTCTGGATAAGATCCTGTTACCATTATAAGTACCACCATTAAGAAGCATTTGTAAAAATTTGAAATAGTCAAAGGATGTGGATATTAAACCACTTCCTCCGCCATTAAATTCTCTAGGTTTTGCATATCGACTTTCTTTGGCACCCGGATCGTGTACATGTAACTTTTTATTTTCATCTCTGAAATAACAAGCGGCTAGATTTTTAAGATTTTCTTCTTTGACGAAAAAACCTGTATCTTCCATGCCTAATGGATCAAAAATATTTTCTTGAAAATAATCCTCTATTGATTTTCCCGATATTACTTCTATTAGTCTTGCACAGATATCAATGGAAACACTGTAAAGCCATTGGTCTCCAGGATTGAATTCTAAAGGCAATGAAGCAATTCTTTTTGTAAATTCCTCTAAATCAACTTTTTCATCAGAGACTAAAGCTTTAGTTGGATCTGAAATTTGAAAAATTTTACGATATGCGTCATCTACGTGGGATTGAAAGTTGATGCTGTAACTAAGGCCAGAGGTGTGAGTTAATAAATCCCTTACGATCATGGGACTTCTTACAGGTTCAGTTATAAAGTTTGGAAAAGATCCAGACACATAAATTTCTTGGTTTTTAAATTCTGGAAGAAATTTTGAAACAGGATCAGATAATTGAAAATAACCCTTCTCAAATAGCTGCATTAAGGCTACACCCGTAACAGGTTTTGTCATTGAGTAAATTCTAAAAAGAGTCTCTTCATCAACAGGCAAGTCGTTTTCTATATCTCTTTTTCCTTGAGAATGGAAATGAGCAATTTCTCCTCTTCTAGCAATTAAAGTTTGAGTGCAACTTAATTTATTTAAACCTATATAGTTATCAAAAAACATCTTATCAAGATCTTTTAGTCTTTCCCCATTAAGGTCTACAGATTCTGGTTTAACTATTTTCATTTTTTACCTCTAGTTTTGCTTTTATAAAATCATCATGCGAAATATAAATAAGATCGGATACTTTCCTGATTACATATTCTTCATATTTATCAATATTTCCATCAGCAAAGGCAATTTCCCACATAGATTTAATCAAACTATATTTTTCTTCAAAGCTGAAGTCGTCGTTGATTATTCTTGTAAATTCATAGAGAGAAGTTGATTCTTTTTGAGATTCTTTACCATCTGCAATCAGAGAAGATATTTTTGATTGGTCTATATTAAATTTTTCAGAAAGAGTATTTTTCAAACTTTCTATTTCCGAGTCATCGATAGATTGATCAGCAACACTGACTTCAACCATCAAAGAGATGCAAGCGGATACAACTTTATCAATAGATTGATCATCAACAATTTTTTCTTTCTTAAAAAATTTTGAAAATAAATTTTTCATGCAGCTTCAATAATATTTTTTTCTAAAATTGATAATATTTCATTTTTAGATTTTTTCAAATAGACACTATTGGACAGCAGGACTCTTATTTTTTTCGCTTCTGAATGACCGCTAAATAATCCGTGCATATGTATCAATCCTCTTTTGACATGACTTTCGTTTTCTAAAGTTTCAAAATAATCAAACATTTTTTGGGTGATTTCATACATAGAAATATCCCTGTTTAGTTCTCCCTTAATTTTTTTATCTACATCTTTAAAGATTAACGGATTCGAATATGCTTCTCTTCCTATCATAATACCGTCTAAATTTTGTAGATCATTGTCTTGAAGAAAACTTAATTTTTTAATACCTCCATTAATAATTATTTCTAGATCAGGGAAGTCATCTTTTAATTTTCTAACTCTCTCATAATTAAGTGGTGGGATTTCTCGATTTTGCTTTGGACTTAAACCTTTTAAAATTGCTTTTCTAGCATGAACGTAAAAAATCTTAATATCACATGATTCAATTTCTTTGACGAAATTATCTAGTGTTTCGTCTATGTCATTGTTGTCAGTTCCAAGTCTAATCTTGACTGAAACTTCTTTATTAAAATTTTCCTTAATCGCATTGAGACAATCACATACCAATTGGGGGTGATTCATCATTGCAGCCCCAAAGCCCCCATTACTTACTCTAGGGCTTGGACACCCAAGGTTTAGGTTTATTTCGTCGTAATTAAACATGTTTGCCATTTTGGAAACTTTTGCAAGACTTTCCGGGTCATTACCTCCCAATTGCAGAACAATAGGATTTTCATTTTCGCTATACTCTTCAAGCTTGTTTTTGTTTCCATAAAGGATGGCGTTAGAATGAATCATCTCAGTGAATAAAACCGTCTTTTCAGAGATTAGTCTGATTAAATATCTAAATTGACTATCTGTCCTTCCCATCATTGGGGCTACCGAATAAAATCTTTTCATTGATTTATAAGAAGTAAATTACTGAATAAAGACCAACTGCGGTCAACACAAAAGTGTATGGTAAAGCCATTATGATCATTCTTAGATAAGAAAGATTTATTAACGGGGCAATAGATGAAGTTAATAAGAATAAAAAGGCTGCTTGACCATTAGGAGTTGCAACACTAGGTAAATTAGTTCCGGTATTAATTGCAATTGCCAGTAAGTCAAATTGATTCCTATCAATTACGCCAGAATCAAAGGCATTTTTTACTTCGCTAATATAAATAGTAGCAACAAAAACATTATCACTGATCATTGATAAGATGCCATTGGCAAGGAAAAACATTGGAACTTGTAAATCAAAATTTAAAGTTAATACGTAATTTATTACGGGTGAGAACAAGTGTTGATCATGAATTACAGCCACAATCACAAAAAATACAACCAATAATGCTGTAAATGGTAAAGCTTCTTCAAATGCCTTTCCTAATTGATGTTCTTGAATTATTCCATTGAAAGCAGTTAATAGAACAATTACCATCAGTCCTATCAAGCCAACTGCCGCTACATTGAAAGCTAGAGCAAAAATTAAAATTAGAGCAACTAAAAATTGAATTAAAAGCTTGGTTTTCTGAGACGTAGTTCTTGCAGCATCTTCTTTAGCACCGAAATCATTAATAATATCTCTTATTTTTGGTGATAATTCTGCTCCATATCCAACAATTTTAAATTTCTCGATCAGGTAACAAGTAAAAATTCCAAAAATGAATACAGGCAAAGACACTGGAAGCATTCTTATGAAAAACTCAATAAAATCCCAATCTGCGACTGATCCAATCAGAAGGTTTTGGGGTTCTCCAACAATAGTGCTGACTCCACCTAGTGCTGTTCCGACGGCACCATGCATTAATAGGTTTCTCAAGAATCTTTTAAACTCCTCAGTTTCCATATCAAGATCATCAGTTTCTAAAGATGCCTTATTTTCTTGATAAAGAGAATAAAATCCAACAGCAACAGCTATCAATACCGCAGTAACTGTAAGAGCGTCAAGAAAAGCTGATAAAACTGCAGCGCTTATAAGGAAAAGCAGAGATAAAAGCTTTTTATTTTTTACATTAATCAGTAATTTAGTAAATATGAAAAGTAAAAAATCTTTCATGAAATAAATTCCAGCCACCATAAAAACCAATAAAAGAATTACTTTTAAATTCAAAACAACTTCTTGGTAAACGTGTTTAGAAGTTGTCAATCCTAGAATCACAGATTGAATGGCTATCAGACCTCCTGGTTGCAAAGGGTAGCATTCTAAGGCCATTGCTAAAGTTACAATAAATTGGCCCAATATGATCCAGCCCAAAATAAAACCAGCGTCCAAATTTGTATTCATTAAAATAAAGTAAATAATTGGATTACTTACGAGAAATGAAATAATGAGATTCTTGTACCAATTTGCAGAAGATCCCAAAAAATTGCTATAAAGGCTACTAATCACGAAAAAAAGTTTTGAATTTATTTAATCCTGCTAATTCTATTGAAAAAGATACGTCTGAGTCAAAATACTTTGTAATTAATTCTCATCAAATTTTATCTTTTAAAAATGAAAATTTTTTAAGACCTTTAAGCAGCGATGAACTTAATTGGTCTGGCCTTGTGGTAAAGAGGAAACATTTCCTTGGTCATCTTAACAACGAATCATGCTTTGTTGTTTCCACTGAAGGTGAATGCAGTCTCGAACAGGCTCATTTCAGTGATTTGAGATCAATGCTAGGAAGAATACCAGATGATTTATTCTCTGTTATCTCACGCGCAATTCAAATCCAACACTGGTTTGATGCTCATAAATTTTGTGGATATTGTGGAAACGAACTAAAAGAAGACTCTAATGAAAGAGCTATGATTTGTAATAATTGTAATGCACCGCCTGCATACCCAAAAATTGCTCCATGCGTTATTACTTTAATACATAGAGAAGATGAAATTTTATTAGCTCATAATGTGAATTTTCCAGACAATTTTTTTAGTACTCTTGCGGGTTTTATAGAACCCGGCGAATCCGTTGAGTCTGCCCTTGAAAGAGAAGTGCTAGAAGAAGTTGGTATAGAAGTAAAAAATATTAAATATTTTGGAAGTCAATCTTGGCCTTTTCCAAGCCAGTTGATGTTAGGGTACTTTGCAGAGTATTCTAGTGGAGAGGTTAAGCCAGACTTAGAAGAAATAGATGAAGCTGCATGGTTTAAGTTAAATAATTTACCTAATACTCCACCCTCAAATATTTCTATATCAGGAAAGTTAATTGAACATTACGTTAAAGAAAATCTTTAATTTTTATTTCTTGGATCATTAGAAGCTCTTTCATTGGTATTGATTTTGTTAGAACTCTTTATTTCCTTGTCTTCTTTCAAAACTTGAGGCTTTTTCGGCCTGCTTAGTTTTTTTGGAGCCATTTCTGTAGAAGATATATTTTCTTTATTTTTGATATTTTCTTTCTTTTCAGAAAAAACTTTTCTATCTTTATTAGTTATATTTTTTTTAGGCTTTGCATTTTTAATAGATTCTTTTTTTGGCTTATTTTTTTGAAAGTTTCTGTTTTTGTTATCAAATTTTTTGAAGTTTCGATTGCGAGTATTACTATTCTTAGAGTTAGTTTTTCTTTTACTTGAGGCTTTCTTTTGAATTTTTGATTGATTATTAGAATTTGACTGAAAGAGACTTCTTATTCTTGAAAGAAAACCCTTTTTTGGTCTAGAAGAGGGCATCATTTTCACTGCCGCATCTTCAAGAGGTTTTTTCATCTTTTTTGACTTTCTTTCAAATTGCTCTGCAGCGGAAATAGAGGATTTATTTTTATCTGGATCTTGAACTTTTCCGTCTTTTATCCTGATCACTTCAAATCTTGAATCTGGTCGAGTTGCATCAGATATTACAACAACTTTTACTCCTGACCTTGCTTCAATATCGTTCAACCTAATACGTCTCTCATTAAGAAGTAATGCTGACATATCCGGAGAGACAATAGCTCTAACTTCGTTTGTATTAGATTTGCTTGTTTCTTCCTCTAAAAGTCTTAAAACAGATGTGGATAGTGTATTTACGTCTTGAGTCCATCTTTCAGATAAAGAAGATCTCAATCTTTGTCGAGATAATTCTAGTAAGCCAAATCTAGAAATTCTTCCAATTTGAACTCTTGCTCTATCTACAGAAAGAGCTTTTCTCATTTCATCCTCAACGGCTCTTTTATTTTCTATTTTCATCATGTCTATAAAGTCTATGACTACTAGACCCCCAATATCCCTCAGTCTAAATTGCCTGGCAATTTCCCTGCTAGCTTCTAAATTAGTATTTGTTGCAGTTTCTTCAATATCTTTTCCTTGAGTGGCTTGAGAAGAGTTTATATCGATTGCAACAAGCGCTTCGGTGTCATCAATTACAATTGAGCCGCCTGAATTTAACTTAACTTCTCTTTGATAAGCTGTCTCGATCTGAGATTCGATTTGGTACCTTGTGAACAAAGGGAGAGTATTTTCGTATTTGTTAAGAATTTTTAGTTGTTCAGGCATGACGCTGCTAATAAACTCTTCTGCTTGATCGAAAGCCTCTTTGGTGTCAATCCAGATTTCATCAACATCTTCTTTTAGATAATCCCTCAAAGTTCTCAATATAATGTCACTTTCTTTAAAAATTAAGAAAGGGGCATTTTTTAGAGCATTTGCTTCTAAAATAGCTTCCCAAACTTTAAGTAAATAAGATAAATCCCATTTTAGATCATCTTGATCTCTTCCTTCTCCAGCGGTTCTTACTATTACTCCCATTCCTTCTGGAGCATTTAGATCCGAAACTTTTTTCTTGAGAAGTTCTCTTTGATCGGGATTAAGCCTTCTTGAAATTCCTGATGCTCTTGGGTTATTAGGCATTAACACTAGAAATCTTCCAGCGATACTAATTAATGTGGTTAGGGCTGCTCCTTTGTTACCTCTTTCATCTTTTTCAACTTGAACAATTATTTCTTGATCTTTCGATAGGCAGTCTTTTATTGAGATTCTTTCTTTACCTTTTCTATCTTTAGGAAGGTATTGCGGAGCTAATTCTTTAAACGGTAAAAAACCGTGTCTTTCGGCACCAAAATCAACAAAAGCCGCACCCAAACTAGGCTCTATTCTGCTAACTTTACCTTTATAGATGTTACCTTTTCTTCTTACTTCGGCAATATTTTCTACATCGAGATCGAATAAAGAATTACCGTCGGTGATGGCAATTCTTACCTCTTCTGGTTGTGTTGCATTAACAAGCATCCTTTTCATAGGACATCTCCAATAATGCTTTTAATTAAAAATTAGGAATTTAAGTAACGATTCCTTCTAAGTACTTATTTCAGGATTTACGTCTCTTTACCTGACTTAAGTTTAAATTCTGTAATAAAAGCTGTTTAAAAAATTCTTTAATATAGGATATTAAATTTCCTATTTAACATATAAGTGAGGTATTTTAGATGAGAAATCAAAAAAAACACAAATTTTTTTTATGTTTAATAAAGTTCAAAAAATTCTAGTTACAGATGATTATGTTGGCCAAAGAATAGATAATTACCTTATAAATCTCCTCAAAGGCGTACCTAAATCTAAAATTTACTCGATCATAAGAAAAGGTGAGGTAAGAATTAATGGTTCGAGAAAAAAACCCTCATATAAGCTCGCTCATGGAAATGAAATAAGAATACCTCCTCTTCAATATCTTAATGAAAAAAGCAAAGAAGATTTTATTCCCACGGACATAATCAATTTATTAAAAGACAGGATTATTTATGAAAATGATGATTATTTAGCTATTAATAAGCCAGAAGGCATTGCATCTCATGGAGGAAGCGGAATAAAAATTGGACTAATAGAAACTATAAGAAATTTCGGAAAAAATTATAGAGAATGTAAATTAATTCATCGTTTAGACAAAGATACTTCGGGGTGCCAAATCGTTTCAAAAAAACAGAGTTTTTTAAGAAAATGTAATGAAGAAATTAGGCTGGGAAAAAGTTTTAAAGAATATCTAGTAATAGTCCATGGAGAATGGCCGTCTGAAAGAAAAGAGATAAGTTCTTACCTAATAAAAACTAAAAATTCGAGAGGTGAGAATTATGTTAAAGAAAATAAAGATGGTAAAAAATCTGTGTCAAAGTTTAAGGTTATTAAGCATTCAAAGAACATTACAAAATTGAGTTGCAATATAATAACGGGAAGAACTCATCAAATTAGAGTTCATTGTTCTTCAGTTGGCAATTTTGTAATTGGAGACGTCAAATATGGCAATAGAGAGCTGAGCAAATTTTATAAACATTTTGGTCGTATGTTTTTGCATTCCCATAGGTTAGAGATTCCAGGCTTAAGTTTAAGCATTTGTGCTGAAGAACCTGAATCTTTTAAAAAAATTTTAAAATTTGATGAAACTTTATAAATTTTCCAATAGAATCAAGTTTTTTTAAGGTTATGGCAGTACAAAAGAGTAAAGTTTCGAGATCTAGAAGAGGCGCAAGAAGATCGCATAATAAATTAAAAGCTCCTGCGCTAGCGACAGATCAAACTACTGGCGAAGTTCACCTTCGTCATCATATGACCGAAGATGGCTTTTATAAGGGTAAAAAAGTCATGGAAGTGAAGGTTAAAAAAGATACTTCAGAAACTGAAGAAAACTAAGTGTCAGCTCAAAAGAAGGTTTTAGTAACTGGTGCTTCTCGAGGCATCGGCAAAGCTATTCTCAAGACATTCGCAAATGAAGAACACTATTTAGTTGGCACGGCCACTTCAGCTGAAGGTTTAAAAACAATTGAAGAAATCCTAACTTCTAGTAATTCATCTGGAGAAGGAATAGTTTTAGATTTAAATGATGATGCCTCTTTAGACGAGTTTTTTACAGTTTTAAAAGACAAAGACATTTATCCCGACATACTAGTTAATAATGCGGGGTTTACGAGAGATAATATTTTTCTGCGAATGAAAGATGATGAATGGTCTGATGTATTAAATGTGCACCTCAATGCACAATTTAAAATAATTAAAAACTTAATAAAGCCGATGCTGAAAAATAAATATGGAAGAATTATTAATTTGTCATCTGCTGCTGCTGCTATAGGAAATAAAGGTCAGGCTAATTATGTAGCTGCAAAATCTGGAGTGGAAGCTATGTCTAGAACACTGGCTAGAGAATTTGGTCAAAAAAATATTACAATTAATTGTGTCGCTCCTGGATTTATTGAAACCGATATGACTGATAGTTTAGATGAGGAATATAAGAGAGGTATAGCTTCACAAATCCCTTTACAAAGATTTGGAAAAGCCGATGAAGTTGCAGAGTTAATCAAATTTTTAACATCTTCTGAAGCCGATTATATTACTGGACAAACCATTCATATTAATGGTGGGCTTTTCATGTAAATGTTTAACTTATCTAGTTTTTTTATAAATTAGATATATAATTATCGAACTTTAGAGAGGTTCTTATGAGTAGTACTGAAGATAGAGTAAAAAGAATAGTTTGCGAACAATTAGGTGTTGGAGAAGAAGAAGTTACCTTAGAGGCTTCTTTTATTGACGATTTGGGAGCTGATTCTCTTGACACTGTTGAATTAGTAATGGCTTTTGAAGAGGAATTTGAAATAGAAATCCCTGATGAAGAAGCTGAAAAGATTGCTACTGTCAAAAATGCAGTCGATTATATCGACTCATCGTCTTAATATTTTTTAATGGCTCAGGGAAGGCGAGTAGTCATTACTGGTCTAGGTACCGTTTGTCCAAATGGTAATAATGTAACTTCATCATGGAATAGTCTAATCAATGGTGAAAGCGGAGCTGAATTAATTCAAAGATTTGATACGTCTGAATTTGCCACAAAATTTGGGGCAACTGTTAAAGATTTTGATAAAAATGAAAATATTGATCCCAAAGATTCGCGTAGACTGGATCCTTTTATCCAATTTGGTTTAGCTGCAACTGCTGAAGCAATTAAAGACTCAGGTATTAACTTCGAGGAACATGATTTAGATAGAATTGGTGTCTCCATCGGTTCTGGCATTGGCGGGTTGGAAACTATTGAAAAAAACTCTCTAGTGTTGAAAGAGAAAGGTCCAAAAAGAATTTCACCTTTTTTTGTTCCTGGTTCAATTATTAACATGGCTTCAGGAACAGTGGCTATTAAATACGGCTTGAGTGGTCCTAATTTGTCTATGGTTTCTGCTTGTTCTTCTGCAGGACATAGCATTGGCTACTCTGCTAGAAGCATTGCATATGGTGAAGCCGATATTATGGTCACGGGAGGAGCAGAAGCAGCAATGTGTCCTTTAGGGATCGCAGGATTTAATGCAGCTAAAGCGCTTTCTACTAGAAATGAATCACCAAAAGAAGCCAGTAGACCATGGGACAAAGACCGAGATGGTTTTGTGTTGGGCGAGGGCTCTGGAGTGTTGATATTAGAAGAACTAGAATTTGCAAAGAAAAGAAATGCAAAAATTTATGCCGAAATAATAGGCTTTGGAATGAGTGATGACGCATATCATATGACTGCTCCTGCCGAGGATGGAAAGGGGGCTAAGTTAGCAATGAAAAATTCATTGATCGATGCTGAAATAGATTACGAAAAAATTGATCATATCAACGCTCATGGAACATCTACACCATTGGGGGATGTGGTTGAATCTAAAGCTATTAGAGAACTCTTTTCTGATCACGCAGATAAAATCTTAGTTTCTTCAACGAAATCAATGACAGGTCATTTATTGGGAGCTGCCGGAGCTATAGAGTCAATTTTTAGTATACTTTCAATAAGAGATAACATTATTCCTCCTACTATAAATCTTGATAATCCTGACAATGATGCAAACTTAAATTTAGTTGCCAAGGAATCAGTGAATCAAGAAATTAATTATGTAATGAATAATACTTTTGGTTTTGGTGGTACAAACGTTTCACTAATTTTCAAAAAATTTTAGTGAAAATATTTTTTTTCATCATTATATTTTTTTTCTTATACCTTTCATCAATTTTAAATTTTGATCGAATAAGTCAAGACTATATTTTTAAAATAGAATCTGGAGACAATTACTCAAACATTAAAGATAAGATATCAAAAAAAGATATTTCTTTTATCAATCTAATTGATTTTATTTTTTTTATTACTGGAAAAGACCAAAATCTTAGAATCGGAGAGTATTATTTTCAAAAAGGAGAAAATTCTCTTCAAATAGCTTTCAAAATTTTATTTGATAAAGTTTACTACAGGTCTTTGTATATTCCGGAAGGATCAAAATCTCTAGATTTCTTATCAATCAAACAAATTGAAAAATTTTGTAGATATAAAAATATTGAAAATTGTAACTTGGATGGTTTTTTCCATCCAAATACATATAAATATGAATTTTTTGAAAATTTTAATGAAGTTTTGAACAGATCATTTAATACACAGTTGTCATTACTAGATTCGTTAATTGATCAAAATAGGGACATTTCAGATTACACTTCAATGGAATTATTAATCATCGCATCAATAATTGAGAAGGAAAGCTGCAAAAATGAAATGTCTAAGGTTGCGGGAGTTATTTATAATAGACTTGCAAAAAAAATGAAACTACAAATTGATTCTACAGTTATTTATGGAATAAAAAGTTTTGACGGAAACTTAACCAAAAAGCATTTGAAAACTGATACGCCTTATAACAGTTATACCAATAAGGGATTACCACCAACCCCTATAAGCAATCCTTCTTTAGAAGCAATACAAGCATCAATTTTTCCCGATGATCATGAGTACTTATATTTTGTAAAAAAAGAAAAATGTCTCCACGAATTTTCTACAAACTACCAAGATCATTTAATTGCAGTAAAAAAATATCAATTGGGCAAATGAAATTTATAACTTTTGAGGGCATTGAAGGCTCTGGTAAATCTACCCAGATAGAATTGCTTAAAAATTTTTTCAAAGAAAGATCTTTAGAAGTTGTGTTTACTAAAGAACCTGGATCTTCAAAAATCGGAAGCTATATAAGAGAGATACTGTTAAATAAAAATAATTCAATTCTTCCTTATACCGAATTATTTTTAATTTTAGCTGACAGAATTCAACACGTGCATGAAATCATAGAGCCTGAATTAAAGGCGGGAAATATAGTTGTATCGGATAGATACATAGAATCTTCTATAGCTTATCAAGGTCAGCGAGAAGGATTAGATAAAGAAGAAATAATTAACTTCATAGAAAAGTTAAACCTTCCAGTTCCGGACATTACTTTCTTATTGGATCTTCCAGTCGAGCATGGATTAGATAGGGCAAAGAAAAGAGCAAGCCTGGATAGGTTTGAGAGCGAAGATATATCTTTTCACAAAAAAATAAGAAGCGCTTACCTCGAAATGTATGATCAGAATCCTTCTAGAATCATTAAAATAGATGCTAGTCTTAAATCTGAGGAAGTCTTTGAAATCATTAAAAAGAATATAAAAATTGACTGAAACTTTGGAAAATTTAGCGCCCTGGCTTATGGGTCATGAAAGTGCATTTAAAAATGGCTCTCTATCTCATGGCTATTTAATTTCTGGAGAAAAGGGAATAGGTAAATTACGTTTTATAAAGAGATTGAGTCAATCAATTCTCTGCTCTGAGTCAAATGAGTTATTCACTTTTTGCGGCAAATGTAATTCTTGTAGGATATTTGAAAGTAAAAGCTCACCAGATTTTTTTTTAGTTCAAGAAGAGAAGGGTTCTAACATTATTAAGATAGGTCAACTCAGAGGCAATAAACAAAAGAAAGACGAGTTTGAAGGCATTGTAGCAAAAATATATGAAACTCCTTTAATTTCTTCCGCTAAAGTTTTTTTAATTAACAATGCTCATTTAATGAATGATGAATCTCAAAATTTTCTTTTAAAAATTTTAGAAGAGCCTCCAAAACAAACTTTTATATTTCTTTTATCATCTGCTCCTTTTTTATTGAAAAAAACTTTGCTAAGCCGCCTATCGCATCTTCAAATTAAATTTCCTGATTTTCCGGCACTTAAAAAATATTTTCAATTAAAAAATTTAGATTTGAGAGAGTCTGATTATGAACTCATTAAAGGTTCTGATTTAATGAGCTACACAGATTCAGATTTAAATCAATTAAGGGAAAGTTGGGATGAATTTTCTAATGACCTTCAGAGAATTTCATCTTATAAGGAAATTGAAAAGATTGTTTCAAGATGGGACGACGATTCAATTCACGAAAAATTAATATGGTTGTCAAGAATGGTTATTAGCGTTTTTGGTGCCAAATTAAATATTAATTACTCTTCATACTACTTTGAAGATAACAATTTAAAAAACAAAACCTTTTCTGAGCTTTCAGAAATATTTAAGACCATTCAAGAGATTCTAAGAGATTTAAATTCTGGAGTTAAACTTAATAATAAAATTCAACTTAAGAGCTTATTACTGACAATGAGTTAGTTGGGTATAACTTTGAATAATTTTGCATTTGTTTTGTCAGTGATGAAATAAATATCCCCGCTTGGAGACTCAATGATATTTCTGATTCTCGATTTTAATTCGCTAAACAATATCTCTTCTACTAAATTACCATTTTCAGAAAATTCAATTCTTCTAACATCACCAGGGACTAAAGCAGAGATGAAAAGAGAATTTTTCCATTTTGGAAATTTGTCGCCTTCATAAAACATCATCCCCGATGGAGCGATAGAAGGAGTCCAATAAAAAAGTGGCTGTTCCATTCCATCCATTTTTTTAAATGGAGATATTAAAGCACCAGAATAATCAATCCCATAAGTAATTGCTGGCCAACCGTAATTATTACCTGGATTAATTAAGTTAATTTCGTCTCCTCCTCTTGGTCCATGCTCATGTTCAATTATTCTTCCATCTCTTAAAACTACCAACCCTTGCATGTTTCTGTGACCGTAAGAATATATGTCTTCTAAATTGCTTGTTCCAAAGAATGGGTTGTCAGATGGAATTTCACCGTCATCTTTAATTCTAATAATTTTTCCGAAATGATTATCAAGATTTTGGGCTAATTCTCTATAGTCAAATCCATCTCCGCTAGTTATTAAAAGTGTTTTGTCTTCAAGAAACGCCATTTTTGCTCCATAGTGAACTGGTGGAGATCTTAGAGCTTTTGCTTTGAATACATTTTTTCTATCAAAAATAGAATTATTTTTAATTTTAATTCTATCTACAAAAAGAGTATTTTGACCATCATCTAACAAGGCTGAATAACTAATGTATATCCATCCATTATCAGCGTAATCTGGATGAAGGATTATGCCCGATAAGCCTCCTTGCCCTCTAAATAAAACTTTTGGAACATTATCAATTTCAATTATTTCTCCTTTTTCTAAATCAATTTTTTTAATTTTCCCAGGCAATTCGGTTATAAGAATTTTATTTTCAGATATGAACGCTAAGCCCCAAGGATAATCAAGATTATCAATTACAGTTTCAAGCTTGTAATAAGAAAATAAATTAGATGATAGTAAAATTAATAGAAATAAAATCTTTTTCATTCAACCATTATAAAAATTTCTGATTAAACTTATAATAATTTTATGGCTATGACCATTAAAGTTATAAGTATCTTTTTATTCAGTACTTTGGTTTCGGTTTTCTTTTCTGTTCCAATTACCAGTATGTCTTATCTTTATTGGTTATCTACATTAAATATAACGATAGGGTTTGAAGTTTTCATTAATAGTTTGCTCCATGACTGGCTTAATTTCTCTCCGCTACTTTTTATTGTCTATGGAATAGGATTTTTAATCGCTTTTATAGTTTCTAAACTTTTACTAACATTTATTGATTGGAAAAAAGAGCTTGTTTATGGGCTATCCGGTGCATTTGCGGTTGCAACAATTCTCTATTTGTCTGTTGCGTTATTATTCGAAACCCAAGTTATTGCAGGAAATAGATACACTTTAGGATGGGCATTTCACATTGTTTTTGGATTTATTGGAGGATATATCTTTGCTTCTCTTTTAAAGAAGATATAATTAGATAATGAGTAAATTTGCAAAATTCACTGAAATGGTAAATGGCACCGCCGAAGATTATGTTCCTATTGTTGAAGCTTCAATGGAGCATAATACAGATTTACCAAAAAGGATTTTAGAGCATCTAGAAATGCTAAAAGGAGATCATGGGGGGTTCGCAGTTGATCGTTATACACATTGTTTACAAACCGCTACAAGGGCTTATCGAGATGGAAGAGACGATGAATACGTAGTTTGCGCTTTACTTCATGATATCGGTGATATCTTGGCTCCTGCAAATCATGCAGATTTTGCTGCGACCTTATTGGAGCCTTACATTTCAGAAAAAAATTTTTGGATACTCAAACATCACGGAATATTTCAAGGATACTACTTTTTTCATTTTTTAGGTTTAGATAGAAACATGAGAGATAATTTTAAGGACAATGAACATTGGCGAGATTGCGCAGAATTTTGTGCGAAATATGATCAAAATTCGTTTGATCCAGATTATGACACCTTGCCCATAGAGACTTTTGTTCCAATGCTCGAAAAAGTTTTATCGAAGACTAAAAAATCAATTTATAAAGCAGACTAAATTTTCTTGCATTATTACTTCAATTGATAAAACGAGTATCAAATCCTTTTTTAGTTCTTTACTCATCAGGGTCAGGAGTAATTGGTATAAATGCAGCAATATTCGGAACCTGGGTTTTAATTTTTTATAATCAAGTTCTCGGGTTGAGTCCATTACTAGCATCTTTAGCTCTTGGAGTAGCTTTAGTCTTTGATGCAATTACTGATCCCTTGATTGGCGCATGGTCGGATAGATTCAAATCAAAGTGGGGCAGAAGACATCCGTTTATATATCTCAGTATTTTTCCCTTGAGCTTAAGCTTTTTTCTATTGTTCACAGAGCCAAGTAGTTATTCTCAAACTTTTCTTTTTTGGAAATTACTTATTTTAGTTTTAATAATAAGAATTTCTCTTACTTTTTATGAAATTCCTAGAGCATCTTTAGGGCCTGAATTAACAAAAGATTATGATAAAAGAAATTTCTTAAACGGCTGGGCCTATACGGCCGCTGTAATTGGCGGTATGACGGTTATGTTCGTGATGTATTCTTTTTTTCTAGTTGAGACCAATGAATTTTCAGGTAACCGAGCTTTTCTCAATCCTGAAGGATATAAATATTTTGGTTTATTTTCTGCACTGTTAATAATTATTTTTGGACTCACTTCAGCATTAAGCACCCATAGATTCATTCCTCAACTTCATCGACCAAAAGAGGAGTTAAATTTTTCAATTAAAAATTTTTCCATGGAATTGTATGAGTGTTTCTCAAATAGATCTTGGCTCGTTATGCTGCTTGCGGGTGGATTTTATGGATTGAATATCGGAATAACAAGTGGCACCGCAACCTACGTCAATACTTATTTTTGGGAGTGGACGCCATCAACTATATCCTTATTTCCTGTAATTGCAGGTATTGCCACAATCTTTGGAGCATTGTTAGCTGTGATCATTACTATGGGAAGAGAGAAAAAAAATATTGTCATTACTGTATTCATATTAGGATTATTGATTGATCCTCTACCTATTTGGTTAAGGCTTTTGGACGATGTTTTTATTATTGCTCTTTTTCCATCGAATGGTTCAGATTTACTTTGGTGGGTAATGATTGTGCACACTTCAATAGTAGATGCATTAAGAGCAATGGGATTCGTATTAGTAATTTCAATGATTTATGACATTGTCGAGGATAGCCAAATAACTACTGGTAGAAGGGATGAAGGAGTTTTTATGTCGGGGCCTAATTTGATTCAAAAAATTCTTTCAGGATTTGGAATTTTTATATTAGGCATAGTGATGCAATTTATAGGATTTGACGGCAACAATCTCAGCGCAGAAGAGGTGCAAACTCCAATCAAGAATTTAGTTATTTTTCAATCTGTTATTGGCCCAATTTTATCTTTAGCCGGCATAACATGTCTTTTCTTTTATAATATTACTAGAGATAAATTTAATAGCGCTATCATTGATTTAGGCTATAAAGATTAACAATGTTTTTTCCGATATCTGACGAAAACCCGAGTCAAAATAAACCTTTAATAACTTATATTTTAATTGGTTTTTGTATCTTCTTTTTTATTTTGCAATATTTATCTCAAATGAACATCGAGATTTTTTTAGAATTTGGATTTGTTCCGAGCAATTTTTTTAATACAAGTCCTTCCTTAGAATCTTACTTCCCAATCATTAGTTCCATGTTTTTGCATGGTGGATTAGCTCACATTGCCGGAAATATGCTTTATTTATGGATTTTTGGAGACAATGTTGAAGACGCCATGGGAAGGACGAGGTTTATCTTTTTCTATTTTTTGTGCGGTATTATTGCGGCTTTAGCACAAGGGTTAGTAGATCCAACTTCAAATATTCCAATGGTTGGAGCAAGTGGAGCAATTGCAGGAGTTCTAGGAGCATATTTAATGCTTTATCCAAGAGCTAATGTGAAATGCTTGCTGTTTATTATCATCATTTTTCAAATGATCAGAGTTCCAGCGTTTGTTGTTTTAGGTTTTTGGATATTTGGACAATTCTTTAGCGCTCCTTTTTCTCTAGATGCAGAAGGTGGAACGGCATACTTTGCTCATATTGGCGGTTTTCTTGCTGGAATGATATTAATCCCTTTTTTTAAAAGAAATGAAGTAAATTTATTCAATAGTAAAGTAAGTTCATCGTGGACTGTATTTGAAACCAAAGATAATATTTACAAATCAAAAAATAATTTTTTAGATGAATTTATAAGAAATTCAGAAGATGAGATAAAAAAACGAAAACAATGAAAAACTTTTTTTTAAGATCCTTATTTTGGTCTGTTAGTTTTCTAACTTCACTAACTTTAATTATTTTTCTGTATTTCTTTGCTTTTTATTTTAATTTTTTCGGAGCACTTGAAGATGCAGGTTCAAATATAAAAAGTAGTTATCCAGAAAATTTACTTCAGTCGAAAATACAGTCACAAATAGAAGTTTCTAATAGTGATACCCAAATATTATTTGGCGATACTCACGTTCATTCAACTTATTCAACAGATGCATTCTTATGGAGTTTGCCGAACAGTCAAGGAGACGGACCTCACTTGATGGCAGATGCATGCGATTATGCAAGATTTTGTTCAGCAATTGATTTTTGGGTAATGACAGATCATGCTGAAGCGAGCACCCCAAGAAAGTGGGGAGAAACTATAAAGGCTGTGCAAAATTGCAATAAAGTGAATCAAGATAAAAACATCAAAGATTTATTCAGTTTTGTTGGGTTCGAATGGACCCAAATTTCGGAGAATAAGGAAGATCACTATGGCCATAAAAATGTTATTTTTTTAGAGACAGATAATAATTTACTTCCAGGCGTACCTTTTGGTGCAGCAGGTTATTCATCTGATAACTTTAGAAATAATGCAAATCTATCAATTTCAAGACGAAATATGTTGGGAGCTGCAGTTGTAGATTTTTCCAATAGACAAAGATATGCAGATTTTCTAAGTTTTTTTGAAGAAGTTCTAGCTCATCCAGATTGTGACATGAAAGATCCTGATCCAAGAAATTGTTACAGATCTTACAGAACACCGAAAGATTTATTCGAAGTACTGAATACAGTTAAATCAGACTCTATAGTAATTCCACACGGAAATACTTGGGGTTACTATACGCCATCAGAATCAAGCTGGGATAAACAGCTCGGCGATCTTCACGATCCTGATAGACAAATTTCTGTAGAAATTTTTTCCGGTCATGGGAATTCTGAAGAATATAGATCTTGGAGGGCATCGAACACAACAGATTTTCTCAAATCATGTCCTGCACCTACTGAGAATTATTTACCTTCTTGTTGGCGAGCAGGAGAAATTGTTTTTGAAAGATGTATTAGTAGTGGAGAAGATGAGAGTATTTGTCTAGTAAAAGCTGAAGATGCAAAAAAAAATTACTTAGATGGAGGTCAATTCGGGCATTGGGCTTTAACTGGAGTGCAACCTGAAGATTGGCTTAATTCAGGACAGTGTAAAGATTGTTTTGTACCTGCATTTAATATGCGTCCTAAAGGCTCAGTTCAGTACGCTTTAGCTTTGAGAAAATTTATTGATGATAAAGAATATCAATTTGATTTTGGATTTATTGCATCCAGTGATAATCATCGATCTAAACCAGGTACAGGATATAAAGCTGTAGACAGACTTTTAACCACTGAGGCAAATGGAGCGGCTTCTCCTTTCGTGAGGTCTCAGTTCTATCCATTCGAAGAGGAAGGTATTGATTCTAGAAAAGTTATTCCATCCGAAATAAACACGCCAAGTGAATTAACAATGTATGAAGCTGAAAGACAATCTTCATTCTTCACCACTGGCGGACTGGCGGCGGTACATGTTGAAGATAGGTCAAAACAAGGGATATGGAATGGATTCAAAAATAAAGAAACTTACGCAACCAGCGGACCACAAATATTACTGTGGTTTGATCTAATAACTACTTCTGAAACTTTTCCCATGGGCAGTAAAGTTAATTTAGAGAAAAATCCTGTCTTTGAAGTAAAAGCTGTTGGTTCCTTTAAGCAGAAACCTGGCTGTCCTGATTTTGGTTTATCTGCAAATGACAATGCTAGGCTGAAAAAAATATGTGGAGGCGAATGTTTTAATCCATCGAATGAAAGAAGAAACATTACAAGAATAGAAGTTATTAAAATCACTCCACAAAACTATAATGACGAACCTGTTGATGAATTAATAGAAGACACGTGGAAGGTCTTTGATTGCAAACCTAGTCAAGATGGTTGCAAGATAAGATTCTCTGACAGAGAATTTCAAAGAAATGGACGAGATAGTGTTTATTATGTGAGGGCAATAGAAGAACCTTCATTAAGAGTGAATGGAGATAACTTAAGATGTGAGTATGATGATCAGGGAAATTGTATTAAAGTCAACATTTGTCATGGCAGCTACCTCACTGATAAAAAAGATGATTGTGTTTCTCTTTCGGAAGAAAGGGCGTGGTCATCACCCATTTATGTAAATAAAATTTAAGAGATGAAAGATTCTAAATTACCAGTTTCCACAAAAGTACTTTACGGTTTTGGATCTATGGCTTTTGGAATCAAAGATAATGCATTTGCCTATTTCTTACTTTTTGTTTACGTGCAAGTTTTTGGTTTAAGTCCTGATTTAGCTGGATTGGCAATACTTTTAATGCTGGTTTTCGATGCAGTTTCAGATCCTTTAGTTGGATATTTTTCAGATAACACCAAGACCCAATGGGGTAGACGACATCCATATATTTACTTGTCCGCATTACCGGTTTGTATATCTTTCTTTGTTTTATGGATTCCTCCTCTAGATTTATCTCAATTTGAGTTATTTTTGTATCTATTATTCGTAGGCATATTTATTAGAACGGCTATTACTTTTTATGAAATTCCAAGTATGGCATTAGGTCCAGAACTATCAAAAGATTATGTAGAAAGAAGTTCCCTGCTTTCATATAGATATTGGTTTGGTTGGTGGGGAGGACTAGCAGTATGGTGTTCTCTATGGATATTTGTTGTTTACAGCAGCTATACAGGTACTACAGATGCTAGGTATTTACCATCTACATGGCAGAGTTATGGGTTGGCATGTGGAGTGGTAATGTTTATAGCAATTATGGTGACCGGTCTGGGAACTCACCGGCACATTAACGATTTGTTTTCTCCAGAACCAAATAAAATATCTGTAAAAAATACTCTCAAGCAACTTTGGGAAACTCTTACTGTAAGTAGGGATTACCTAGTGCTATTTTTAGCTGGAATTATTACCTCTGTAGCATCTGGAATAGCAACCAATTTAACTCTTTTTTATTACAGTTTTTTTTGGGAATTTACACCTTTAAACATTCTGACGATTGGGGTTACATTGTTTTTAACTCCTTTTGTTGGCATATTAATCTCTCCTTATCTTGCGGGTAGATTTGGAAAACGAAACACAATTATATGTATGTTTCTATTTGCATTTATTGCTGAAAACATAGCTATCTTTTTATTAATTTTTGATTTGATGCCTTCAAACGACACTCCTTATGTTTTAGCAATTGTTTTAGTTTGTCATTGGATTGCAGTAGCAGCTCAAATAATTTCTTATACAACTTTAGGCTCGATGGTTTTTGATACTGTTGAAGAAGTAGAAAAAATTACAGGTCGAAGAATGGAAGGAACTTTATTAGCTGCAAGATCTTTCGCAGCAAAATGTATGAGTGGTGCAGGAGCTTTTTTAGCTGGAATTATCTTAACAATATCCTCTTGGCCTTCAGGAGCTGTGCCAGGTGAGGTTGCAAGTGAAACAATTGTAAGCGTTGCTATATATGTTTTATCTATTTCAACAGCATTATGGCTTTTAGCTTTATTCGTATTTTCTAGAGTTAGGATGACTAAAGCATCGCATGAAAATAATTTAGATAATTTAAATTATTCAGAATCATGATAAAAGAGGATATTGAAAATAACTTAAAAGACAGCTTAGATGTTAGTTTTTTGGAAGTTATTAATGAAAGTAACATGCATAATGTTCCTGACGGTGCAGAATCTCATTTTAAAATAACAGTTGTTTCTAATGTTTTTGAACAGTTAAGACCTGTACAAAGACATCAAAAAATATATGAAATTCTTAAGACTGAAATGAAAAAAATTCATGCCATAGCTATTCATCCTTATACAAATGATGAGTGGAAAGATATATCAGGTGAAGATCTTACATCGCCAAATTGTCTTGGCGGAGAAAATGCTGAATAAAGACCCAAAGAAAAAATATTACATATCTACTTTTTATAAGTGTTTTGGTTTAGAGAATATTGAAATGTTAGAAAGCTTTTTTAGAGAAGAGCTTAAAAAACTAAAAATCATAGGCACGGTAATCTTGACTCCAGAAGGTATTAATTCAACTATTGCTTCAGAAAAAAAAATCTCCTTAGAAAAAGGAATTGAGTTAATAAAAAAGTACTCAGGAGATATAGTAACTAAAGATTCCGTTTCAAATAAACGACCCTTCAAAAGACTTAAGATAAAAAAAAGACAAGAAATTGTACCATCTGGAACAAATCTGAAACTTATAAATCACGTCAGCAAATATGTCGAACCGAAAGACTGGCAAGAATTTATATCTCAGGAAGATGTTTTGACTATAGATGTTAGGAATCAATACGAAATTGAGGTAGGTACATTTAAAGATTCTATATCACCAAATACAAACAATTTTAGAGAATTTGACGAATTCATAAAAAAAAATAAAAAAAAATTGTCAAATAAAAAATTAGCAATTTTTTGTACCGGCGGTATTAGATGTGAAAAAGCTTCTGCTTTATTTGAAAAAAATGGACTTAAAAATATTCATCAATTAAATGGAGGTATTTTAAATTTCTTTGAAAAAGTTAAAGATAAAAGTATTTGGAATGGAGAATGTTTTGTATTTGATGACAGGACAACTGTAAATTCTCATTTAGAACCTGGTAATTATCATCAATGTTATGCTTGTAGGAGGCCTCTATCGAAAGAGGACTTGTTAAATGATGACTACATTAAAGGGATTTCTTGTCATAAGTGTATTGTAGAAAAATCAGATAAAGATAGGGTTAGATATGCAGAAAGGCAAAAACAATTTAATAAGATTCCTTCATGAGTATATTTAATTTTATAACTCAAAAACCAAAGTTATCATTGATAGCTATAGCTTTGTTATTAATTACTGCATTGATCGGTTCTAGTAATTTCAAATTAGATGCTTCTTCTGAGACACTGCTTCTGGAAAATGATCCTGATTTAAAACTTTACAGAGACTCTATAGATACCTATGGATCAACAGATTTTTTAGTTGTTACTGTAACTCCTTTTAAATCAATTTTTGAAGAATCTTCTATAGATACTTTAAAAAAGTTAATAAACGATTTGCTCTATATTCAACAAGTTGAAAATGTCCTGAGCTTGCTTGATGTGCCTTTATTGGAGCCAAGTGATAATTTATCTTTGTCTGAAGTAGCTGATCAAGTCACTACTTTAAATTCAGATAATGCGGATATTTCAAAAGCCAAAAGAGTTTTCAGTAGCAATCAAGTTTATAAAAATTTATTGATAAGTGAGGACCTAAAGACTACCGCTATTCAGCTGACTCTTAAAAGAAACTTAAATTATGAAAATTTAGTTAATGAAAGGTATCAATTATATGATGACGAATCCTCTAATTTTGATTCTAAACTTGAATTGATTAATGAAAAAATAAATAAAGAGAGACAAGAAATATCTAAAAAAGAGAGAGAGTTGGTAGAAGAGATAAGGTCGATTTTAAAAAATTATGATTATTTTGGAGAACTTTTTTTAGGTGGCGCCTCAATGATTACAGTCGATACGATAGATTATATTTCTCAAGACTTGATTACTTTTGGAATAGCTGTTTTTTTAATTTTTTTAATTGTTTTAAATTTAATATTTAAAAGATTTAGATGGGTTATGATTCCATTAAGTACGGCATTCTTTTCTTCAATCATTTCTGTTGGAATTATCGGCTGGTTAAATTGGGAAGTAACGGTTGTTTCAGCAAATTTTGTTTCGATAGTAATGATTATCAGCTTGTCTTTAGCAGTTCATTTAATTGTTAGGTATCAAGAGCTTAATCAAAAGTTAGAACTCGAACAAAAATCTCTAGTAAATGAAACCATGAAGCAAATGTTTATTCCTTGCCTTTACACTGCTTTAACTACTATTGTTGCTTTTGCCTCATTGGCGGTGAGCGACATAAAGCCACTTATAGATTTTGGATTAATGATGGTTGTGAGTATCTGTTGTGTATTTATTTTTACTTTTGTCTACTTTGGAGCGTTAAATTCTCTTTTTGCAAAAAACACTTTTAATCTTAAACCTGTATCTGAGAATTTTACAAATACTATCTTTAATTGGGTTGAAAGAAGATTAAACACAATCCTATTACTTGCAGTTCTTATTTTCATAATTTCTATAGTAGGATTTAATCGATTGACTGTTGAAAATAAATTTATTGATTATTTCAAATCCTCTTCTGAAATATATAAAGGACTGTCTTTAATAGATAAAAAACTTGGAGGCACAGCTACTTTAGATATCATTATTGATGCTCCTGAAATTTTACAGGAAGATGAGTATAGTTTTGATGATGGCTTTGATGACGATTTTGGTGAAGAATTCAATAATGAATTAAAAAACCAGGGATATTGGTTCACCACAGAAAATTTAATTTTTTTAGAATCTATTCATGATTATCTAGAAAGTAGAGACGAAATTGGAAAAGTTTTATCAGTTTCAAGTGGAATTAAATTAGCAGAAATTGCAAATAACAATGAGCGCTTAACTGATGTTGAATTAGCTTTATTAAGAAATTTATTACCCAAAGATATAGAAGAACAGTTATTGAGCTCTTATATAAGTGACGATGATAACCAAGTAAGGTTATCTGCAAGAGTAATAGAATCTTTAGATGGCTTGAATAGGAAAGATTTTATTAATTCAGTTGATAATGATCTTCAAGAAATTTTTGATTTAGAAAAAAATAAATACTCTTTAACTGGTATATCAGTCATTTATAGCAATCTCCTTCAAAGTTTATTTGGTTCGTTATTTGGAAGTATGGGAATTGTTTTTGTTTCTATATTTATAATGTTTTTAGTATTATTTAGATCTTTTAACTTGGCTTTACTAGGTTTGATTCCAAACTTTCTCTCAGCCGGTGCTGTTATTGGAACAATTGGCTTAATAGGTATTCCACTTGATGTAATGACTGTGACGGTTGCTGCCGTGAGTATTGGTATGGGCGTGGATAATACAATTCATTATATTTTTAGATTTAAAAAAGAATTTGAATCAACCCAAAATTATTTAGTTTCTTCAAAAAACACACATATCACTATTGGCAAGGCATTGCTCTTTACTTCAACAACAATTATTTTGGGTTTCTTATCTTTGACTATGTCAAATTTTAACCCAACAGTATATTTTGGAATTTTCACTGCCTTGGCAATGACAATGGCAATTATGAGTTCATTAGTGCTTTTGCCTGCTTTACTAATTAAACTTAAGCCTTTGGGAGGTTAATCTTATGGGACCATTATCTGGAATAAAAATTATTGAGTTTGCAGGATTAGGACCAGGTCCTTTTTGCGGAATGGTGCTTGCCGATATGGGTGCTGACGTGATAGTTGTAGATAGAATTGAAAATTATGGAAGAGAGAAAACAAACGATCTTGCTAGTAGAGGCAAAAAGTCTATTGCAGTAGATTTAAAAAATCCCGATTCAAAAGAATTAATTCATGAGCTAATAGAAAATGCTGACGCGGTGCTTGAGGGATTGAGGCCGGGAAAAATGGAAAAACTTGGCTATGGTCCCAA
Organism: uncultured SAR86 cluster bacterium; assembly: GCA_902562135.1. Taxonomy (GTDB): domain Bacteria; phylum Pseudomonadota; class Gammaproteobacteria; order Magnimaribacterales; family AG-339-G14; genus AG-339-G14. The sequence continues at coordinate 34,343 of CACESE010000003.1, read as the reverse complement.
TGATTTATTAAAGATAAATCCAAAATTAATTTATGGCCGAATGACCGGATGGGGGCAAACGGGAAGCTTTGCTGCTGAAGCCGGTCATGATATCAATTACATCGCTTTGACAGGAGCTCTTGGAGCTATGGGGGCTAAAGATATCCCACCTGTTCCGCCCTTAAATTTGGTGGGAGATTTTGGAGGCGGAGGTATGCTTTTAGCGTTAGGAATTTGCGCAGCATTAGTTGAAACGGCTAAATCAGGTCTTGGTCAAGTAATTGATGCAGCCATGACAGATGGTTCAGCCTTATTAATGACAATGATGTTTGGGATGTATAGTGCAGGACAATGGAAAGATGAAAGAGAATCAAACCTTTTGGACGGCGCAGCTCACTTTTATGGATGTTATGAATGTAAAGATGGGAAATATATTTCCATTGGCTCTATTGAACCTCAATTTTATGCGTCTTTAATAGAAAATATGGAATTAGATGCTTCTAAATTTTCAAATCAATTCGATAAGAATTCATGGCCAAATCTTAAAGAGTTAATAGGCCTGCGTTTTAAAGAAAAAACCAGAGATGAATGGTGTAAGATTTTTACTGGTAAAGATATTTGTTTTGCGCCGGTACTTTCATTGGAAGAATCTTTGAAAAATCAACATAATTTAGATAGGGAAACTTTTGTCGAGGTAGCTGGAATCAAACAACCAGCACCCGCTCCCAGATTCTCGAGAACAGAGAGTGAAATCAAACACCCCCCTTTAAAGGTTGGAAGCAATACTTCTGAAATAATTGAAAGTTTGAGTTCAAAGATTGATGTTTCTGCATTATCAGATAAGAAAATTATTCGCTTAGATTAAAAAAATTTACGCTATTTTTATAGATTTGATGCTTAAGCTCGTCTCTAGGTTCTTTTCTAAGATTAGCAATCTTATCAAATATAACCGGGAGGAAGCTCGGTTCATTTCTCCTATTTTTGACTTTCAGCGATTTTGGTAACAAATATGGAGAATCAGTTTCTATCAATAATTTATTGATAGGAATTTCAGGAATTATTGATTCCAAGTTTTTCCCTCTTTTAGGATCGCAAACCCATCCTGTAATACCAATAAATAAATTATTATCTAAATAATCATAAAGCTCATTAATTGAGCCAGTGAAACAATGCACAATAGCTTTCCCTTTTATTTTTTCTTTTAATATACATTCCATGAATGTATCGTGTGCATCTCTTTGATGAAGAAAAAGAGGAAGGTTCGAGTCATTAGCGATTTTAATTTGGTTTATAAAACAATTTATTTGATCTTCTTTACTAGAAAAATTTCTATTAAAGTCTAACCCAGCTTCACCTATAGCTTTTACAAGAGGAGATTTTATAAGTTCTAAAATTTTATTATTTGAAGATTCGTCGAAATAACATGCATTATGTGGATGAATTCCAACTGTACAGATAAGATTTTTTTTAAATTCATTAGCGATTTCAATACACTTTTTACTATCTTCGATAGATGTTCCTGTTAAACAAATTTTTTTTATGTTTTTTAAAATTGCATCATTTATCACAACGCGGTAATCTGAATTAAAAGATTCGTGAGTAAGATTCACTCCGATGTCAAAATAATTTCCTTGCATAAAAAGTATCTATATTTTTTAATCTAATCAAATGAAAACTCCTTTTGAACACTTTAAAACAGATATTTCTGTGGTTCAAATTAGTCAAGATGTATACGAGGGTAATCTTTCCAATCGATGGAGTATTGGCAGCACACCTAATGGAGGTTATACGATGGCTATTGCGGCAAAAGCTATTTCAGAAAGTCTTGGCCATAAAGATCCTTTAGTAATTACAGCTAATTATTTAAATAGATTAGATTTTGGAACGGTAAAAATTAATGTAGAAGTTATGCCTTCAACAAAAAGTTTGAGTTCTGCTCGAGCGACTATGTCTCAAAATAATGAAATTAAGGTGATATTTACAGCTACATTTACGGATTTTTTAAAATCAAACGGATTAAATAAATCTTTCAGAAAAGAGCCAGAATTCGTTGCTTACGAAGATTGTATATTCCATCCATTCAAAAAAGGTTTTAATCCTGATTTAGAAAAATCTATTGAAAAGAGATATTGTCCAGACTCTGTCTGGTGGGATGAAAAAAAGGTAGATAATAAAAATAAAGCTACTTTAAATTTATATATGTCATGGCCTGACAAAGAAACAGCAGATTTATATAGCTTAATTCTATTTCTTGATTCTACGACTCCACCAATTTTCAATAATATGGGTTCCGTCGGTTGGGTTCCTACTATAAGTTTGACAAGTCATTTAAGAGCGATTCCTTCGCCGGGACCCTTGAAAGTTTCTGCGAAAACTGAATTTTTAACCTCAGGATTCATGGAAGAGGATAGAGAGATTTGGGACTCAGATGGAAACCTAGTGGGACAATCAAAACAATTAGCAAAGCTAAGATTAAAGAAGTAATTTTTTTACTTTTTGATATTATAGATAATCTTATACAAGTCATGGAGACATCAAATGCAATTTAAAGGAACGAAAACATATATTTCTACTGAAGATCTAAGTTTGGCAGTAAATGCATCTGTTAATTTAGAAAAGCCATTATTGATAAAAGGGGAACCAGGAACTGGTAAAACAATGCTAGCCCAAGAGATAGCAAGCTCTTTGAAAGTACCTTTGATTGAATGGAATATCAAGTCTACCACTAAGGCTCAACAAGGACTTTATGAATATGATGCTGTCACAAGATTAAGAGATTCTCAGCTTGGCGATGAGCGAGTAAAAGAAATATCTAATTACATCGAAAAAGGAAAATTATGGGAGGCATTTCAAAGTGATGAAAGAGTCGTATTATTAATTGATGAAATAGATAAAGCAGATATTGAGTTCCCCAATGACTTGTTGCAAGAGTTGGATAGAATGGAATTTTATGTTTATGAAACCAAAGAAACAATAAAAGCAAAGCATAGACCTATTGTTGTGATAACTAGTAATAATGAAAAAGAACTTCCTGATGCATTTTTACGTAGATGTTTTTTTCATTACATTTCTTTTCCAGATCGAGAAACTATGAAAAAAATTGTAAAAGTTCACCATCCGAAAGTTAAAGAAAAATTAGTTAAAGAAGCCCTAGACATTTTCTTTGATGTTCGAAAAGTACCCGGAATAAAGAAAAAACCCTCTACGTCTGAACTAGTTGATTGGTTAAAACTTTTAATGGCTGATGATTTACCTGACGAAATCCTAAAAAATAGAGACCCCTCTAAAGCAATACCGCCTTTGTACGGCGCCTTGATTAAAAATGAACAAGATGTTCAGCTTCTTGAAAGGTTAGCATTTATGACAAGAAGAGAATCTAATAAATAGATGTTAATTAATTTATTTAATACTTTAAAAGACACAGGAGTCCCTTGTTCACTCAGAGAACTTTTGGATTTATTGAATGCATTGGATAAAAGGCTTGTTTTCGCAAATACTGAAGAATTTTATTTTCTTTCAAGAGCAATACTTGTAAAAGACGAAAAAAATTACGATAAATTCGATAGAGCTTTTGATATTTATTTCAAGGGCCTAGAAACTTTAGATGATGTCATTCAAGCACTCATTCCAGATGAATGGTTGAGAAAAGAATTTGAAAAATTCTTAACACCTGAAGAATTAGAGAAAATAAAATCAATGGGCGGACTTGAAAAGTTATTGGATGAATTTAAAAAAAGGCTTGAAGAACAAAAAGGAAGGCATGAAGGCGGTGATAAGTGGGTTGGTACCGGTGGTACTTCTCCTTACGGTAATTCAGGTATGAATCCGGAGGGAATAAGAGTTGGGGGCGAAGGAAAACAAAATAAAGCTGTAAAAGTTTGGGAAAAAAGAGACTTTAAAAACTTAGATGATTCTATTGAGTTAGGAACTAGAAATATAAAGATTGCTCTTCGAAGATTGAGAAAATTTGTCCGAGAATCTCATAATGAAGAATTTGATTTGGATGGAACCATTAAATCGACTGCAAAAAATGCCGGTCTTTTGGATATAAAAATGGTCCCCGAAAAAGCAAATGCAGTTAAGGTTATTGTTCTTTTTGATGTGGGAGGATCAATGGATCCTCACGTAAAAATATGTGAAGAATTATTTTCTGCCTGTAAAACTGAATTTAAAAATTTAGAGTATTTTTATTTTCATAATTTCATTTATGAAACTGTTTGGAAAGACAATACAAGAAGACATAATGAAAGGATCGAAACCACTGAACTTTTTCAAAAATACTCTCAGGACTACAAAATAATATTTATTGGTGATGCCACTATGGCTCCTTATGAAATCACAAATGCAGGAGGTAGCATTGAGCATTGGAACGAAGAACCTGGGTCTGTTTGGATGAAAAAATTTTTTGCAAATTATGAAAAATTAATTTGGTTAAATCCTGTTCCTGAAGATCATTGGGACTATTCTTCATCAATAGAACTTTCAAGAGCGCTAATTGATGATCAAATGTATCCTCTAACACTTAAAGGATTAGAGGATGGGATGTCTTTTTTAACTAAGTAAATTAAAAATTTTTGTATCTTTATTTTGGACAAAGTAGCTTTAGATATTGAAAATCTCTGTAAAGTTTATCCCAAGAATTTTAAAGCTCTTGATAATGTTAATTTAAAAGTAAACTCCGGTGATTTTTATGCTTTGTTAGGTCCTAACGGGGCAGGAAAGTCTACTTTGATTGGAATAATCAGCTCATTAGTTAATAAAAATAAAGGCAAGGTAGAAATTCTAGGTATTGATATCGATAAAAATCATGCGCTTGCAAAGCAGAAAATGGGAATAGTTGGCCAAGAAGTTAATTTCAACCAATTTGAAACGGTTTATCAAATTTTGACTCAACAGGCAGGATACTTCGGTTTGGATAGAAGTGTTATTAAAAAAAATAGTGAATATTATTTAAAAGAGCTTGATTTATGGGATAAAAGAAATGAGCAAGGCAGAAATCTTTCTGGCGGCATGAAAAGAAGATTAATGGTAGCAAAAGCTCTGGTTAACGAACCGGAACTACTTATATTAGATGAGCCGACTGCTGGAGTTGACATTGAATTAAGAAGATCTCTATGGGAGTTTTTGAAAGAGATTAATCGAAAGGGTACAACCATTATTCTCACAACTCATTATTTAGAAGAAGCTGAAAAACTTTGTAAGAATATTTCAATCATCGATCAAGGAAAAATTGTAAAAACTTCTTCTATGAAATCTTTATTGAAAGAACTTGAGTCTGAGGTTTATGTCTTTGAAACAAAAGAAAAGGTTTCAAATGACCAGAAATTAGAGAATTTACAAATTAATTATATTGATGAATTCACTATTTCCGTTCAAGTTAACAAGTCGAAGGGTATCGATGAAGTTCTTAAAATATTTCAAAGCAATGGAATTGAAATAAATAGCATCCATAACGAAACTAATAGGCTTGAAGAGCTTTTTTTGAAACTTACAAATCAAATATGAATACTAAAGAACTTTTTATTTCTCTAAATACTTTGACGTTAAAAGAAATAAAACGTTTCATGAGAATATGGCAACAAACGCTTATTCCATCAGTTATAACTACAATATTGTATTTCATTATTTTTGGCAATTTTATAGGTTCAAGAATTGGATTAATGGGAGGGTTCGATTACATGCAATTTATGGCGCCAGGATTAGTAATGTTGGCAGTGATAACAAATTCATATAACAATGTGGTGTCTTCTTTCTATGGAGTAAAATTTCAAAAAAGTATCGAAGAGTTATTGGTTTCACCAATGCCAACATATTTGATTCTTCTTGGATTTGTCGCAGGTGGGGTAGTAAGAGGCATTATTGTTGGTTTGTTAGTCATGTTAACTTCTCTTTTCTTTACCGAAATTACGATTCAATATTATTTCATAACAATTTTGGTGGTTATTTTGACCTCAATCCTTTTTTCATTAGCAGGTCTATTGAATGCAATTTTTGCTGACAGTTTTGATGATATAACTATTATTCCAACTTTTGTCCTTACGCCTTTAATTTACTTAGGTGGAGTTTTTTATTCGATAACTTTACTCACTGAGACTTGGCAACTTATTTCAAAATTGAATCCACTTTTATACATGGTTAACGCATTTAGATACGGCATGCTGGGAGTTTCTGATATCAATGTTGCTTATGCTATTTCTATGATTATGGTTTTTATAGTTATTTTTTATCTTGTTGCATTGCATTTATTAAAGAAAGGCATTGGAATAAGAAGTTAATCTATATAATAGATAGGATATATAATCGGGAGAGATGGCAGAGTGGTCGAATGCGCTCGCTTGGAAAGCGGGTAAGGGGGAAACTCCTTCAAGGGTTCGAATCCCTTTCTCTCCGCCAGGAGAATAATGGAATATATAGAATCAAAATATTTTAGCTATGCTGATCCAGACGATCCCATTCTAAGAAGGTTTTTGATTCGTTCCATAGAATACTGTGCGGGACAGCCAAAAATATTTAAACTTTATAGAAAATACCAAGAGAACCCTTCCGAGTGGAAAAGTTTTTGGGACGGTTGTGTTCATTTATTAAATTTATCAATAAATATCACTGAAGATAGATTAGAAAATATTCCAAAAACAGGTCCAACCATAGTGGTCGCAAACCATCCTTTTGGTGTATTAGATGGATTAGTTCTAAGTTGGCTAGTTAGTCAAAGAAGAGATGATTTTAAATTATTAGTTCACTCGTTACTTTTAAGAGCTCCGGAAACAAAAAAATACTTATTGCCTATTGATTTTACTGGAGATAAAAATGCTTTACTAACCAACCTTGAGACTAGAAAAATAGCTCGTAAACATTTAGCTGAAGGGGGTTCAGTTATTATTTTTCCAGCAGGTTCTGTTTCAACTACAGCTAAGCTTTATCAAAAAAAAGATAAAGCATTTGATTGTGAATGGAAAAAGTTTACCTCTAGGCTAATTAAACAATCAGATGCAACTATAGTTCCAGTTCACTTTTCTGGATCAAACTCCGGAATTTTTCAATTTGTAAGTCATTTTAGTTCTATTTTAAGAGCATCGCTTTTATTTTATGAGGTTAAAAGACGTATTAATACAAAGGTTCCTTTTACTGTAGGTGAATCATTTAAGTATTCAGATTTAAATGTAAATTATTCTAATGACGAATTAGCAGATTATTTGAGAACCAGAACTTATCTTCTAGATAAAAATAATATTAAAGCACCACCTTATGGATTTGAGCCTCCTGATTAAGCATTACCGTATACAGTGTCGGTAATTGTGTGTAACATATTTTTTAAGGGAGGAACATTTTGCTAGTTTTAAGCAGAAAACAAGAGCAGTCATTACTGATCGACACTGAAATTAAAATTACAGTTTTAGAAATTAAAGGTTCTCACGTGAGATTAGGAATAACTGCACCAAATTCTATTAAGGTAGTTAGAGAAGAAATTAATAATAAATCTTCTTAAAAACTGTAGAATATGATCGAGCGCCCGTAGCTCAGCTGGATAGAGCACGTGGCTACGAACTACGGTGTCGGAGGTTCGAATCCTTCCGGGCGCGCCAGAGTTAACAAATATTAGTATGACAATTGAATTAAATAGCGACAAACAACCCTATGTAAAAATAGCTTCTCCAAAATTTGAAGAAGCTTACAAATTTGATAGAACTTTTGATCTGACAGATCTCATTTTATTCACTAAAGGCCAACCTTATGGGCATTTTAAAGACTTAAGAGAAAAGGCTCCTGTATATTTTCATGAAACGGGTCCTGAAGATAGTGAACCAGGTTTTTGGGTTTTAACAAGTTATAAAGACATAGAATATGTATCTAAAAATCAACAAATTTTCTCCTCACAACTTGCTGGGGGTACTTCGCTTACTCATGGTTTTGAGCGCCCTGAGAATGACTTACTTTACAGATCAACCATGGACCATATGTTAAGTCTAGACGGTATGCTGCACTTAAACATAAGGAATCCTCATATGACTTTCTTTAATCCTAAATATGTTGAAAATTTAAAGAAAAAAGTATCAATGAAAGTTGATAATTTATTAGATGCAATTGCTCCTTTGGGAAAATGTAATCTAGTTGATGCTGTGTCAGCAGAACTACCATTATTTACTTTATGCGAAATGTTAGGAGTACCAGAGCCTGACAGACCAAAAATTATCGAATGGATGAAACTTCTTGAAATGGCACAACTCTTGGCTGCTACTCAATCAATGGAAAATAGAGGAGAAAGGTTTTCTGAAGAGCAAGAAGCTCATGCCCCAGACCCAGCCTTAATTGAAGCTTTTAATAAAATGGTTGAGGAAATGTTCGATTATGGTCGATCAATTCTTTTATCAAGAAGAAAAGATCCAAAAGAAGATCTTTTATCAGTTATAGCAAATCTAGAAGTAGAAGGTGACAAATTGCCCAATGAATATTTAGATGGCTCTTGGCTTTTAATTATTTTTGCTGGAAACGACACTACACGAAATTCAATAAGCGGTACTATGAATCTTCTCTCAGAAAATCCAACACAAAAAGAATTGGTAATGAATAATAAAGATTTGTTACCTAACATGGTAAACGAATCAATTAGAATGGTTTCACCGGTAATTTACATGAGAAGAACAACAAAAGAAGAGACTAAAATAAGAGATCAAATGATTGGTCCCAATGAAAAAGTCACTTTATGGTATGGAGCAGCAAATAGAGATCCAGAAATTTTTAAAAACCCTGATGTTTTTGATATCACTCGGGATAATGCTAAAAAGCATTTAGCTTTTGGCTACGGAAGACACCTTTGTTTGGGGAAGCATGTTGCGAATATGCAATTAGAAGTTGTTTACCAAAAGATTTTTGAAAGATTTCCGGATATGGTTCAAGACGGAGAGATGGTTATAACTCCAAATAATTTTGTTAACGCCATTCAAGAATTACCTGTAAAATTCACGCCAAAATAATAGACACGTAGCTCAGTTGGTTAGAGTATCACCTTGACATGGTGGGGGTCCCCGGTTCGAATCCGGGCGTGTCTACCATTCTAAAAAAATTATTTGCTATTATCTTATAAGTAACAAAAACTCTAATATATACTTTATGAATAAATTGCTAGAAAGTTTTTTACGTTCAGATCATGCTGGTGAAGTTGGTGCCGTTTATATTTATAAAGGTATTTTAACAATTACAAAAGATCCTGAGCTTTTAGAATTTTCAAAAAGACACTTAGACACTGAACAAGAACATTTACGAAGAATCGAAGAGGTTTTACCTCAGACAAAAAGAAGCAAACTTGTTTTTCTTTGGAAAATTGCAGGCTATCTTTTAGGATTTCTTCCTGCTTTATTCGGACCCAAGATAGTTTTTGCTACTATTGAAGCTGTCGAGTCTTTTGTTGAAGACCATTACGAAGAACAACTTGTTTATTTAAGATCTCAAAATAATCCTAACCATTCCCTTATCAATCTTCTTCAATCATGCCAGGATGATGAGATCGAACATAAAATTGAATCCGGTAATAAAAAAAATCTTTCTTCTGGGTTCTTTCTTAATCTTTGGGTAAAGATTGTTGGGGGAGGTTCAGCTTTTGCAGTAAGAGTTGCTAAAGTAATTTAGTTTTAGTTGCATTTCTTGAGTGTAGTAATATACTGTATATATATACAGTATACTTTAACTACCTTAGATGAAAATAAAAAGCTTAGGGGGTTATTTTGACCTCGATAAAAATACTATAAAAGTTCCAATATTCACTGAACAAGTACAAGTGGGTTGGCCAAGTCCTGCGGATGATTACGTGGAACGATCAATTGATTTAAATGAATTTTTGATTAGTAATCCAGCTGCCACATACTTGGTTAGAGCGAGTGGCGACTCAATGCTTAATGCGGGTATTAATAATGGCGCAGTGTTGATTGTCGATCGTAGTATAGAGCCACAACATGGAAAAATTGTAATTGCTTCCGTTGATGGCGCTTATACTTGTAAAAAATTGCAACTTTTTCCTGAACCAAAATTACTTTCAGCAAATATTAAATATCCTCCAATAAAAGTTAATAAAGAAGAAGATTTAGAAATTCTGGGAGTAGTAACAGCAGTCATAAATCAGTTCTAATTAATGTTTGCTTTAGTAGACTGCAATAGTTTTTACGCTTCCTGCGAAAGAGTGTTTCGACCTGATTTAAAAAGTAAACCTATAGTTGTCTTATCAAATAATGATGGTTGTGTAGTTGCTTTGACAAAAGAAGCTAAAGAGATGGGTATTAAAATGTGCGATCCTTGGTTTGAAATAGAAAAAGAATATACAAAAAAAGGAGGGGTAGTTTTTTCTTCAAATTACGAATTGTATGCAGATATTTCATCAAGAGTTATGGATATTTTAGAACAACTTGCTCCACGTCTAGAGGTCTACAGTATTGATGAAGCTTTTCTAGATTTATCAGGCGTAAACAATTGCATGGATCTTTATGATTTTGGGATTGATTGTCAGCAAAAAATACTTAAATGGATTGGAGTGCCAGTTCGAGTTGGAATAGGGCCAACTAAGACTTTAGCTAAAATTGCAAGTTATGGTGCTAAAAAATATCCGGCAACTAATGGCGTAGTAGATTTATCTGATAAAAAAAGACAAGAGAGACTTCTAAAAATAACTCCAATAGGAGAAATTTGGGGGGTTGGAAGAAGATTAGAAAAACACCTAAATGCTATTGGTATTCGAAATGCCTATGAGTTGACACAATTAGATATAAGTTATGTTCGAAAACGTTTCAATATTGTCCTAGCTAAAACGATTAGAGAATTGAAAGGTGAGATATGTATTGATTTAGAAGACCAACCAATAACAAAAAAACAAATTGTTGTAAGTAGAACTTTCAGTCAGAGAGTTACAAATCAAGATTTACTAAACGAAGCTGTTAGTGATTATGCAGCAAGAGCAGGGGTTAAATTGAGAAGAGAAAAACAAGTATGTAAGCTGTTATCAGTTTTTATCAGAACGAATCCTTTTCGAAAACAAGATACTCAGCATAGACAAATGATTTCAATTCCCTTTATTAATCCGACTAATGACTCAAGGGATTTAATGTATGGCGCAAGAATGGCTATGAAAAAAATTTTTAAACCTAATTTTCAATATAATAAAGCCGGTATTATGCTTAGTGACTTTTACGATGAAGAAGTTCTTCAATTAGATTTATTTAAGTCAGAACACCGAAGCTATATTGATAAGAATTTAATGAAAACAATTGATAGGATTAACAAAACAAGTAATGGACCAGTTACGTTTTTATCACAAGGGATAAAAAAAGAATGGTCAATGAAAAGAGAATTGCAATCTCCTAAATACACAACCAACTGGAATCAATTACCACGCGCTAATTAAGATTTGTTAGAAAACCAATTAACAGGAGAAGCAGAATCATCGATTTGATTTGAAACTCCTAAGATTAAAGTAAATAAAGCCATTCTAATAAGCAGACCATTATCAGTTTGACGATATATTGCTAAATTTGGATTTTGATTTAGATCAGAATCAAGTTCATTGGCATCGTTTCTTGAGTCTCTGGGCAGAGGATGCATGATGACAGTATTAGGCTCGCAGTTTTTAGTATAAATTTCCTCATTGAGTGACATTAAGCCTTTATATTTTTTTGCTTCATCAGCATTATTAAATCTTTCTTCTTGAATTCTGGTAACGTATAAAATGTCAACATCTGAAATTCCTTCTTGAATATTGTCTGTTTCTTTCAAACTAACTGAATGTGATTTCAGTTCTTTAAATAACAGAGATGGCAATTTTAGTTTTTCAGGAGAGACTAGATTTAGTGAAATATTTTTATAAAGATTTAAAATTTTACAGAGCGAGTGGACAGCTCTACCGTATTTAAGATCGCCAATTAAAGCAACTCTAGCATTATCAATAGTTTTTCCACGCGATTCCAATTCTTTTTTAATCGTGTACAAGTCTAAAAGAGCCTGGCTTGGATGTTCATTATCACCATCTCCTCCATTTATAACTGGCACTCTTGAAGCATTAGCAAATTCTTCAACGGAACCAGCCAAAGGATGTCGCATCACAATAATATCGCTGTAGCCGCTTAAAACTCTTGACGTGTCATATAAAGATTCACCTTTCTTAAGAGAGGTTGAATCCATTTCAGTTGTTTCACGTACAGATCCACCAAGAATATTAAAGGCACTTCCAAAACTGATCCTTGTTCTGGTGCTAGGCTCAAAAAACATATTACTTAATATAGCGCCATCTAAAACTTTAGTTAATTTTGAGCGGTTTGCGAAGGGAATAAGTTTATGGGCTGTTTCGAATATCAATTCAACATCATCTTTTTTAAATTGATTTATGGAGATGATATTGCTGCCTAGGAACTCCATTAGTGAGAATCTTATCACTAAGGTAGAAATGAATATAGTATAAAGTATTAGTTATTTTCTAAATTGGATTAAAGATAATAGATATTTTCGTAGTATCATTTAACAATGTCTAATCATTGTTTAATCCTTAATGGTAATGGGAGGCCTCTCAGTTATTTTCCATTATCTGCAGTTGATTGGAAAACTGCAGTTAAACTTGTTTTTACCAGAAATGTAATTGTTGTAAAAGAGTACTCAGATTGGATTGTAAGATCTCCTTCAATAAACTTTAAAGTTCCTAGTATAGTGATGCTGAGAAAGTACCATAAATTTTCAAGTAAAATTAAATTTTCTCGTTCTAACGTTTTTTTGAGAGACATGTATACATGTCAATATTGTATGAATGTATTTGAAAAAAAAGATCTTACTATTGATCATCTTATTCCTAAAAGTAAAGGAGGGCAGACAAGTTGGGATAATGTCACTACATCATGTAAATCCTGCAATATTTATAAGGCAGACAAAATTTTAGATAATCCACCCGAAGCGACTATTCCAACGTTTAGAGATCTTCTTAGAGGTCAAAAACTTGTAATCAAAGACAAAATTATTGAAGATTGGGAAGAATACATCGTTGCTTAATAATTATATTCTAAATAATTTTCTAGTATTGACTGATTTAAAATTTCTGGGAGCAATACTGGCCCATATTCTTCGTAGGGATAATAAACATAAAGTGGTATCCCTGATCGCCCATAAGACTCTATTAGTTTATTAATATTTGTGTCTTTATTTGTCCAATCTATTTTTAAGTAATTGATTCCTTTTGATTCAATAATTGAATCAAAATAGTCGGAATTTAAAGCTATCTGTTCGTTTACCTTACAAGTTATACACCAATCCGCTGTAAAATTTATAAAAAGAGGACCTATTTGCGAAAGCTTCTCTATTTCATCTAGGGATATTTCAGACTGTATTGTATTCATTTTTTCTAAATTGAGAGGTAGTAGATAAATTGATAGTAAAAATAACAAGGCAAAAACAGGCTTAAAATATTTCAGAGACAATCTAAAAAACCCTGTAACTTCCTTTAAGAAACAAAGTATGGTTATAAAAGAAATACCGATAAATAAATATAGTAAGTCTTTTAACATGACTTGATTACTTAAAATCCAGACTAGCCACAATATTGTTAAAAAAATTGGAACTGCCATTATTTTTCTAAAAGTCTCCATCCAATGTCCAGGTTTTGGCATTAAATCTAATATCTTTGGAAAAAGACTAATTATTAAATAGGGCAATGAAAAACCTAATCCTAAAAATAAGAAAATTAAGATGGAGAAAATATTTGGTTGAGTTAAAGCCAAACCTAGAGCCGAACCCATAAACGGAGCAGTGCAAGGAGTTGCCACTGCAACTGCAAGCACTCCTGTTCCAAATGAATTTTTATAAGAATTTGATTCTTGAAAATTTATACCAAAGTTACTGAATAAATTTGGAATATTGAAAACACCTATGAAATTCAAAAATAAAATAACAAATAAATAAATAAGAATTGCTACAAACAGAGGAGATTGTAATTGAAAACCCCAGCCAATTTCGCTTCCTAAGATTTTTAAAATTAAAATTAAAATACCTATTGAGACAAAACTAAGAATTGACCCTATAGAGAAGGACAGGCCGTGAAATAGAACTTCTTTTTTATTATTCGATATCTCGATGAAATTAAATATTTTTAAAGAAATCACAGGAAAGACGCAGGGCATTAAATTTAACAGCAATCCTCCTATGAATGCTGACATTAAAGCAATTGTAAGATTTAAAACGCTTAAGCTGCTTGAGGTCGATAAAGTATTAGAGGAAAAATAAAATGACTTGATCTCTCCATCTTTAGTGAATGAAATTACTCCTTTTATCTCTGATAAAAAATCATTATTTTCATTTCTTTCAACGGAATGAGTAAAAGAATTTACGTTAAAAGTTGAATTTTGTGACGCAGTATGAGTAATTAGATTTTGATTGTAAGGAAAAAAATATATTTTTGAATTTTTGAGTTCATCATTAATTTCACCTTTTAACAAAATTTTATCATCGTCAATTGTTGTTAATACTTTTGAAGGAAATTTGCTTGGTAGACTCTCTTTTACTTTTAAAATTTCAGAATTACTATTGATAGTAGAATTAATAATTTCTTCAAGGTTTACTGAAGATGAACCTTCTTGAGGTAGACAAATATCTGCACACGCTAGCCATTCAGAGTGAAGAATAATTTCATCATCAGTATCAGACTGACTATCTTTATTTAGATTGAACAAAATAATTACTTCGTTTTCGTAACCATACGTCATCAATGGTGGGTATGGGATTACTTCAGGAGCAGGCCATTTTGGCGAAGATATTGAGTATCCCTGAGGGAGATTCCAATTAAATATTGCTTTTTCTCCAGAATCTCCAGGATTTATCCAATAAGTATGCCAGCCAGGATCAAATTTAAACTTAACCCCAATCAAATAATTATTTTCGGAAATTTTTACTACATCTTGCGTAAGAATTTCTACAGAAGAGTTTGAAGCTGTTCCAACTGCGTTAGCACTCATAAGGCTGCAGAATAAGATAGACAATAAAGATATTTTTTTAAGAACTTCCATGATTTACGCTGACAGTTTTTAAATCAAAACCTGCTAGCTTTGAAACTTTGTTTATCTTTTGTTCGTTAGGCGTATTAAAGATAATCTCTTTATTAGACGGAGTGATTAACCAATTTCCGGAAAGTATTTCATTTTCAAGTTGTCCTTTACTCCAACCTGTAAATCCAAAAGAAACTAAAAATTCTTCAGGACCATCATCATCTAAAATTGCTTTGATTAAATTAACGTCTTGAGATACAGATATTTCATCATTGACTTCTAAAAGTGGCTTAAATCTTTTATCGTTTGAGTAAAGAACATAAACTGACATAGGTTGGACAGGCCCGCCCAGTATTATCTTTCCTGAATTAAGCTTTTTTTCTAGTTTTGTACTTACTGATGAAAAATAATCTCTTAGCTTTATTTCTACGGTTCTGTTTATAATCAAACCATAAGAGCCGTTATCATCATTAGCACACAAAAATATTAGAGAGTTGTTAAAATAATCTTCGTCGCTTTCTGGAGCACAAAAATATAAAAATTTATCTTTTAGAGTATCTTTCATTAAGCAACATGTTAAATTTTAAATTATAAATGTCTAATATCTTTCTTAATTAGTATTTATATATATGAATTCTTGTAAAATTATCAATATATCTGTCTAAAAATGAATGAAATTGTACCTGGTCATATATTAAAGAGACATCAGGATAATATTTTGATTAAAAAAAAATATGATCCCGATACTCTTAAGAATTTAAAAAAATCTATAAGGAAACTTCTTGATGAAAAAAATGGAGTGCTAATATCTCATTATTATGTCGACGAAGAAATCCAAAAGTTAACTGAGGAAACCAATGGGTGTGTTTCCGACTCGCTTCAAATGGCAAAGTTCGGACAAACCACAGATGCTAATTTACTTGTTGTTTCAGGAGTAAAGTTTATGGGCGAAACTTCAAAAATCCTTAGTCCTGAAAAAACAGTTTTAATGCCAACACTTGAAGCCACCTGCTCGCTTGATCTAGGTTGTCCAATAGAGGACTTTAAAAACTTTTGTGATCAATATCCGGACAGGGAAATAGTAGTTTATGCAAATACATCCGCAGAAGTAAAAGCACTAGCAGATTGGGTTGTTACTTCAAGTATTGCTTTAGAGGTTGTTGAATACTTGGATAGTCAAAATAAAAAAATAATCTGGGCTCCAGATAAACATTTAGGAAAGTATATTCAAACTAAAACAAATGCAGATATGGTTTTATGGGATTCTTCATGTGTTGTTCATGATGAATTCAAGTTTCAAGGTTTACAGAAAATGAAAGCTCTGCATCCAGATGCAGGTGTATTAGTTCATCCTGAATCTCCAATGGATGTGATAAATCTTGCTGATGCTGTAGGTTCCACATCTCAAATAATAAATGCAGCAAAGGAATTAAATTATGAAAAATTTATTGTTGCTACTGATAAAGGTATCTTTTATCAGTTACAAAAGGAGAATCCTAATAAAGAATTTTTTGAAGCTCCAACTGCTGGTAATGGTGCGCAATGTAAAAGTTGTTCGCAATGTCCATGGATGGGTCTTAATTCTCTTGAAAATTTGGAAAGAACTTTACTTGATATGAAAAATCTTATCGAAGTTCCAAACCAGATTGCTTTAGAAGCTCAAAGATCGTTAAACAGGATGACTTCGTTTTAATCTATGGAGCATAAAATTGTAAAAAAAAATGTAAGAAGAGCTTTGGAGGAAGATAGAGTTAGAAATGATTTATCTATAAAAGTACTGAATAGCTTTGCAGAAAAATTGATCACTGCAAAGTTAACAGTTAAGGAAAGCGCAATACTTTGCGGAACTGCTTGGTTTGAAGAATCTTTTAATCAAGTAGATCCTAAAATAAAAATCCAATGGAAAT
Source organism: uncultured SAR86 cluster bacterium (assembly GCA_902562135.1). Taxonomy (GTDB): domain Bacteria; phylum Pseudomonadota; class Gammaproteobacteria; order Magnimaribacterales; family AG-339-G14; genus AG-339-G14. The sequence goes on along the minus strand of CACESE010000003.1, from coordinate 17,458 downwards.
TTAAAGAAGGCGACAAGTTAATAAAAAATTCTTTAGTCGCAATAGTTAAAGGCCCTTCAAATAAAGTCTTGTCAGCTGAAAGAACAGCATTAAATTTTTTACAATTAATGTCGGGAATATCTACAAAGACCTCCAACATCATTAAATTAATAAAAAATAAAAATATAAAGCTTCTAGATACTAGGAAAACAATTCCAGGTATTAGGTATGAACAAAAATATTCCACAAAAATTGGGGGAGCAACTAATCACCGATTCGATCTATCTGATGGATTGATGATTAAAGATAATCATATTGCTGCAGTAGGAGGATTAGATAAATTTTCTTTCAAGAAGAATTTAAAAAAAGGTAAGTTTTTAGAAATTGAAGTAAAAAAAATTTCTCAGTTGAAGGCTGCTTTGAAACTAAATCCTGACATCATTATGTTAGATAACTTTTCAGCTAGCTCATTACAAAAAGCAATAAAAATAATTAACAAACAATGTTTGGTAGAAATTTCTGGTATAAGAGACACTAAACAGTTTATAGAGTTTTCAAAATTTGATGTAAATTTTATCTCTTTAGGAGATTTAACAAAAAATATTCAATCTATTGATTTTTCTCTTAATTTAGAATCATGAAAAATATAATAATTTTTTCATTTTTTATGTTTCTTGTTTCTTGTTCAACAGACGATGAATATGTAGTCAATTTCCCTGAAAGTGTTTTTATAGAGTTCAATTGGTGCTCGTATGCATCAAATAAAAATCCAGATGAATTGGGTGCTATTTTTATAGACTATAGAAATTTTTTAGAATCAAATTCTTTTAATGCTTCTTATTTAAATCCTTTATTCAAAACTGATACTTACGATTTTATTATGATGGAATTTTTTATAAATAAAGAATCCTTTCATCAAAATTTAAAAGATAAAAATGGTTTCTTTTACAAACGTTGGATAGCGCAATTTAGTCAAACAGCTTTTTGTAAGAACAATCAAAAACAATATTTTTATGAAATGACAAGTTTAAGTTTTCAAAGTATTAATGAGAAAGATACAGAGCTGAGATTTTTCTTTTGCAAAAAATTAGACAACGTTACTAAGGAGCAAATTTTAAATAGTTTAAACATCCTTAATTTAGATAATGATAAAAAAGTCTTGATGCTGTCTCCAGAAATTTATAATGATTACTATGATTATCTTTTCGTTATATCAAACTCTAAAGATATTTTGCCTGAGGAAGACTTTTTAATGAAAAATTTAGGTTTCTTTATCAACTGTGAACTGGACTTCAGAAACCAAGACTTAGATGAGCTAGTCTTTGAAAATTATCCTTTGTTATAAAAATGAAGCTTAAAACAAAGATACAAGATAAAGACGTGAGGATAAAAGTCATGAATGCTTTGGCTAGAAGAGAACACTCTGAGAAAGAAATATATCTTAAATTCATTAGTTTAGTTGAGTCGGAAAATAAGCTTTTAGAGGAAATTAAAAAATTAAAAGAAGAAGGACTGCTTTCAGACGATAGATTTGCGGAAGCATATATTAAATCGAGGTATTACTCTGGATTTGGTCCAATAAGAATACAGTATGAACTTGAAAAGAAGGGAGTTTTACAAAATAAGATAGAAAATGCTTTTCAAGAAACAGGGTTAGATTGGGATAGTAAATTAAAAAAAGAATTCAAAAAAAAATATGTCCCTCATGAAGCAAAACTAAACTATGACAAAATTATTAAATTTTTCTTGTATAGAGGTTTTGATCTTGAAAAAATAAATAAAATTATTAAAAACAATTGAGTTATCTAGTTTTAGCAAGAAAATGGAGACCAAAAACTTTTTCAGAAGTTGTTGGCCAAGACCACGTTGTAACAGCTCTCAAAAATTCTTTGAAGAGTGATTCAGTTCACCAAGCATTTCTGTTCACAGGAACTAGGGGGGTAGGAAAGACTTCCTTAGCGAGAATATTAACGAAGGCTTTAAATTGCAAAAATTTAATTGAAGGAGAGCCATGCAATGAATGTGATTCTTGTAATGAGATAAATGCAGGGTCTTCTATTGATTTTCAAGAGATAGACGCTGCATCAAGAAGAGGAATTTCTGAGACTAAAGATTTATTAGAGACAATTCCTTATTTACCTACTTCATCTAAATATAAAGTTTATTTGATCGACGAAGTGCATATGTTAACAAAGGAGAGTTTTAATTCACTTTTAAAAACTCTGGAGGAACCTCCACCTCATGTAATTTTTATGTTTGCCACAACTGAATTTGAACAAATTCCCCCAACAATACTATCAAGATGTCTTCAATTAAATTTAAACTCTGTTACTGTTGAAGGTCTAACAGAGCAACTATCTAAAATTTTCTCAAAAGAAAAAATAAAATTTGAAAAATCTGCATTAGATTTAATATCGGATGCGGCGAATGGAAGTATTAGAGACGCGTTGACGATATCTGAAAAAATTATTTCTTATTCTGAAAAAAATATCACGGAAGAAATAGTTAGAGAAGTTTTAGGAATCCCTGACGAAAGGTTGGTAGAAGAATTATTATTGAATTTAAAGGATAAAAACACAGATGAATTATTTGAAAACCTCAAAGAGATAAGTAATGACACCTCTATTAAAAATATTTTTATAAATTTGATGAATTTAATTAAAAAAGTTTCCATTAATCAATTTTCTCAGAAAAAAGATAATACTTTTAATTCTTCGCTACTAGAGATTGATCCGGAATCACTTCAAATTTTTTACCAATTATGTCTAGTGAATATTGAATACATAGATGACTCACCCGATCCAAAAGGCCTTTTTGAAATGACTTTATTAAAAATGCTTGCCTTTGATCTCGAAGAAAAAAAAAATTTTTCAGTAACAGAAAAAGGTAAAAATTATAATTGGTCAGATCTTTTAAATGAGTTAAAGCTTGGTAAAGTTTTAACTCAACATTTAATGCATAGTAATGGTATTTTGAAGAATGAAAAATTTATAATTTCTTTGCCTGAAGAAAAAAAGAATTTAGTAAGTGAAAAAAATTTGAAGATTATTGAAAATCAACTTAGAGATTTTTTTTCTATTCGTGACTTAAAAATAAAAATTGATACTAACTATGATCTTTCAATTTCGCCAATTAATCTAAAAGAGGAAAGTGTTAAAAGAAATGAAGAAATAGTTAAAGAAAAAATAAAAAAAAGTGATTCATATAAAAAAATTGTGAGTGAATTAAAACCAGAAATTAAAAAATTTGATAATTCTGAATGAAAGTAAGTAAAAATATCGAAAATTTAATGATGAGTCTTCAAATATTACCTGGCGTTGGACCCAAAACGGCAAAGCGTCTTGCCATGTTTTTATTAGGAGAAAATAAAGATGGAGCCAAAAATTTATCTAGTTCAATTACTACGGCTATTGATTCTGTAAGGCAATGCGAAATATGCGGAGTCCTTAATGACTTGGAGGTGTGTTCTATTTGTAGTGACTCTTCTCGAGATAATGAATCTTTGTGCATCGTAGAATCAACCTCAGATTTGTTTGCTATTGAAGAAACTAACGAATTTAAGGGAAAATATTTTGTTCTTAATGGACTTCTTTCTCCTATTGATGGAATAGGTCCAGACGAATTAAGAATTAAAAAGTTACTTAACTTAAGTGAGCAAAGAAAAATAAAAGAAGTTATCATTGCTTTGAATTCTACGTTAGAAGGAGAAGCTACTAGTTATTTTCTTTTAGACAATCTAAAAGAAGCTAATATAAAAGTAACAAAACTTGCTGAAGGAGTACCTGCAGGGGGAGACTTGGACTTTGTTGATAATAATACATTGAAAAGAGCATTCTCATGGAGAAGAGAATTAGGAGATAAACTTTAATTATGACTATAAAATCTGATAAATGGATTAAATCAAATGCTATTGAGCACGAGATGATAAAACCTTTTGAATCGAAACAAATTAGGAAGAATAAATCAGAAAAGTTAATTTCTTACGGACTTTCTAGCTATGGTTATGATGTTAGATGTTCGGAACATTTTAAAATATTTACAAATATAAAATCCGCAACTGTCGATCCAAAAAGTTTTGATCCAGATAGCTTTGTAGATTACAAAGGTTCGGAATGCATAATTCCTCCAAACTCTTTTGCTTTAGCTAGTACGATTGAATATTTTAAAATCCCAAGAAATGTATTAACTATTTGTTTGGGAAAATCTACTTATGCAAGGTGTGGAATTATAGTAAATGTAACTCCGCTTGAACCGGAATGGGAAGGACATGTAACTTTGGAATTTTCAAATACAACTAGTTTGCCAGCAAAAATTTATGCTAATGAAGGTGTGGCTCAGATGTTATTTTTTGAATCTGATGAAGATTGTGAAGTGAGCTATAAAGATAGAGGCGGCAAGTATCAAGGGCAAAAAGGAGTTACTCTCCCGAAAGCTTAGATTCCGTTAATCTCCATGTTGCTGTCCTAGTTCCAAAGTCATTAAAAATTCTATAAGTTGTAAGAAGTTCGTCTTCTTTAAACCATAAATAATACTCTCTATCATCATCTCTAATTTCGGATACTTTGAAAGAAGGAAACGATTCTTCGTTGCTAGTATCAATTTCAGTAAAGAATTTTTTTGTCTTTATTTTCCCTTTATCTAAAAAAAGATAGTCTGTTGTATGTGGTAGATCATCTCTCTTTAGATCAAATTTTAGTTGAAGTTGCAAAGTTAGGTTGCCATACAAAGGATTGTCAAAATTAAATTTACCTTGCTTTTTATTAAACTTGTACTCGACTTCTTTAGTTAGATGATTAATTAAATATTTCTGATTTTCTTTTCTAAGCCCACCAAATGCTCTAAGTCTTCTTTCCATCTCTGTTGAATAAATTTGGTTATTCTCTACATAAAAAACTGATTTTTGATAAAAATTAAATAATGAGTGTTCTGCTGTAGACTCCATAATCCATAATTTTTCATCAATTTTTTTTAAGGTTTCAATAACACTAGCTCCATCAGTCTCATAAAAATTTTCATATTCTGTCAATACAAGACAATAAGAGTTGATAGAAAAAAATATTAAAAAGCTAAACAATAAATTCTTTACCATTTGGATAAACATAACCCTCTATTTTTAAAACGTTTTCTTTAAATTCAATATAATTATTTTTGATTAGACTACAGATTAATGGCAAAAGTTTGTGTTCTATTTCATGAACTTTTTCTTCTAATAAATTTACGTTATTTGTTTCAACTCTAAATTTACTAAAGCCAATAATTTGGCCAGTATCCAATCCTGAATCAACGTAATGCACTGTTGCGCCATGATATTTGTCCTTGTTTTCGATTACTTTTTTGTGTGTTTCTAATCCAGGATATTTTGGTAGCAAAGAAGGGTGAAGATTAATGATTTTATTTCTGTATGAGTTGACAAATTTTTCGCTTAAAATTCTCATATATCCCGCTAAGACCAATAGATCAAAGTCATACCCATTTAATCTATTAATAATTTCTTCGTCAAAATTTTCTCTAGAATCGAAGTCTTTCTGATTGAGAGTAAAATGAGGAATATTATGTTCTTTGGCTCTTCTTAAACCAAAAGCTTTCTCATTATTAGAAAAAACTACAGATATTTTTAAAGAATTATGGTTATTTAAAAACTTTGTATCTATCAGACTTTGAAGATTTGTGCCATTTCCAGATATAAATACTGCAATTTTAAAGTCATTCATAATAATTTAAATGATTTTTATTTGTGACTCATTCTTTGATTTTTTTATTCTGCCGATAACTTGAAAACTTTGATTATATTTTTTTAATATTCTTGTCCCTTTTTTTAATTCATTTTCTCTTATTACTAATACCATCCCATAGCCACAATTGAAAGTACGCAACATTTCTTCATTTGACAAGGAAGCTTTAGCCATTAACAGTTTAAAAAGTTTTTTGTGATAGAAGAAAAGTTTGTTTCTATCAAGTTCAAAATTGTAGTTATCACAAACTATTCGCTCTAAATTACCTAAGAGACCGCCTCCAGTAATATGTGCCATACTTTTAATATCTATAGATTTAGACAATTGCTTAATTTCTTTCACATAGATTTTTGTTGGCTCTAAAAGTATCTTTCCTAAGCTCTTAGAGCCTACCTTTGAGCTTAATTTTATTTTCTTTTTTTTATATAATTCTCTAATCAAAGAAAAACCATTTGAATGTAATCCTGAGGATTTAAGACCAATTAATAAGTCGTTATTATCGTATTTAATTTTTTTAATTTTTTCTTTTTCAATTACTCCAACAGAAAATCCAGCAAGGTCATATTTATTTTTTGGAAAATTTCTTGGATGTTCTGCAGTTTCTCCACCAATCAAGGAACAATTAGATATTTTGCATCCTTTAGCTATTCCTGAAATTATGTCTTTAGATTTTTTCAAATTAATTTTTTCTGTGACTAAGTAATCCAAAAAAAATAACGGTTCTGCTCCTGAAGTTATTAAATCATTAACACACATAGCAACTAGATCAATTCCAATAGTTTTGTGATTATCTAAAATTTCAGCTATTTCAATTTTTGTTCCAACGCCGTCAGTTGAGCTTACTAAAACTGGTTTTTTATACTTCTTTGGTATGTCGAATAAAGATGAAAACCCACCAATTTCATTTAAAACCTCATTTCTAAATGTTTTCTTAGCTAGAGGTTTGATGTGATCAACTAACTTCTCACCTAGAGCGATATCTACTCCAGAAGTTTTATAAGAAATTTTATTTTTTGAAGACAATATATTTAACTTCGATATTATTAAAATATTATAATTCAAAGATAAATGATTCGATCTTTTTTTTCTTTTCTGTTAATTTTTTTTGTGGGTTTTATCTCAAATCTTACCTTTGCTTCGCTACCTGACGAACATAATATTTTAATAGAAGTTAACGAAACAAATGAAAGTTCTTATTTGAATCAAGCTGTTCAAATTTCTGTTTTAAAAATTTTAGGCAATCATGAAATTTTTGTTAAAAATAAAGATTTCTTTAATTCTATTCAATCAAGGGATTTCATTACAGAATTTAGTTCTTTCGATAAAGAAGACAAGACCTTTTCAAAAATAATAGTTGATGCGAGATCATTGAGAAATTTTTTAGTTAGAAATAGTTTTAATATATCCATAGAAGCGCCTACGAATCATGTAGCCTGGATTTTTTGTGATTACGATTTAAATTCATTAAAAACTTATAAAAAAACTAAATTCAAATGTGATCAGACAAAAAAAAATTTGAAAAAAGTATCTAGCGAGAGAAACGCAAACGTATTTTTTCCGTTTTTTGATTCTGAAGATTTAGTTTCCTTCAGAAGCTCCGATGATGAATTGAGCACAGTGTACTTGAGCAATAGATATAAAGCTGATAGTTTTTTCTACTGTAAATTATCTTTTTCAAAAGAAGAGTGTTACTTACCTGAAAATATTTCAAATGGAAGAAGTCTAAATTTTTCCAAAACATTTGATTCTTACTCTGCTCTTAACAAAATAATTGATGGAGTATTAGATGATAGAATTTTAGTAATAAATTCAAAATTCCCCGAGGAATTCTCTATAACAATAAAAAATATTTTATCTTTTGAAGATTATAAAAAGGTATTGAGAGAGTTAGATAAGATAATCATTTTTTCAGATATTAAAATTCATTCTCTATCATCTAATGAATTAAATCTTAGGACTCTTTTGATCGGAGACTTTAATCAAATACAAAAACTTTTTAATAACTTTTCAAGCTTTAATCTTGAGACAGTAAATAAAAAAAGCGTCACATTGATTTATAATTAAAATGATTAATTATTTACCTAATTTGCTGACCATATTTAGGTTTTTCTTGGTTTATCCTATAGTAATTTGTATCTTCGAAGCTCAATTTGTTTTAGCAATTGGGTTTTTCATCTTGGCGGGAATATCAGATTTTTTAGACGGTTATTATGCTAGGAAATTAGAAGCTATTTCAGAATTTGGGATGATAGCTGATCCTATAGCAGATAAAACTTTAGTAATAGGTACTTTAATTTCATTAGCAATAGTTGGCAAAATTGATCTTTGGCTAGCTTATATAATTTTGGGACGCGATATGATTGCTATCGTTGGTTTTATACTTTCTTCTGTTTTATTAAGTCCTTATAAAGTAAAAACTCATTTTTCGGGTAAAGCTTATACTGCATTTCTATTAATTTTTTTAGGAGTTACAATTTTATCATCTGCAGAAATTTTCAATAATTCAATCCTTAATTTATCAATAATCTTTTTATTAATCGTTTCAATATTTTTGAGTTTATTTGACTATTTAAGAGATCCAGGTATGAAACTTATGAATAAAATTTTCTGATTATGAAACAACAAAGTTTAGATCTAGAGTTTCAAAATTATATAGAAATGCAAGATATGCAATCTTGTAGCTTTTTTGAAGAAATACATGAAAGGGTAAATAACTTTTTAAGTAGTGATGAACTTTCTCTTGTATTTTTTGGAAAAGAAGATTTAGCAAAATCTTTTTTCTTTTTTGCCTTGCATAACTTGCTGAGTAAAAAATTTAATTGTCTTTATCACTCATCTAAGGAAAAAAATGATTTTCTTTTTTTGAAGAATACAAAAACTGAAATCATTTTTTTGGATTCTTACAATAATTTATTTGGATTTGAAGAAGGTGAAAAAAAACTGTTCGATTTATTTAATCTTTCAAAAGAACAAAAAATAAAACTTATTTTTAATAATTCTATTGAAAAGTCTCAAAAAATTGATTTAAAAGATTTAGAATCTAGGTTGTCATCATCTCTGCAGCTTAACTTTCCTGATTTATCTGATGAAGATAAGAAAATAATTGTTTTAAATTTTATGAAAAAAAGAGGTCTGATTTTAAATAATAGATCAATAGATTTTATAATAAATAGATATTCTAGAAGTTTGAATGATTTAATTGAACTATCTTATAAACTAGATAAGATTTCTTTAATTGAGAAGAAAAATATAACAATTCCATTAATAAAAAAATTTATTAATTTATAAGACATTCAAGACATATCATGTTTACTGGAAAAGGGGCTTCATTTTTAGTTAGCAAATAAGATGGAACAGACAAATTAACTGTGCTAAAAATTTTATTTTCAATAGATTTAGGAAGAAAATCAGCAAAATAATAGCCTATTTGATCAAAAACACTTATATCTTCTTCTATTAACTCAACACTGTATTCTTTTAAATTAGATAATTCAGCCAGTCGATTCAAAGATTCCCGTTGAGATCCAATTTCATCAATTAAATTTAAATCTTTTGCTTCTTCTGAGCTCCAGATTTTTCCTTCAGCAATTTTTTTGGCAAATGATTTATCCATATTTCTTCCCTCAGCAACAATTTCAAGAAAAAACTCATAAGCTGAGTTAACAACGTTTTGAATTAATAATTTGGTATTGTCATCGGGACCATTTATTAAAGAAGGATTAAAGTCTGTTGTACTAACTCCATCATAATTAATACCTATATTTTTTAATCCTTCATTGAAATCAGGTAGGGCTGTCCATACTCCTATTGACCCTGTTAAGCTAAAATCTGATGCCCAAATTTCGTTCGCGTCGGCTGAAATCCAATAACCTCCCGAAGTTGCGATGTCAGCCATTGAAATTATGACTGGGATTCCTGAATCTTTTAATTCAATAATTTCTTGCCTAATTATTTCTGAGGCAAAACCACTACCTCCTGGTGTGTTTAGTCTTATAAGTAATCCACGATAATCTCCATTTTTTACTTTATTTATTAATCTAGAAAAATGACCACTGGAAAGCTCATTATCATAAAAATCGCCATCTACAATTTCACCTTTTGCATCAATTAGAGCAAGTTTATTTTCTGATGCTGCAGGCTCATTAACTTGAATGTACTCATAAAAATTTAGGAAGTATTCCTTTTTGTTATTTGTGATACTAAATATGTACTCTTCCATATCAGATCTATTCATAATTGAGTCGACCAGTCCAAAATCAGTAGCTAAATTTGAACCTTTTTTATTCGAATTAGAAATAAGATTACCAATGTCATCAATATAATTTTGAATATTTATTGAAAGTTTAGTATCACGATTGTTAGAGACCACAAACTTCCATTTTTCCCATAGTGATGTAAGGAATCTTTCAGATTCTTTTTTTGAATCTTCCGACATAGAACTATTAGTGAATATTTCTGCTGCAGATTTATAATCTCCTGCAATGAAAGTATTAATATTTACATCAATCTTATTTAACGCCTCTTTTAAATAAAACCTATAGTTTTTATAACCTTCTAAATATACTAAACCGAAAGGATTTAAAATTATTTCATCAGAATATGAAGCTAGAAGATATTGATTTTGAAAATAAAAATCTCCATAAGAAATTACTTTTTTTCCTTTTGATTTGAAATTATTCAATGCCTCACCTATTTCTATCGCATCAGTAGCTGATAGATTCATTAGAGATGTATCCATTAAAATTATAGAAATATCATCATCCTTTGTAGCAAGTTCAATAGTTTCTACAATTTGAAAGTTACTTAGCCCAACGCTTCCTGATAACGGAGAACTTTCTTGCATCTGAGTTGAAGCATCAAGCAATAGTATGGAGTCTTGAGTATTAACTGTTTTGCTCATAAAAGGGGTAATTATTAACACTAAAAAGAATATTAATAAGAAAATAATAAATAACGTGTTTATAAATATTTTCCTAACAAAATCTATTTTATCTAGTAAGTTTGTAAACATAATGATTTTTAATGAGTTATTATAAAATTTAACAGATTTATGAAAATCTTTCTTACATCATTTTTCTTATTTTTTTTATTGAGCTGTTCAAATTATGAATTGTCGTTTCATAATCAGAAAGGAAAAAATTTGAATGACTTAGAAGGAAAGTGGACCATAATAAATTATTGGGCTGATTGGTGTCCTCCGTGTATAAAAGAAATTCCTGAATTGCATAATTTGGATAAAAATCATGAAGATATCCAAGTTTTTCTTTTTAATTTTGATAGATTAGAAGGAGAAGAGCTCAATGAACAAATGGTAAGATTCAATATCACACTGCCAGCCTTGATAACAAATCCTCAAGATTTTTACGATATAGTGATACCAGAAGCTTTACCCGTTTCCTATCTAATAAATCCTAATCTTCAGTTGGTTGAAACTTTAAATGGACCACAAACTGAAATGAGTTTTCTAGAAGTTATTAAAAATTATTGAATAAATAATTCTGGATTTAATTTTTTATTTAAAAAAATAACTTCAAAATGTAAATGAGGTCCAGTTACTCTTCCAGATTTACCTACCAAACCAATTAATTGGCCTTTTTTAACGAATTCATTTTCGGTTACAAACGATTCATTAAGGTGAGAGTATGAAGTTTTAAAATTATTGCCATGCCCTAAAAGAACAAAATTTCCTTTGTAAAAAAATTCATCTGATAATAGAACAATTCCATCAGCTGAAGCATAAACAGGCTCTCCAATATTTGCTGCGATATCTAATCCAAGATGTGGATTTCTTTGAACATTGTTAATAAACCTTTTTACTCCATATTCACTAGATATAATTCCGTTTGAGGGATTCATTAAAGGAAACTCCAAGCTTGCTACTGAATATTCTCTTTCAAGAGCTCTAATATAAATATTTCTTTCTCTATCAATTCTTATTAAATCTTTTTCACTAATCTGATTGAATTTATTTTCTGTGATACTTATATATGAATTTCTAAATCTTTTATCCAGAATATCTAGGCCCAAGGCTTTAAAAGCTTTCTTATCATAGTTGTATGATATAGGGGCGATAATCCTTTGTCTTTTTCCAACACCACATTCAATATAATCAATTGCCAAAATATCTACATTAATTTCGCTTTTATTTGAATTTACAATTCCTCCGGGTTCCAATGATTGATCAGGAAAATTACAGTTAGAGCTAAACACTGGTATGGAACTGCAATTAATCAAAATTAAAAGCAAAAGAAAAAATAATTCAATTCTTAAGAATTTTCGAATCAAACGTAGATTCTGAAACTTTAGTTGTAACAACATCACCAGGAGAGTAATCTTTTTTTGATCTAATAATTTTACCAGTTTTCTTATTTTTAGTAATTGAATACCCTCTAGAGAGAACATTTAAAGGACTAAGCGAATTCATTTCGCCTACAAGCCTAGAAAACTTTCCTTTTTTTAATTCAATAGAAGACCGGATATTTTTTTCTAACATACCTTGGTTAGATTTTATTTCTTGTCTAGAAATAAGAATTTTTTGAGCCGGATTATATTTTGATAATTCTGAATAAGTTAGAGATATATCACTTCGTAATTTAGTTAAAATTTTGTTTGCTATGATAGAAAGCAAGTTTTCAAAACTATCAAGCTTTTGATGTACTTGAGATAATTTAGTTCTGGGGTTAATTAAACTTTTATTTAGTATTTTTAAATTATTATTACTCGTGCTTATTTTATTTCTTAGAGAGTTAATTAAAGATTCGTAAGTTTCTTTTAAATTAGTTTGGGTTTCTAAATAACTCTCGCTAATAATTTCTGCCGCAGCTGAAGGTGTTGGAGCTCTTAGATCTGAAACAAAATCACAAATTGTAAAATCTGTTTCATGTCCTATAGCGCTGATAGTCGGAATTTTAAGATTATATATTTCATTGGCTAGCTTCTCTGAATTAAAAGACCATAGATCCTCTAAAGAACCACCACCTCTTGCAAAAATTATGGCATCTATATTGTTTATTACTTGAAGTTTTTTTATTTGCGAAAAAGTTTTCAAAATACTTTCTTCTGAGCCTTCGCCCTGTACTAGACAGGGAATTAATGAAACACTAATTAGAGGAGCTCTTCTATTTAGAACATTTCTGATATCTTGAATCACTGCTCCATTTGGAGAGGTCACCACAACAATATGTTGAGGAAGACTAGGCATACTTAGTTTTTTTTCATCATCAAAAAATCCTTCTGCTTGAAGTTTTCTTTTTAGAGCTTCAAAATTTTTGAGTAAAACACCTTCGCCTGCATATTCTATTGAGTCCACTTGAAATTGATATGTGCCTTTAGCGACATACATAGATATCGAACCATTTAAGATGAGTTGATCTCCATCTAAGGGCTGCATATTTGCAGAATTATTTCTAAACCTAAACATTACGCATTGAATTTCCGAACTATCATCTTTTATTTTGAAATACCAATGACCTGAATCATAAGCTCTGAAGTTTGTAACTTCTCCCTGTATCCAAATTGATGAATAATTTTTTTCTAAAAGTCTTTTTGCTGAGTTATTTAAATCAGAAACAGACAGGATTTTTAAATTATTATTTTGATTAGGTTCTCGCATTAATGCAGTATAAACAATTAAAAATCATATATTGAAATGAATGAAAAAATTATTCCAATTTTAGCAACTTGCATAGGTGGTTGCTTGATAGGACTAGCGCCAATTTTCGTTAGAGTTAGCGAAGTAGGGCCATCTTTTACCGGTCTTTATAGATTTATATTTGCAACTCTTCTAATTTTTATATTTGGAGTAGTTTCAAAAAAACTTAAATTTTTTAAATACAAACAATTATATTTAGTTGCTATACCTGGTTTATTTTTCGGAGTGGACATAACTCTTTGGCATTCATCTATCACCATGACTTCAGTCGCAAACGCTACGTTATTTGTTAATACAGCTCCTTTATATGTTTGTCTTTTTGCTTATATTTTGTTTAAAGAAAAACTAAGTTTTCTTTTTACAATTGCTTTAATGCTCTGTTCTGCCGGAATTATCATTCTGACTACCACAAATTCTTCTTTTGACGGGAGCTTATATTCTTTCGGCAACACGTTAGCGCTGTTGGGAGCTTTTTTTTATGCAGGATATTTATTTTCTATCTATAAGTTATCAACTCAGTTTGATACATTCAATTTAATTTTTTATTCATGTTTGTTTGCTTGCATACCCATAGGTATAGGAAGCCTCTTTGAGATAGATAATCCATTTCCAAATTCATATCTGGGATGGATTAATTTCCTTGGTCAAGCTGTCTTTGTTCAGATTATGGGTCAGGGATTAGTAATTTATGGCCTTAGTCGAATTAAACCTCAAATTTCGTCTCTTCTTTTATTATTTCAACCTGTTTCCGCGACTATTTTGGGCATTTATTTTTTTTCTGAGACTTTATTAATAGGTCAATTTATTGGTGTTATTATTCTTCTTGTAGGTATTTATTTCGCAGGTTTAAGCGAAAGACTAAATAGAGGAAATTCATGACGAAAGAAATGATTAGAATTGCAAATTGTAGTGGTTTTTATGGAGACAAATTGTCCGTTGCCAAAGATATGGTTGAAGGAGGACCAATAGATGTCCTTACAGGTGATTATCTTGCAGAACTCACCATGACAATTTTATATAACCAAAAAATAAAAAGGGGGGAAGATCATGGCTATGTTGGAACCTTTCTTAAACAGTTTAAAGATGTTGCCAAATCAACCCAAGAAAAAAATATTAAAATTGTATCTAATGCTGGAGGATTGAACCCAAAGGCCATGGCTTTAGAAGTAGAAAAAATAATAGACGAATTAAATTTAAAATTGAAAGTAGCTTATATAGAAGGTGATGACTTAATCCCTGAATTCCAAAAGCTTTCTGAAGCTGGCGAAAAATTCAAAAATATAGACAATGAGATTAACTTATCAGATTATCCAAAAAAACCGATCACAGCCAATGCATATTTAGGAGCTTGGGGCATCAAAGAGGCCTTAGAAAATGGCGCAGATGTTGTGATTTGTCCTAGAGTTACAGACGCTGCGGTCGTAATTGGACCTGCAGCATGGAAATTTAATTGGTCAAGAGATCAATATGATGAACTTGCAGGAGCTTTAGCAGCTGGACACATAATTGAGTGTGGAGCCCAAGCTACTGGAGGAAATTATTCGTTTTTTCAGGAAATACCAACTTTTGATAATATTGGCTATCCAATAGCTGAGATTTATAAAGATGGTAGTTTTGTGATAACAAAACATGACAATACCGGCGGACTTGTTTCAGTTGGAACTGTCACGGCTCAACTGCTTTATGAAATAGGATCTCCAGCATATTTGAATCCAGATGTTATTAGTCATTTTGATACACTTAAAATTTCACAGGAGTCAGAAAATAGAGTATTAGTTGAAAATCCTAGAGGCAGCAGCCCAACGAAAACTCATAAGGTTTGCGTTAATTTAGTTGGTGGTTATAGAAACGGTATTGAATTATTACTGACCGGATTAGACATTGAAGAAAAAGCTGAATTGATTATCGATCAAATTTTCAAATCTGTGGGTGGAAAAGAAATATTCGATAAGGTAGACATCCAATTACATAGAACAGATAAATTAGATGCAAAATCAAATGAAGAAGCACAAGCTTTTTTGAGAATAGATGTTATGTCCTCAAATCCAGATCTGGTTGGGAGGCTCTTTAATGCAAAAATTGTAGAGCTGGCACTAGCTAATTTTCCTGGATGGACTGGAAGGTCTGGAGTAGTGCCGAATGGAGCTTATATAGAATATTGGCCTACGTTAGTGGATAGTAAACACATCAAAGAGATAGTAAATATTGGCAACAAAAAGATTGAGGTTTTGCCTACCAGTCAAATGAATCTTGAAGAAAAATATTATCAAAAAGAGCCTTTTGAGTTGAAAAAAATTGATTCATCAAACTTTGAAAAAATTTTCTTTGGGAGGTTATTTGGAACGCGTTCAGGAGATAAGGGAGGTTGCGCGAATTTAGGTGTTTGGGCTAAAAATGAAGAAAGTTATTCCTTTTTATTTAATTTTCTTACAGTGGAAAAGTTAAAAGAATTATTACCTGATCTTGATCAATATAAAATAGATAGATATGAATTACCTAATATAAACTCGTTAAACTTTTACGTTCATGGAATATTACAAGAGGGTGTTTCGTCTTCGACAAGAATGGATGGACAAGCAAAATCCTTGGGTGAGTATTTAAGATCTAAGGAGATTCAAGTACCATCACAATTAATAACTAACAAATAAGATGAAATTATCTTTAAAAGGTTTAAATTTTTTAGCAACTAAAATAGATGTTTCTGAAAATATTTTAACTATCACCTTAAATCGTCCTGAGAAAAAAAATGCTCTTAATAATGTCATGATGAATGAAATTAATTATGCATTGGCTTATGCAAAGCAAGAAAAATCAATTAGGGTAATTATTATAGCTGCTGAGGGCGATATCTTTTGCGCAGGAGCCGATCTTAGAAGAGAAGAGTCAGAATCGAATGTTCCAAAATTGAAAGATAATGATGATCTTAGTCTAGCCTTGAGGCATATATACAAACCAGTAATATGTAAGATTCAAGGTTCTGTTCTTGCCGGTGCTCTATTAATGGTTACAAATTCTTCACATGCTATAGCAGTTGAAGATGCTAAGTTTTCTGCTCCAGAAATCCACCGAGGCCTTTGGCCGCATATGGTGATGGCAGGATTATTTAGAGTTATGCCAAAAAGAGCTGGCTTAGATTTTGTAATGAGAGGAAAGCCAATTGATGCTATGGAAGCAGAAAGATTGGGTTTAATCAATAAATCAGTTTCAAAAAAAGATTTAGATCAAACAGTTTCAGATTTAGCAAAAGAACTTTCTAGTCTTGCTCCGGGAACTATGCAATTCGGTCTTGAAGCTTATGAAAAACAAGACTCTATGAGTTTTGATGAAGCATTACCTTTTTTACAAAAACAAATTGCTAAAACATTTGAAGGGTCCGATGCAAAAGAGGGAATAGCAGCGTTTTTAGAAAAAAGAGATCCTAATTGGGATTAATCAAATGAAAATTTTAGCCTTAGGCGGTAGTGGAGGCATGGGAAGATTTGCAGTGAAGTCTTTATTAAATTTTCCTATCATTTCTAAAATTATTGTCGCCGACTTAAACGAAAGCTCTGCTAAGCAATTTGCTGCCAACTTCAACGAAAAGGTTGAAGGAGTTGGACTTGACGTTACAGATCATAAAAAATTATCTGAGGCGATGTCTGCAGTTCAAGTGGTAATAAATACTACGGGTCCATTCTATAAGTTTGCCGAACCCATTCTGAGAATAGCTATAGAAAACAAATGCAATTATTTGGATATTTGTGATGATTGGGAACCAACGGAAAAAATGCTTTCTTTAAATGAAACTGCAAAAAAAAATGGTATTACAGCAATTTTAGGTATGGGCGCAAGCCCAGGAATTACTAACGTTTTAGGCGCTTTAGCCATTAGAGAATTAGATTCAACAGAAAAGATTTATACCGGATGGGATATTTCATCGGCAAAACCTGCAAAAGAATCTTCTCAGGCAGGAGTTAATGCAGCGATGCTCCATGGAATTGAACAGATGATTGGAAGAATTAAAATTTTTAGAAATTATAACTATGAATTAATTAGACCTCTTTCAAAGATTAATTTTATGTATCCTGAAATTGGATCTAAATCAGCATACGTTTTC
>CACESE010000002.1 GCA_902562135.1 uncultured SAR86 cluster bacterium | reverse complement strand
AATATTTTCACAGGTAAATACATTCTTGAACAACGACCTTCTTTAAATATCAAAGTTGATGATTCAGAGATTTTGACCGGAATAAATGAAGTTGTGTTTCATTCGGGTACCGTAGCTAAAATGTTGAATTTTTCTATTTTTCAAGAAGATGTTCTTATTTCAAAACACAAATCAGATGGAGTGATCGTCTCTTCTGCAACGGGATCTTCAGGATATTTTTTTTCTGGTGGAGGACCGATAATTTATCCAACAGAAGAAATATTTGCAATTTTACCAATGTTTTCTCAAAGTTCTTCGTCCAATCCGCTTATATTGCCTAATCATAAGAAATTAAAAATTAAGCTAAAAAATTCTGTTAAAGCTTCAGTTGTAGTCGATGGTAGAGAAGATGTTGAAGTTTACCAAGGTTCTGAGATTATAATTTCAAAAAATAAAAAAAGTTATAGTCTGATTCATCCTCTAAGTTACGATTATTTTGAAGCTTGTAGAACCAAACTATCTTGGGGGCAGCCTTTAATAAATTTAGACGATTAAGTTAAGTGAATCTAAATAAGTTAGGAATTTTTTTAGCACATCTTTTACCTCCAGAATTAAGTAATAAATTAAGTCTTGAGGGTTTAAAACTTCTTTATAGTTTAGGATTTTTTTCTTCGAAAAATCTTAAAACTCCCTTTCATGAAAATAATATTGAATGTTTGGGGTTAAATTTTCCTAACAAAATAGGTCTGGCAGGAGGCTTAGATAAAAATGCTGATTACTTCCATGTATTCGGAAAGCTAGGGTTTGGTTTTGTTGAAGTTGGGACATTGACACTCAAACCTCAAGCCGGCAATCCAAAACCAAGAGTTCACAGATTTTCTAAAGAAAAAAATATTGTTAATTCACTTGGATTTAATAATGTAGGCGTTTACGAAGGCTTGAAAAATATAGAAAAAAATAAACCATTTTTTAATGGTGTCTTAGGCGTGAGTATTGGTAAAAGTAAGGAGACAAAAATTGAAAATGCCTTCAAGGATTATCTTCATCTTATAGATTATGTTTATGATCAGGCAGATTATATTGCGATAAATATTTCATCCCCTAACACTGAAAATCTCAGAGAACTTTCTTCAGAAAATTATTTTAAAGATCTTATTGAAAAAATTATGAATAAAAAAGAACAATTGAATGGCGGTAATACAAAAGATGTACCGTTTGTTTTAAAAATCTCTCCTGATGAGTCGATGAAAAATTTGGAAAAAATTTTTGTTTCTTGTATGGATTTTAAAGTGGATGGATTAATTTTGAATAACAGTTCTATAAAACATAAAAAAAATCTTAATGGTGGAATAAGTGGAAATTACATTAGGGAAATTTCTGAAAAGAATTTAATGTTTGCTAAGGATTTTTGTGGAGACAAAATATCGCTTATCTCTTCTGGAGGTATCATGACTGCCAAAGATGTTGCGAAAAGAATAGATTTAGGAGCCGAATTAATACAACTTTATTCCGGCTTCATTTTCTCTGGTACAGATTTATTAAAAGAAAGCCTTGAAATTTAATTAACTTGACAAAATATATTTCTTTATCACATATTAAAAAAGGATGAAGAATTTAGTCATAGTCGAATCAAATGCCAAGGCAACAAAAATCAAAGGTTATCTTGATTCAAAATTTCAGAACGACTCATGGGTTGTGAATGCATGTTTGGGACATATTTGTGATTTACCAAATGAGGAAAAAGCAGTAAACCCAGATGATTGGCAAGACTTGAAATGGTCAGCTACAACTAAAGGAAAAAAAGTTATTAAAGAACTAACTAAGTTGTGTAAAGAAAATGACTCTATTTATCTTGCTACTGATCCAGATCGAGAAGGTGAGGCTATAGCTTGGCATTTAAAAAATGAATTTGAAAAAAAGAAATTATTAAAAGGGAAAGAAGTATTTAGAATTAGTTTTACTGAAATCACTTCCTCAGCAATTGAAGAGGCTGTTAAAAATCCCAGAGAAATTGACCAAAATCTTGTTGATGCTTATTTAGCTCGAAGAATCCTAGATCATCTAATTGGGTTTAAGGTTTCTCCTTTCTTATGGCGTCACATTTCAAGGGCAAAATCTGCTGGAAGGGTGCAATCACCTTCATTGAGAATTGTTTGTGAGAAAGAAGATGAAATAGATGCATTTGTTCCAGAGGAATATTGGCCCTTCAAAGGAACGTTTAACTTTAATGAATTTAAAGTTGAAGCTAATTTAACTTCAATAAATGGAGAAAAAATTGATAAGAAAAGAATTGAAAATGAAGAAGAAGCAAAGCTAGTAAATGATGAGCTTCATTCATCTTCTTATTTTTTAAAAGATATCGAATCTAAACCACAATCAAATAGTTCAAAAGCTCCTTTCCGGACTTCGACTCTTCAACAGGCAGCGTCAAGTAAATTAGCATTTACAGCTGATAGGACTATGAGAGTTGCTCAAAAACTATATGAAGACGGTTTAATTACTTATTTGAGAACAGACGGAATTTCAATCAGTAACGATATATTAAGTGATTTAAGAAATTTTATTAAAACTGAGTACGGGGATAATTATTTGTCCGAACAAACAAAAATTTATAAATCAAAAGCTGCCAATTCTCAGGAAGCACATGAACCTATAAGACCTACGGATTTTTCTTTGAAACCATCAAAATCAAAACTGACTGGTGATGAAATGAAACTTTATTCCTTAATATGGAATAGGACCTTAGCGAGTCAAATGTCAAATTCAAAGTACGAGCGTAAAACTCTTGTTATAAGTTCTTCAGATGAAAAATTTATTTTTCGAGCCGCTTCTAGGAAGAATTTATTTCTTGGTTTTGAATTATTAACTAAGGAAGATGATGAAGATGGAATTTCAGATGAGTTTCCTGAAAATTTAGAGGCTGGAAATGAAATGAAACTTTTTCAAGTAGATTATGAACAAAAATTTACCTCACCACCAAGAAGGTACTCTGAAGCTTCATTAATTAAAAAAATGGAAGAAGAAGGAATAGGAAGGCCTTCAACCTATGCTTCGATTTTAAAAAATTTAAGGGATAAAAAATATACTTATGGAACTAAAAGTATTACACCTTCAGATTTGGGAAGAGTCCTAAGTTCATACTTAAAATTCATCTTTAAAGATTTTTTCATTGAAGACAAATTTACTGCTGATATGGAAAAAGATTTAGATAAAATTTCTTCGGGAGAGATTTCCTGGAAAGAAGTTTTAGATAAATTTTGGGAACTATTACAGAGTTATTTAAATAAAAAAATAGATAACATAGAAATTAGCAACCAAGAAGAATTTAAAACTAGACAAGTATTAGATATATTAAATGACGAGTTATTTAATCAAGTATTTCCAAGAAAAGAAGATGGTTCGATCACGAGAGCATGTCCGAAATGTGGGGATGATGTTAGTTTGAAATCTGGAGCATGGGGTTATTTTATTGGATGTTCTAATTGTAAGTGGACAAAAAAACCTTTTGATAAAAGTGTCAAATGGGAAACTTATCAAGAACTTCCAAAAGAAATAGGCTTCCATCCAGATCATGGAGAAATGATTTTTGCTGACATAAGTATTAATGGCCCATGTGTTTGGACGCTTAAGGATGAGAAAAAAATATTTGGAGCTCCAGATGAAGACGAAAAATTATTAGAGATAGGTTTGAATAGAGCAGTCGAATTAATTGAAAGGGACTCCGGTGAACATATTTTGTTTACTGAGCCAAATAGTAAGCTGCCAGTTTTACTGAAAAATGGAAGGTTTGGCGAATACACTGAATTTGATGGATTCAATAAAGCAACAAAGCTTCCTCCAGAAGATAAACCAAAAAATCCTAAGGTTACTTACTACAATCCTCATGAGTTAGATTATGAAAACAAAGATACTCAGCTTTTTGTAATGAAAAGTTTAAGGGTTTTGGGATTTCATCCTGAAACTTCTCGTCCAATAGGAATAAAAATAAAAAAACCAGGAAAAGCTTTCAAATTTGTTAAATATTTAAAATGTGGAGAGATTGAAGTGGAATGTCAAAATGACTTTTATAAACTTGAAGAAGAAGAACAAAGCGAATTAGTCAAAAAGACTTTTGACTTAAAAACATTTAATTTAATTAGTTAACTCATGTTTCTGATTAACCCAATACAGGTTCCTTCAAAATTTAAGGAAACTTTATTAGGGTCAATCACGATGTCTTTATAATTTTTGTTCTCTGCCTTGAGAACAATTTTATCATCAGAGAGTTCTTTCAATGTTTTGACAGTTACATCATCATCTAATCTAGCTATTACAATTGCATTCTTTTTTATCTTCAAGTCTTTATTAACAGCAATCAAATCATTTTCGAATATACCGACATCAATCATGCTGTCACCTTTTACTTTCAAATAGTAATCAACTCCATGAGACGAAATAGGTAACGCAGGTATTTTTTTTTCAACATTTTCTTCAGCTAAGATTGGACTTCCAGCGCTTACAAGTCCAATTACAGGAATCTGATCAATTGTATTGGCACATAAAGAAATTCCTCTTGAAGTACCAGACAATATTTCTATAAAACCTTTCTTTTTTAAAGCTTTTAGATGATCTTCAGCTGCATTTGGAGATTTAAAACCGAAGAAGTTAGAGATTTCCATCCTTGTAGGAGGGTAACCTTCTTTTGAAATTTTAGATTTAATGAAATCGAAAATTTCTTTTTGTCGTGAAGTTAAATCATTCATACTGTAATTATATACAGTATTCATACTTTGTCACTTATTTATAAAATATTTGATATATCTAAAAACTAGTTTAAAATCGATTTATTATATTTTTAAGAAATAAGTATTTATGAAGTTTCAACAACTCTTATACGTGAGAGAAGTTGCCAGGAGTAACTTAAACGTTTCTCAGGCCTCTAAAACTCTTTACACGTCTCAACCAGGTATTAGTAAGCAAATCAAGTTGCTTGAAGAAGAGCTTGGTATTGAACTTTTTGAAAGATCAGGTAAACATTTGGTAAGTATTACTCCAGTCGGTCAAAAAATTCTTGAACAAATAGAGGAAATCTTAGCTTTAGTGGATGGAATAAAACATGCTGCAACTGAATTTTCAGATGAAGATTATGGAACTCTTGCTATTGCAACTACTCACACCCAAGCAAAATTTACTTTACCAAATGTTGTAGATAAATTTGTAAAAAAATATCCTAACGTTCATTTTCAAATGCATCAATGCACGCCAGACGAATCTGTAGAAATGGCTTCTAAGGGCGAAGTTGATTTAGCTCTTTGGACTGAAACAAATGAAAAAGGAGAAAATCTTATTAAGCTTCCTTGTTATAAGTGGTCAAGAAGCATAATAGTTCCTAAAAAACACCCATTAACTCAACTGCCGAAAATAAAACTAAAGGATCTAGCTCAATATCCTATTGTAACTTATGTTTTTGGTTTCACAGGCAGCAATGACCTAGATAGAGCTTTTTTTGAAAGAGGTTTAAAAGCGAATGTAGTATTTACAGCTACAGATGCAGATGTTATTAAAACTTATGTGAAAATGGGTACCGGTGTCGGCATTATTGCCAGCATGGCTTTTAATCCAGATGAAGACACTGAACTAGAAGCAATTAATGCAAATCACTTATTTGACTCTGGAACAACATATATGGGTTTTAGAAGGGGAACTTACCTGCGAAGTCATTTGTTTGAATTTATTAATATGTTTGCTCCTCATTTGACTAAAGAAATTGTCGCTAAAGGATGTGCTACAAAATCTAAGAAAGAGTTAGATAAAATCTTTGAGAATTTTAAACTTCAAAGAAGATAAATGAATTATTTATGCTTAGATTTCGAGGGTGTCCTTATTCCTGAAATCTGGCAATACGTTGCAGAGGCAACTGATTCAAAAGATCTAATGCTTACTACTCAAGATTTGAAAGATTATGATGAGTTGATGCAATTAAGAATGAATGTTGTTAATGAAAAGAATATAAAATTAAGCGACATACAAGAAATTGTTAAAACGATGGAACCTTTTGAAGGAGCTGAAAATTTTCTCAGTTGGGCTAGAGCTAATTTTCAAGTTTCTATTGTATCAGACACCTTTTATGAGTTGGCTTGGCCATTAGTTGAAAAACTGAATTTTCCAAATATTATTTGTCATCACTTGATTGTTGAAAAAGACAAAATATCAGGTTACAAGTTAAGGCAAGAAAATAATAAACAAAAGGTAGTCGAGGCACTTAAGTCTCTTAATTTTAAGGTTTTTGCAGCTGGAGATTCATATAATGATATTAATATGTTGAGTAATGCCGATTTAGGAATTTTTTTCCAAGCTCCAGAGCATATTAAGGCCGAATTTCCAAATTTACTAACCGCTGACACACATGAAGAATTAAAAAAAATCCTTCAGGAGAATATTTAGTATGTCTGATAATTTTTTTGAATTACTTCAAGCGCCTGAGCCACTGAAAATTGTAGGTACAATAAATGCCTACTCAGCACTACTTGCTAAAAAAAATGGTCATAAAGCTATATATTTATCTGGTGCAGGTGTAGCAAATGCTAGTTTTGGATTACCCGATCTTGCACTTACATCCAGAGACAATGTTGTTGAAGATCTTAGAAGAATAAAAGGAGTTGTAGATACTCCTATACTAGTAGATTGTGATACAGGATGGGGTAGCGGCTTAAATATTTCAAAAACTTTAAAAGAGATGATTTCTGCCGGAGCAGATGCTGTTCATCTTGAAGACCAAGTTTCAGAAAAGAGATGTGGACATAGACCTGGAAAAGAAATTGTTTCTGAAGAGGAAATGGTAGATAGAATTAAGGCTGCCAAAGATTCGATCACAAAAAAAGATTTTATGTTAATGGCAAGAACAGACTCATTTTCAAAAGAGGGAATTAATTCTGTAATTGATAGAGCGAATGCTTTTATTGAGGCTGGAGCTGACTCAATTTTTCCAGAAGCGATTACTAAACTTGAGGATTATTCAAAAATTTCTGAAAATGTAAATGCGCCTATTTTAGCTAACATAACTGAATTTGGACTGACACCATTATACAAAGCTGACGAATTAAAAGCAGTTGGTGTAAAAATGATTTTATATCCACTCAGTGCTTTTAGAGCCATGTCTAAAGCAGCCGAGGAAATATATATTGCTCTAAATGAAACTAACTCCCTTGAAAAAAAGTTAAAAAAAATGCAATCTCGAGATGAATTATATGACGTACTGAATTATCATATGTACGAAAAAAAAATAGACGAACTATTTTCTAAGGAATAATTTCATGTCCGAAAAAAAATTAGAGGGCGCAGGCCTAAGGGGGCAAGTAGCCGGAAAAACATCACTTTCAACTGTTGGAAAGGCAGGTAAGGGTTTAACTTATAGAGGTTACCCTATTGAAACACTCTCTGAAAAAGCTAAATTTGAGGAAGTAGCTTACCTTTTAATGTATGGCTCATTACCTAATAAAAATGAATATGAAAGTTATTCAAAAAAATTAATTTCTATGAGATCTCTACCAGAAACTATTTTAGAGGTCTTAGAGAGAATTCCAGCTTCTGCTCATCCAATGGATGTGATGAGAACTGGCTGTTCAATGCTGGGGAATATTGAGCCCGAGGGTGAGTTTAGTAATCAACAACACTCTGCAAATAGAATTCTTGCTACTATGGCTTCGATAATCGTCTATTGGTACAAATATTCTCATGAAGGTAAAAAAGTTCAAACTGAATCAAACTACGAAACAATTGGTGGTCATTTTCTATCGTTATTGCATGGTCAAGAACCTAGTGAAGATCAAATTAGATGCTTAGACACATCTTTAATTTTATATGCTGAGCACGGTTTTAATGCATCAACCTTTACAGCAAGAACGTGTGCTTCAACATTATCTGATATTCATTCTTGCATAACTGGGGCAATAGGTACTCTTCGAGGACCGCTGCATGGAGGAGCAAATGAAGCCGCTATGGAACTGATAGAAAAATTCTCTACGCCTGAAGAAGCAAAAGTTGCAGTGCTTAAAATGTTAGAAAATAAAGAGAAGATTATGGGCTTTGGCCACGCGGTTTACAGTACTGAAGATCCAAGAAATGCAATTATAAAAAAATGGGCTGAGAAACTTAGTAAAGAAAATGGCGATGAGACCCTTTACTTGGTATCCGAGCAGATTGAAAAAACTATGGATGAAGAAAAAAATATGTTTGCTAATACTGATTTTTTTATGGCTTCTGCATATTCTTATCTTGGAATCCCAACTAAACTCTTCACGCCTCTATTTGTTGTGGGGAGAACATCTGGTTGGGCAGCAAATATTTTTGAACAAAGAGCTGATAATCGAATTATCAGACCGAGTGAAGAATATATCGGCCCTGACTTTTCTGAGTGGGTAGATTTAGAAAATAGATAAAAATTCCATGTCCTCTACAGTTGAAACGAATGTTCGTCCTAATCCGGACGATTTAATTTTGAAAATAGCTAATTATGTTCATGATTATGAAATAAAGAATGATGAAGCTATAAATACAGCTAAATATTGCTTGATGGATACGATCGGCTGCGGTCTGCTTGCTTTAACTTTTCCAGAATGTAAATCTTTATTGGGACCTCATATTGAAGGTACAGAAGTACCTAATGGTGTTCGAGTTTTGGGAACAAACTATAAGTTAGATCCTATAAAAGCGGCTTGGGATAATGGCGCCATAATACGTTGGCTTGATTTCAATGATACTTGGCTAGCTGCCGAATGGGGACATCCATCAGATAATTTAGGTGGAATTCTTTCAGCTTGCGATTACATCTCTCAAAATTTCCCAGAAAAAGAAATTACCGTCAAAGAAATTATATTTTCGATGATTAAAGCTCATGAAATTCAAGGAGTCTTGGCTTTAGAAAACAGTTTTAATAGAGTCGGCCTTGATCATGTATTACTTGTAAAAATTGCTTCGGTGGCGGTGATATCTGTTATTTTGGGGCTAAGTAAAGAACAAACTATTGATGCTTTGTCTCAAGCTTTTGTCGATGGCCAAAGCTTGAGAACTTACAGACATGCACCAAATGCAGGACCAAGGAAATCTTGGGCCGCAGGTGATGCAACCAGTAGAGCCATGCAATTAGTTTGGTTGACCAAAAAAGGTCAGATAGGTTATCCAAGTGCCATCACTGCTCCGATCTGGGGTTTTCAAGATGTTTTGTTTAAGGGAAAAAATCTTGTTTTAAAGCAAGAATTTGAATCTTATGTTATGGAAAATGTTCTCTTTAAAATTTCATTTCCAGCTGAATTTCATGCCCAAACTGCTGTAGAAGCTGCTGTTAAACTTCATCCGACAATAAAAGATAAATTTGATGAAATAGAAAAAATTAAAATAATTACTCATGAATCTGCGATTCGAATTATAAGTAAAGAAGGGAAGTTGAATAATCCCGCTGATAGAGATCATTGTTTGCAATACATGATTGCTGTTGGGCTTCTTAAAGGAAATCTTGTAGCCGAGGATTATGAGGATGATGTTGCAAGCGATCCTTTATTAGATCAGCTTCGTGAGAAAATGGAAGTTGAGGAGAATAAAAAATTCTCAGAAGATTATTTAGACCCAGCAAAAAGGTCTATAGCTAATTCACTTCAAATATTTTTTAAAGATGGAACTAGTACAGACGTAGAAGAGGTTCATTATCCAATTGGACATAAAAATAGAAGGAGCGAGGGTATTCCTATTTTAATTAGAAAATTTGAAAGAAATCTTAGCACCCAATTTTCTAATCAACATGCGTCAGAAATTATGTCTTTGTTTGAAGATGATGAAAGACTTTTTAATCTTCCCGTAAGTGAATTTGTTGACTTTTTTGTTAAAAATTAAAAATTTATATTCAAAATTTCACTTAGGTCTTTTTTAGCCTGTGATTCAGATATTACTTTAATCGTTGTAATCCCCATAGCTTTTGCAGGTTTCAAATTAATGCCTAGGTCATCTAGAAATATTATTTTATTTGGTGAAATATTTACTTCTTTGATGACATGATCGTAAAAAGCTTGATCAGGTTTTCTTAAACCAATTTCTTTAGATTCGAAAACAAAATCAAAGAGATCAAAAACTTCAGTTTTTTTATCTAAATCAATCATGTCAGGTTGATTCTCATCACTGGGAATAAAATTATTAGTTAGGCAAGCTTGAGTGAAACCTAATTTATTGAGTTTTCTAATAACACTTACCATTCCCATTCTCAGATCTCCTTCAAGTAAATTTAAAATTTTTAAACCAGCTACACCATGACCTAGTTGAGAGCTTTCTTGAAAAAAAAGCTTATCAAATTCTTCTTGGTTAATCTTTGATTGTTCTAATAAAGCCCATGCGTTATTTTCAGGATTTGTTGAGTTTACTTTTCTTAAAAAATTTTCTGGTAATTTGTTTTCCTTTTCAAATTTATTGAAGGCTTCAAACGGACTTGAAGTAATAACTCCACCAAAATCCCAAAAAATTGAACTATATTGATTAAATTCCATCTACTTAAGTATATTCCTTATAAAAGCGTATAATTTGTTTAGTTTATAGAGAAATGTCTGGAAATAGTATTGGAAAAAGCTTTGTTGTCACAACTTTTGGCGAGAGTCATGGCCCCGCTATGGGCTGTATCATTGATGGCTGTCCGCCAGGGATAGAAATTGATGAATCGATTATTCAATGTGACTTAGATCGAAGAAAGCCGGGCTCAAACGAATATACAACAAAAAGGAAAGAAGACGACAAAGTAGAAATTTTATCTGGAGTTTTCGAAGGCAAAACCACAGGTACCCCCATTGGTCTTTTGATAAAAAATAAGGATCAAAGAAGTTCCGATTACGATAAATTGAAAGATGTTTACAGACCTTCTCATGCTGATTATGGGTATATTCAAAAATATGGAATAAGAGATCATCGTGGAGGAGGAAGATCATCTGCGAGAGAAACTGCCATGCGAGTTGCGGCAGGAGCTATTGCAAAAAAATTTTTAAAAGATAAATTGAATGTTGACGTTTTTGGGTATACCAACCAAATTGGCATTCACAAGATCAATAGCTTTGATAAAGACGTTATTAATCATAATTCCTTTTTTTGTCCTGACAAATCTCTTGTTGCAACCCTTGAAAAATACATTGATGAGTTGAGAGAAGAGGGCGACTCCATTGGAGCGTCTATTTCTGTTGAAGCTTCAAATATGCCGCTAGGTTTAGGTGAGCCGGTATTTGATAAATTAGATGCTGACATTGCTCATGCATTGATGAGTATTAATGCAGTCAAGGCAGTTGAAATAGGTAATGGAATTGAAGTTGTTGGTCTCAAAGGATCAGTTAATAGGGATGAAATTTCTCCAGATGGATTTGAGTCTAATAATTCTGGAGGAATTTCCGGAGGCTTATCTACAGGTCAAAATTTATTAGCAAAAGTTGCGCTTAAGCCAACTTCGAGCATATTAGTGAAAGGAAAATCAGTTAATAAGGAGGGAGAATCAGTCGAAGTTGTCTCTAAGGGAAGGCATGATCCATGCGTTGGCATTAGAGCAGTACCAATTGTTGAAGCTATGACTGCAATCGTTTTAATTGACCACTATTTAAGGAATAGAGCTCAGAACCAGGATAAACCTAAAGAGTTTAATAAAATCCCCTCTGAAAAAGATTAAGTATCATGTCTCAGAGAACTCTTTACGATAAAATTTGGGACGACCATTTCGTAGCTCAAAGAGAGGATGGTAGCACTTTGATGTATATTGATCGTCATTTAATACACGAAGTAACGTCTCCACAAGCTTTTGATGGTCTTCGTCAAAACAGTTTAATTCCAAGACAAGTTGGAACTGTTGTTGCAACTCCGGATCATAATGTACCTACTACTGATCGATCAAAAGACATTGAAGGAATAAAAGATCCCATAAGTAAACTTCAGGTGGTCACTTTAAATGATAACTGCGACGAATTTGGCATCAATCAGTTTAAGTTGAATGATGAGAGACAGGGCATTGTTCATGTAATTGGCCCTGAGCAAGGAATAACTTTACCTGGAATGACCATCGTTTGTGGAGATTCTCATACCTCTACTCATGGTGCTTTTGGATCTTTAGCTATGGGAATTGGAACCAGTGAAGTAGAGCATGTGTTAGCTACACAATGTTTAGTGACTCAAAAGCAAAAAAATATGCTCATAGAAATTAATGGACAGTTACAAAAAGGAGTGACTGCAAAAGACGTAACAATGTTCATAATTGGAAAAATTGGAACTGCAGGAGGAACTGAGCATGTAATCGAATACGCTGGCAGCGCTATAGAAAACTTAACCATGGAAGGGAGAATGACTCTATGTAACATGGCTATCGAAGCTGGTGCGAGAGCAGGCATGGTAGCGCCAGATGAAAAAACTTTTGATTACGTAGCTAATAGACCCTTCAGCCCAAAAGGCTCTGACTTTGATAAAGCAGTAAAGTATTGGGCATCTTTAAAAACTGATCCAGACGCAAGCTTCAATGCTACTTATTCTTTTGAAGCCAGTGAAATTCTCCCACAAGTTACGTGGGGAACTTCTCCTGAAATGGTTGCACATATAGAAGATTGTGTTCCAGAAACTATAGAAGATGACAAAACAGTAAAGTCAGCATTAGATTATATGGGGCTTAAACCTGGCACCAAAATTAAAGATATTGAAGTTGATCAGATATTTATTGGTTCATGTACTAATTCTAGGATTGAAGATTTAAGAGCTGCTTCAAAAATCTTAATTGGAAATAAAATATCAAATAAGATCAAAAGAGCTATTGTTGTTCCTGGCTCTGGTCTTGTTAAAAAGCAAGCAGAATCTGAAGGCTTAGACGAAATTTTTAAAAGCGCAGGTTTTGAATGGAGAGATGCAGGATGTTCTATGTGCCTAGGTATGAATCCAGATCAGCTTAAAGAATATGAAAGATGTGCTTCAACCTCTAATAGAAATTTTGAAGGCAGACAAGGTTATAAAGGCCGTACTCATCTAGTAAGTCCTATAATGGCTGCAGCAGCTTCTTTGGAAGGCAAGTTCATGGATGTGAGAGAAATTTAATGAAGAATTCTAATCTATATTCTGGAGAGTTTGCTTGCTTGGAAAAAGCCAATATTGACACTGATCAGATTATTCCAAAGCAGTTTTTAAAATCTATTACAAAAAAAGGTTTAGGGCCATATTTGTTCGATGCTTGGAGATATAACGATGAGGGTTATCTTGGTAAAAAGCTTGCCGATAGAGAAATAAATTCAGATTTTGTTTTGAATAAATCAGATTATGAAGGAATAAATGTGCTTATTGCAGATGAAAATTTTGGTTGTGGCTCAAGTAGAGAACACGCTGTCTGGGCTTTGAAAGATTTTGGAATTAACGTTGTTATTGCTTCCTCATTTGGAGATATTTTTTTTAATAACTGTTTCAAAAATGGAGTGTTGGCAATTAAAGTTTCTCAAGAATCTTTGAATGAAATATTTAAAGAACAAAAAGAAAATTTACAAAAACAAATTGAAATAGATTTAATTAACCAAAAAATAAAGATTCCGAATATTAAATCTATAAATTTTGATATTGACGATTTTAGAAAGAATTGCTTATTGGAAGGTTTAGACGATATTGGGTTTAGTTTGAAATATGAATCTGAGATCACTAATTATGAAAATAAAATAAAGAAACTAAGGCCATGGATCCTAAATGACTAAAGCAAAGCAAATCTTATTCCTTCCCGGTGATGGTATTGGTCCAGAGGTTAGTGCGGAAGCTGAGAAAGTATTAGTGCATATTTCTCAACAATATAATTTTGACCTAGAAATTCATAATCGTCTCATAGGAGGGATAGCTATAGATAAAGAAGGAGCGCCAATATCCGACTCTACAATTGATGTGGCAAAAAAAGTAGACGCAATATTCTTAGGAGGCGTCGGAGGTCCAAAGTGGGATAGCTTAGAACCTGCAAATAAACCGGAAAAAGGATTATTAAGAATTAGATCTGAACTTGATTTGTTTGCAAATTTAAGACCATCTATGGCTTTTCCCGGTCTTGAAGATTCATCATCATTGAGAAAGGAAGTGATAGAAGGTTTAAATATACTAATTGTTAGAGAATTGACAGGTGGAATTTACTTCGGAACTCCAAGAGAAATAAAAGATGATACAGCTTTTAACACAATGGTTTATTCAACTAGTGAAGTCGAGAGAATTGCTGAGGTCGCTTTCCAAAGCGCTATGAAAAGAGATAAAAAATTATGTTCTGTAGATAAAGCAAATGTTTTAGAAGTTTCAGAGTTTTGGAGGGGGATTGTAAATAAGATTTCTAAAAAATATCCTGAAGTGAAACTATCTCATATGTTAGTTGATAACGCAGCCATGCAACTGGTTCAAGCTCCAAAGCAATTTGATGTAATTTTGTCTTCAAATCTTTTTGGCGATATCCTCTCAGATATAAGTTCAATTTTATCGGGATCAATTGGAATGCTTCCTTCAGCCTCTCTAGATAAAAATTCAAAAGGTTTATATGAGCCTGTTCATGGAACGGCTCCAGATATTGCAGGAAAAGCAATTGCGAACCCTCTAGCTGCAATATTGTCTATTGCTATGATGTTTAAATATTCTTTTTTCGATGAACTAATTTCTACAAAAATTGAGGAAACAGTTAAAAAGGTTCTTTCGGAGGGATTCGCTACACAAGATATAGCAAATGAAAACTCAAAAATTGTTTCAACTTCAGATATGGGAGATTTGATAATTGAAAATCTTAAGTAAAAAAATTGCTATTGTAGGAGCAACTGGCGCTGTAGGAAGAGTTTTTTTAGATCTTCTAAATGATAATTTTCCGGGTGAAAAAGATCTTTTTTTGTTGGCAAGTAAAAAATCAGAAGGAAAGAAAATATCTTGCGGCAATCAAGAATTTATAGTTGAAGATTTAGCTACTTTTGACTTCAGCAGAGCTGATATAGCTTTTTTTTCTGCAGGAGCAAATATTTCTGGAAAATTTGCTCCGAAAGCAAAAGAACAAGGATGTACAGTTATAGACAACTCATCTAAATTTAGGAAGGATGAAAACATACCCTTGATCATTCCTGAAGTTAATGGAAATATTTTGGATCAAATAAATCTACCCGAAATAATTTCAAATCCTAATTGCTCCACTGCTCAACTGTTAGTAGCTTTAAAGCCAATTCATGATTTATTTGAAATTGCTAGAGTGGACGTGGTAACTTTTCAGGCCGTAAGTGGATCTGGTCAAAATGCGATCGAAGAATTAATTAATCAAACAAAGAGTTCGTTAAACGGTGAACAAATTTCTAGAGACGTCTATGGAGCCCAAATTGCATTTAATGTTATAGCAGCAGGAAATTTAGAGGAAAATAATTACACTGATGAAGAAATGAAAATTTCATTTGAGACAAAAAAAATTCTTGATAAAAATATAAGTATCTCTGCAACTTCGGTAAGAGTTCCTGTAATTTATGGACATTCGATTGCTGCTCATGTAAAAACTAATAAAAAAATTGATTTACCTAGACTTAATGAAGCTTTAGATTCTCAACCTGGACTAGATAAATATTCAAATGAGAATTTTTTATCTCCTAATCCTGTTGAACATGCTGAAGGTAAAAATTCTGTTTCCGTGGGTCGAGTTAGAGCTGATTTATGGGAGGAAGATCGAGTAAATATTTGGGTAGTAGCTGATAATCTAAGAAAAGGCGCAGCATTAAATAGCTTACAAATTATGGAAAAAATTTTAGACGAATAAATTATGTTAAGACTTATTGCTTTAATTATTTTTTTTATTCCAAATTTGCTATGTGCAAACATATATTACTCCACAAATGTTTTTGATAATCTTTGGTCTATTGCTATTGAGGTAAAAAAAGATAATCCTGAGTTTTCCTTATATCAAATTATGATAGCAATGCAGGATCTTAATCCTGATTCGTTTAAAGAAAAAAATATTAATTTTTTAAAAAAAGATAAATTATTAAGAACTCCTGATTTATATTTATTGAGCATCTATGACAAGCAGCAATCTGTAAGAGACGTTGCTGAACAAAATTCTTTTGCTGGAAATCAGTATACGGACTATGCACTATTAGAAAATGTTCTTGTATTAACTGAACCAGAAACTTCTTTGGTAGAAATAATTGAAAACGATGACTATTTCTTAGTTGAAAAAGACGCGTCAGAAGCTCTTCCTGAAATATCTAATACAGTCGAAGAGAATTTAACAGAAGCTTCCGCAGTTCCTGAAATAGCAGAGGAATCAATGGAAGAAACTTCCGTTATTCCTGAGATAGCAGAGGAATCGGTGGAAGAGACATCTAGTTTTTCCACAATGGCTGAGGAATTAGTGGAAGAAACTTCCGTCGTTCCTGAGATAGCCGAGGAATCAGTGGAAGAGACTTCTAGTTTTTCTGCAATGGCTGAGGAATTGGTGGAAGACAACTATATAAATATTGTTTCTAATTCTTCAGAGGCCTTACAAGAGAATTTTCAGGATATTGAACCAGTTACCTCAATTGATTATCAGCTAACCTTAATAATTGGTTTGTCTATATTTTTAGTTTTCCTAGGAATTTTATATTTTAGAAGCGCTCCGTCTGACATCAAGGAGGTTACACAGAATAAAGAGAATTTAGAAGAAGAATATGAAGAGATTGGAGACCCTTACGAAGCAAGGCTTAATCTGGCGACTATGTACATAGAAATGAAAGATTTCGATCAGGCAAAGCAATTGATTGAAGAAATAATTGAAAACGCTGAAGATGAAGGAGTTATCAATCAAGCTAAAAATTTATTAAAAAGTTTTTAATGAAGCTTAATCGTTATGCTGCCGGAATAGAATATTTTGGAAAAAATTATAAAGGTTGGCAAACTCAGAAAATAACAAGCGAAACTATACAGTCTAAAATTGAAGGAGCTCTATCGAAAATAGCTGATTCTGAAATTAAGTCAATTTGTGCCGGAAGAACTGATTCAGGTGTAAATGCTATATCACAAGTAATTCACTTTGAATCCGATAAAAAAAGATCTTTAAAAGCTTGGATGGAGGGATGTAATTCAGTGTTGCCGGACGATATAAGGTTCATTTGGATTAAAAAAGTGCCAGAAACCTTTCACGCAAGATTTTCAGCAATTAAACGAACTTATAAGTACTTTGTTTTAAATGCACAAAATACTTCTGTATTTTATAAAAATAAAACTGTTCATATAAAAGATAAAATAAATATAGATAACATGAGAGATTCATCGAAATATTTAATTGGAGAAAAAGACTTTACAAGTTTTAGATCATCAGGGTGCCAATCTAAATCTCCTATGAGAGAGATTTATGAAATTAATATTTCTAAAAGAAAAAATTTAATTGTTTTTGAGATTTCAGCTAACGCTTTTTTATTGAACATGGTGAGAATTATTGTTGGAACACTTCTAGAATTTGGAATAGAGGAAAAAAATCCTCTATTAATGAAAACTATAGTCGATGGACGTGATAGGAATCTTTCTGGAAAAACAATATCTGCAAATGGGTTATATTTTGTTGGGCCTGAGTATCCATCAGAATTTAAAATTAAAAAACCTCCACATAAATATCAAATACTTCCAACTTGACTAATAAAATGAATATTTTTGTAAAAATCTGCGGGATTACTAGTAGCAATGATGCTAACTTAGCCGCTAAATTTGGTGCAGACGCAATTGGTTTGAACCAATATAAGCAAAGTCCAAGATATGTTAATGAATCAGGCTTAATTAAAATTAAAGAAAACTTAGATGATAATATATTGATTGTTCCTGTCTTTGTTGATCCTAATATTGAAGAGGTTCAAAGGTTTATAGATATATTTCCAAACAGCATACTTCAGTTTCATGGTAATGAATCACTAAAGTTCTGCAAGCAGTTTGACAGGCCATTTATCAAATCTATAAATCAAAAAGAATTTACAAACATCGTGGATACTACGAAAGAGTACATTTCAGCTGATTATTTTCTTTTAGACTCTGGAACAGAAGATTTACATGGCGGAACAGGCGAAATATTTGATTGGCAAAAAATTCCTGTAAATTTGAATAATTTAATTATCGCAGGAGGATTAAATTCCAATAATATCTTATCGCTATTAGATTATTTTATTCCTTTCGGAGTTGATGTATGTAGTGGAGTTGAATCAAAAAAAGGTGTAAAAGACCCTTTTATAATGAAAGAATTTATAGAATTGATAAAAAACTATGAAAGATAAAGAAAATTATAACTTTCCAGATGATGCAGGAAGGTATGGAGAATTCGGTGGCAAATATGTTTCTGAAACACTCATGTCAGCTTTAGAAGAGTTAGAAAATACTTACGAAAATCTAAAGGGCAATGAAGAGTTTAAGAATGAAATAACAGAAGACTTAAATAATTTTGTTGGCCGTCCATCTCCTCTATATTTTGCTAAAAGATGGACAGAGAAGCTTGCGGGCGCACAAATTTATTTAAAAAGAGAAGATTTAAATCATACAGGAGCCCATAAAATCAATAACACTGTTGGACAAGTTTTATTAGCAAAACATATGGGTAAAAGAAGAATTATTGCCGAAACTGGAGCTGGACAACATGGCGTGGCAACTGCTGCCGTCGCTGCTAGACATGGTCTTGAATGTATCATTTTTATGGGAGAAGAAGATATAGAAAGACAATCTCCTAATGTATATAGAATGAAATTATTAGGAGCTGAAGTTTGTTCAGTGACTTCAGGTACAAAAACTTTAAAAGATGCCATGAATGAAGCAATGAGAGATTGGGTGACAAATGTTGATGATACTCATTACATAATAGGAAGTGTGGCAGGGCCTCACCCATATCCAAAAATTGTTAGAGATTTTAATTCTATTGTTGGAGTTGAATTAAAAGATCAATCTAGAGCTTTGTTTGGAAGATTCCCCGATAAAATAATTGCTTGTGTAGGAGGCGGGTCAAATGCGATGGGTATTTTCTATCCATTTTTAAAAGATAATTCAGTGGATTTAATTGGGGTTGAAGCTGGCGGCTCTGGAATTGAAACTGGAAAGCATGCTGCACCACTCAGTGATGGAAGCATAGGAGTTTTGCATGGTATGAAAACTTACTTAATGCAAGATGAATCCGGTCAAATTCTTTCTACTCAATCGGTATCCGCAGGCTTAGATTATCCTGGAGTTGGTCCTGAGCATTCATATTTAAAAGATTCAGGAAGGGTTGAATACAATTCAGCAACAGATGAAGAAGCTTTAGATAGTTTTCATGATTTAACTAAAACAGAAGGGATTATGCCTGCTTTAGAAACAGCTCACGCACTCGCTTACGCAAAAAAAATTGCTCCTAAACTAGATGAAGAAGAAATTATAGTTGTTAATTTGTCAGGTAGGGGTGATAAGGACATGGCTAATGTAGCAAAAGTAGAAGGCCTCACTTTATGAGTATTATCAATTCAACCTTCAAAAACTTACAAAAAAATAAATCAAAAGCGCTGATAACATACACTGTGGCAGGAGATCCAGACTTAGAATTATCAGAGGAAATAATAGAAGAAATTATTAATAGTGGAGCTGATATTATAGAAATTGGAGTTCCTTTTTCTGATCCAATGTCCGAGGGTCCAGTAATACAATTAGCTCATGAACGTTCATTGAAAAATAAAACTTCTCTTCCTGAAATTTTGTCCTTAAGTAAGAGATTAAAGAAGAAATTCAATAATACGCCCATTGTATTAATGGGTTATTTTAATACTTTTATAAATTCTTTAAATTCAGATAATAACTTCCATGATATTAACGATGAAATTTGTGAAGAATTGAAAAATAGTGGCGTAGATGGCTTGATTATTGTTGATTTACCATTTGAAGAAAGTGAAGTAATTTTTAAAAAACTGTCGGAATATCAAATAGATTTAATAAGACTGATTTCTCCAACAACAAGTGAATTGAGAATAAATGAGATAATTAATAACTCTTCCGGCTTTTTATATTATGTGTCTTTAAAAGGCATAACTGGGGCAGATATAAGTTCATACGAAGAGCTTGAAAAAAGAGTTCAAAATATAAAAAAAATAACTAATATTCCGATCGTGGTAGGATTTGGAATAAAAGATCAACAAACCGCGGAAAATATGTCTAATTTTTCAGATGGTGTCGTTATAGGTAGTGCAATAGTTGATATGATTGAACATATTAAAACAAAAAAGACTGGCAATGATTTTGCTAAACTATCTAAGTTTGTCGGAGAAATAAAATCTTCGTTACAATAAAAAATGGTTAAGAGCTGGTTTAATAGAATTCTTCCATCTTTTGCTAGAGCCCATAAAAAGGACGATAAAAAAAGTCCAGTGCCTCAGGGTTTATGGCAAAGCTGTCCAAACTGTAAAGAGATTATTTACGGTCCTGATCTTGAATCAAATCTGTATGTCTGCATGAATTGTGATCACCATATTAGAATTGGAGCAAGGCACAGGCTCACATATTTATTTGACGAAAATAAATACCAAGAAATTTCACCAGATACCGAAGCTAAAGACTGGCTTTCTTTTAAAGATTCAAAAAAATACAAAGATAGACTCAACGAAGCAAAAAATAAAATTGATGAAAAGGAAGCCTTGTTATGTGCCCACGGAAAATTAAATGATATGCAAGTTGTAGTTGCTGTTTTTGAATTTAGGTTTATGGGCGGTTCAATGGGTTCAGTAGTCGGTCAAAAATTTGTTGATGCGGTTAATAAAGCAATCGAACTAAAAGCTCCTTTTATATGCTTTTCAACAAGTGGTGGAGCAAGAATGCAAGAATCACTTTTTTCTCTTTTTCAAATGGCAAGAACTTCAGCAGTATTAAATAAACTTAAAGAAAGCAAACTGCCTTATATTTCTGTCATGACGGATCCAATCTATGGAGGAGTTTCAGCAAGTCTTGCAATGTTAGGAGATATAAATATTGCTGAACCGAAAGCGCAAGTGGGTTTTGCAGGACCAAGAGTTATTGAAGATACAGTAAGAGTAAAGTTACCAGCAGGGTTTCAACGTAGCGAATTTTTATTAGAGCATGGACTCATTGATATGATTGTTCATAGATCTGAAATGAAAGATAAATTATTTAGTCTATTGTCAAAGCTCTCCACTTTTTAAAGAATTGACTAAATTAGAAGAATATTTAAATCCGCTTCTATTAAAAAAAAATAATTTTAGAAAAATTAGCTTCGCCTCCTTAAAAAAAGTCATCTCTAAATTAGAAATAAATAAACCTCCAAGGATTATTTCTGTCACTGGAACAAATGGTAAAGGCTCGACTTTAGAAATTCTCTCTAGAGTACTTTCTAATAATAATTACAGGGTAGGATTATTTAGCTCTCCTCATTTAATTAGGTTTAATGAAAGAATAAGAATAAATAACGTATCTATTTCAGACGATGAAATACTCAAATGCTTAAAAAAGTTAGAAGTTTTGGAAGAGTATAAAGATTTCAATTTCTTTCAATTATTTTCATTAGTATGTTTTATGATTTTTTCCAAAAAACAATTAGATGTTTGGCTTCTAGAGGTTGGATTAGGAGGGCGATATGATCCAGTAAACTGCTTTGACGCAGATATTTCTGTAATAACAAAAGTAGCTATAGATCATGAAGATATTTTAGGAAAAGGTGTTGAAAACATCGGCAGAGAAAAAGCAGGCATAATCAGAAAAAATAATGTGACAATTTTTGGCGAAGGCAAAATTCCAAAAAGTGTAGATAAAATTATAAGTAATTTAAAACCTTCTTTTTATAAAGTCGAAAATTCAAATATTCAATTGAAAAATTTCCATAAAAATTCGGTTGCAATTGCAGAAAAAATTATAGATTTAGAATTTAAACCTCTTAATTCAACTGTAGAACTAAATAAATTAAAAAATTTTTCATACTTCGGAAGAACACATCTTTTTAAGAAAAATCTTCTTTTAGATGTTTCGCACAATTCGGACAGCATAAATAACTTGCAAAGTTATTTAATTCATAATTTTTGTGACACTCCAATGAGAGCAATTTTCTCTTGTAATAAATCAAAAGAAATTGAAGAATTATGTGAGCCCATAATTGATTTATTTGATGAGTGGTTCTTGCCAGAATTAGATAGCAATAGAGTGAAGGATAATAAAATTGTAAAAAAATATTTAAAAAGTAAAGGAAAAAAAATTAAGTTAGGATACGATATTAACCAGATTATAAAAATTCTTAACAAAAATGAAAAAAATGGGCTTAACGTAGCTTTCGGATCTTTTATTTTGATCGGAAAAATTTATGAAGCTTATAATCTGAAAATTTAAATGATTTCTTTTACAATTTTTGACTTTGTTTTTTTTATTTCTTTTATATTTTTTAGTTTAAAAGGATTTTTAAATGGAGTTGTCAAAGAACTTTTGTCATTATTGATTTGGCTCTCTTCCTTAGCTCTAGCATGGGGATTGAGACAATTCCCAATAAATTTTTTTGAAATAAATAGTTCTATGATTTGGGTTGAAACCCTATTTTTTATAATTTTTTTTATTCTTTTTTTTATTTTATTTGTATTTATTTTTAAAGCTATAACTTTTGCTTTCAACCCAAAAACTTTTATTTTGAATTCATTAGGATTTTTTATTGGTATTTTTAAATTTAATATATTCACTATTATTTTATTTTTAACTGCTGAGGAATATATAATTGATCAGAATTGGTGGAGTTCAAGTATGGTCTCTCCATATATTATTGACTCAGCAAATTTGGTCGGAAAAATGATTGGAGAGCTTCCCGTTGAAAATATAGAAAATCTTACAATCGAACCAAGTAAAGTAATAGATTAATGTGTGGAATAGTAGGCATCATTTCTGAGGAAGAGGTTTCCTCCTCAATTTATGAATCTCTGACCGTTATTCAACACAGAGGACAAGATGCTGCAGGCATTGCCACACTTGAAGATGGCAAATTACATGTTAGGAAACAGATAGGTCTAGTTAGAGACGTATTCAGAGCTCAACACATTTCAAGCCTCAAAGGAAAAATCGGTATTGGACATGTCAGATATCCAACTGCAGGAGGAGTGAGTAGAGAATTTTCTCAACCACTTTATGTAAATTCTCCTTATGGAATAAGTATTTGCCACAATGGGAATCTTGTGAATGCAAAAGAATTATCTGAAGAACTTTTTAGAAATGATTTAAGACACTTGAATACTGATTCTGATTCAGAAGTAATTTTAAATATTTTTGCCCATGAACTTCAAAAAATTAACTCTATTTCTCCAAAAGCAGATGAGATTTTTTTGGCGGTAGAAAATATGCATAAAAGGCTAAAAGGAGCTTATTCAATTGTATTAATGATTAGTGGGGTAGGTTTAATAGCTATAAGAGACCCAAATGGTATAAGACCTCTAATAATGGGAAAAAAGAAAAATGATCTGTTAGGGAAAACAGACTACATGTTTTCTTCAGAAAGTCCCGCTTTAGATGCTCTAGACTTTGAAATCACCGGTGATTTAAAACCAGGCGAAGCAGTGTTTGTTTCTTTAGAAGGTGAGATGGATAGAAAAGTATGTCATGAATCGCCTAAACATTATCCTTGTATATTTGAATATGTATATTTGGCAAGGCCAGATGCTGTTATTGAAGAAATCTCTGTAATGAAGTCTAGATTAAGGATGGGGCAAAAGTTGGGTATGAAAATTAAATCATTGTACCCAGATTCTAAAATTGATTCTGTGATACCAATACCTGAAAGCAGTACCTCGTCAGCAATTGAAGTGGCCAAATTTCTTGGGGTAAATTATCGAGAAGGATTTGTAAAAAATAGGTACATTGGTAGAACTTTTATTATGCCGAAACAGGATATTAGGAAGAAGTCTGTGAGAAGAAAATTAAATCCAATCCCTTTTGAATTTAAAGATAAAAATATTTTATTAATTGATGATTCTATTGTAAGAGGGACTACTAGTAGGGAGATTGTTGAGATGGCAAGAAATGCAGGAGCTAAAAAAGTTTTTTTTGCGTCAGCAGCTCCACCCATCAGATTTCAAAATGTTTACGGTATAGATATGGCTGCTACAGAAGAATTAATAGCCCATCAGAGGGATGATAAACAAATTGCGAATTTCATAGGAGCAGATTGGCTTGTTTATCAAAATTTAGAAGATCTAATTGATTGTGCTAAAGAAGGAAATAAAGATATTAAACATTTTGAGACTTCTATTTTTGATGGAAATTATGTTTGTGGTTCTGTAACTAAAGAATATTTAACTAATCTTGAATTAGAAAGAAAAGATGCTAATAAATCTTTCTAATTATTTTCTATAGTCACACTTGGAAGAGCCGCGTTGTCTGCTGCCTTTCGATAAGCCTCGATTTGATCAAAATTCATGTAGCGAAAGATATCAGACGACATCGTATTGATTTCATTCATATGCGAAAGATACTCTTTTAAATTTGGAAGTTTTCCTAAAATCGCGGAGATTGCAGCTAGTTCTGCAGAAGCCAAATAAACATTTGCTCCGTCACCAAGTCTATTTGGAAAGTTTCTCGTAGAAGTAGACACCACAGTAGAGTTAGGCTCTACACGCGCTTGATTCCCCATACACAATGAGCAACCCGGAACTTCAGTTCTTACGCCAGCATTCTTAAAAATTTTATAAAATCCTTCTTCTTCTAGTTGGAATTTATCCATTTTTGTTGGAGGAGATATCCAAAGTCTTGTTGGTAATGCAGATGTTTTTTCCAAAAGTTTTCCTGCAGCTCTAAAATGACCAATATTTGTCATGCATGAGCCAATAAAAACTTCATCTATTTTGTCTTCTCCAATTTCAGAGAGAGTTTTAATATCGTCAGGGTCATTAGGACACGCTAATAATGGTTCCTTGATTTCATTCAAGTCAATTTCAATTATCTCAGCATATTTAGCATTACTATCAGGCTTCATAAGGACAGGATTTGCTAACCACTGTTCCATTTTTTGAGCTCTTCTTTCAAGAGTTCTAGCATCTCCATAACCTTCAGAGATTAACCATCTAAGAAGAATAATATTAGAATTTAAATATTCAACAATAGGTTCTTCGTCTAGCAGGACTGTGCAACCTGATGCTGATCTTTCCGCAGAAGCATCTGATAACTCAAAAGCTTGTTCAATTTTTAAATCAGGCAAACCTTCAATTTCTAAACATCTTCCAGAAAAAACATTCTTCTTGCCTTCTTTTTCAACTGTTAACAATCCTCTTTTAATCGCAGCATATGGAATTGCATTCACTAAATCTCTAAGGGTAATACCAGGCTGCATCTTACCTGAAAATCTAACCAATACTGATTCAGGCATATCCAAAGGAATTACTCCTAACGCTGCACCGAAAGCAACTAGACCTGAGCCAGCAGGGAAGCTTATACCTATTGGAAATCTTGTATGTGAATCTCCTCCAGTTCCTACGGTGTCAGGTAAAAGCATTCTGTTTAGCCAAGAATGAATAATTCCATCCCCAGGTTTTAGAGCAATACCACCTCTTGTTTTTATAAATTCAGGAAGGGTATGTTGTGTTTCTATATCTACTGGCTTGGGATAAGCAGCAGTGTGACAAAAAGATTGCATTACTAAATCAGAAGTGAAACCTAGACAAGCAAGCTCTTTGAGCTCATCTCTAGTCATTGGTCCAGTTGTATCTTGAGATCCAACAGTTGTCATAATTGGTTCACAATAAGTGCCAGGTCTTATGCCTTTAACTCCACAGGCTTTACCAACCATTTTTTGAGCCAATGTAAAACCGTCTTCTGAGTCATCATTATCTCCCGGTCTGACAAATACTTCACTCGGCTCTAATTTTAAAAACTCTCTTGTTTTATCAGTTAGACTTCTTCCTATAATTAAAGGAATCCTACCTCCAGCCCTGACTTCATCTAGGAAAGTTTCTGATTTGAATTCAAAATTTGAAATGACTTCATCTTCTTCATTCTTTATAACACCTTCATAAGGGAAGATAGAAATTACGTCACCAGTATTCATTTTTTCAACATTTGCTTCAAAAACTAAAGTGCCTGCATCTTCCATTGTATTGAAGAATATTGGAGCAATTTTTCCACCTATACAAATTCCTCCAGTTTTTTTGTTAGGTATAAAAGGGATGTCCTCACCCATATGCCATAAAACTGAATTGGTTGCAGATTTTCTAGAAGAACCTGTGCCTACTACGTCTCCCACTAAAGCAACAGGAAAACCTTTTTCCTTTAATTTATTTATTGTTTCAATTGGATCAGTTATTCCATCTCGAGGCATTTTATACATTGCTAAAGCATGCAAAGGAATGTCAGGTCTCGACCAGGCATCT
The DNA here is from genome assembly GCA_902562135.1 of uncultured SAR86 cluster bacterium. GTDB lineage: Bacteria > Pseudomonadota > Gammaproteobacteria > Magnimaribacterales > AG-339-G14 > AG-339-G14. Next base: position 78,108 of record CACESE010000002.1, on the reverse strand, counting down.
GGGGCTGGAGAGAGATCATCGGTATTTGTTTCTCCTGGAACTTTAAAAATACTGGCTTTTATTAATTTTGGAGTTTCAGGTTTAGATGTAAACCATTCCGCCTCGGCCCAAGAGACTAAGATTTTTTTAGCGTTAGGAGATTTTTTTGATAATTCAGCAATGTCATTGAAAGCGTCAAAAATAAGTAAAGTATTAGATAACGCTTCAACAGCTATTTCACCACATTCGTCATCATCTATTAGTTCTATTAATGGCTCAACATTGTAGCCACCCAGCATTGTTCCTAAAAAAAACGTTGCTTCTTTAGGAGAAATTAATTTACATTCAATTTTTTTCTTAGCCAAATCAGCTAAAAAAGCAGCTTTTACATAAGCAGCATCATCTACTCCCGCAGGCACTCTATTTACCAAAAGATCTAAGAGCTCTTTATTATCATTAGTTTCTTTTTTAATAAGTTCTACTAACTCAGTTGTTTGCTCCGCATTGAGCGGCAAAGGAGGAATGCCAAGATCAGCTCTTTCCTTGAAAGATTTATAATAATTTTCAAGCATATATTCTCAATTAAAAATTGTTAATATATTAACATGACTAAAGACCCAACTGTACGAACAAGAACACCATGTGTTGGAATTTGCTCAACTACCTATGGTGACGATGTATGTCGAGGGTGTAAAAGGTTTATTCACGAGGTCATAAATTGGAATTCTTTCAAGCCCGAAGAAAAAGAGGCTGTTTGGAAAAGACTTGAAAAGCTAAAGTCCTTAATTATGCAATCTAAAGTTGAAATCTTTGATGAAGATTTGATGGAATATAAAATTGATGAATTACAATTAAAAATTAACAAAGATTTAAACTCATTATCTAAAGCTTTTGAAATTGTAAAACTCACTAGTCAAAGTTTTGAAAACCTAAAAGAATTTGGCATAAATTTACATGAAGAAGGAAAGTTGGTTGAATTAAAAGAAGTGATAGAAACTGAATTATATGAACTATCTACTGCGCATTTCAAAAGATATTTTGTAGAACCAATCGAAAAATTAAATAAGAACTAAATTTTTTCTTGTAGGAGTTCTATTTCTCCATTTGAACTTTTTATGTACCACAAGTTATCCCCCCAATCTCCCAAAACTATTCTTGGTATGCCATTTTCATCATGAATTTTTGGTCGATGAGTATGACCATGAATTAAAATATCTACGGAATTATTCTTAATAATTTTTTCAACTTCAGTTGTATTGACATCCATGATCAATTCATTTTTATTTTGGTTTTCTAACGTGCTTATTTCTCTCAAGTTTTTAGCAACCGTTTTTCTTTCAATTAAATCTTTTGATAGAAATTCATCCTGCCATTCTTTATTTCTCACTAATTTTCTAAAATTTTGATAATCTTCGTCATCTGTGCAGAGAGAGTCACCATGCATCAATAGGATTTTTCTGTTATCAATCTCTAACGTGTAAGGATCTTCTATAAGATTTGCTCCTACTTCCTTACAAAACTTTTGGCCTATTAGGAAATCTCTATTTCCATGCATCAAAAATATTTTGGTTCCGGAGTTTGATATTTCTTTTAGAACATCTTTTATACTTTTAATAAAATTATCTTCATAATCATCACCAATCCATTGTTCAAAGAAATCACCGAGAATGAATAATTCATCTTTGGGGCTAAGTTTTGAATTGATAAAGTTTTTAAAAGCTTCAGTTAGATGTGGCTTTTTTTCTTCAAGATGTAAATCTGAGATAAAAAAAATAGACATCAATCATTTTCTTGTAACATTAATCATATACACGTCTTCGATTGGAACGTCTTGGTGGCCTGAAACAAAGGTTGTTTTTACCTTAGCAATTTCATCTATGACATCCTGACCAGAAATTACTTTTCCAAAAACAGCATAGCCGCCTGAGTTCGGATAGTCTAAAAATTCATTATCAGCTAGATTTATAAAAAATTGAGATGTGGCAGAATCTAGATCGCTAGTTCTTGCCATTGAAAGAGTATATTTTTCATTTTTAAGGCCATTATTTGACTCATTTACAATTGGATCTTTCGTAGCTTTTTGATTCATACCAATTTCAAATCCACCTCCCTGAATTACAAATCCTGGAATAACTCTATGAAATAGAACATTTTCAAAGAAATTTTCGTCAACATACTCTGTAAAATTTTTGACAGTAATTGGAGCTTCATTTGGATAAAGTTCTATATCAAAATTTCCTAAACTGGTTGTGACAGCTAATAATATAATTTCATTCATAAGGAACAAGTATAATACTCTTAACTCGTAATAATAAATGAAAATTTATAATAGTCTTTCTGGTTCTAAAGAAGTATTTAAACCAATTACTCAAAAAAAAATTAACATGTATGTTTGTGGTATGACTGTCTATGATGATTGTCACATAGGACATGCAAGAACATTTTTAACTTTTGACTTGTTTCTACGTTTCTTTAATTTTCTTGGCTTCGAAGTAAATTATGTAAGAAATATTACTGATATCGAAGATAAGATTATTGAAAAAGCCAAAATTGAAAAAGTAAATTATGACGATATCTCGTTAAGATTTATTGAATCTATGCACGAAGATTTTAAAAAGCTTAATTTATTGTCTCCAAATATAGAACCAAAGGCATCTGAACATATAGGCGAAATTGTTTCAATGATCGAAAATTTGGAATCAAAACATCATGCTTACTCTGTAGAAGAAGGAGATGTTTATTTTGATATAAATTCTTATAGCGATTATGGAAAACTGTCGAAAAGAAATTTAGAAGAACTAGACGCTGGAGCCAGAGTAGAAGTTGATAAATTTAAAAAGAGTCCTAATGATTTTGTATTATGGAAAAAAACTCAAACTGAACCAAATTGGAAATCTAGATGGGGCAGGGGCAGACCTGGCTGGCACATCGAGTGTTCTGCAATGAGTAAAAAGTATTTAGGAAATACTTTTGACATTCATGGAGGAGGTCTAGATTTAAAATTTCCTCATCATGAAAATGAAATTGCTCAATCAGAGTGTTGTAACGAAAAAGGATTTGCAAATTATTGGATGCATGTAGCCCCGCTGAATGTTGACGGAAAAAAAATGTCAAAATCTTTAGATAATTTTATTACTATTAAGAAAGTACTAAATGAATATCATTCTGAAGTATTAAGAGTATTTTTTTACTTAACTCATTATCGAAAACCTATTAATTTCACTAAGGATTCTATTATCGAGGCAAAAAATATACTTGATAAGATATATGAAAGCTTAAGAAATTTTGAACTTATAGACATCGAAATTGACGAAAACTATAAATCAAAATTCGAGGAAGCATTATCAGATGATTTTAATACACCAAAAGCTTTAAAAATTCTTCAAGATTTAACTCAAAAAATTAATAAAGCTGATTCAGCTGAAAAGAAATACACTTTTCAAACAACCCTTAAAAGTTTAGCAAATGCTATTGGATTGCTATCAGACACGACAGAGAGTTACTTTAAATATTCTGGAAAAGAAGAAATTAGCGAAGAAGAAATAGAAGCTTTAATATCAAAAAGAAATGAAGCGAGACAAAATAAAGATTTTGAAAAGGCTGATTCAATCAGAGATGATCTTTTAAGCAAGGATATTATATTAGAAGATAAAAATGATAAGACCTTTTGGAAAAAAAGATAAATCTTAAAAAAGCTGGTAAAAATAGTAAAAAGTAAATCCCAAAAGAAATATGCCCATCAAAGGAGCTGTTTTTTTCTTAAATGAGTTTTGAAAATCACCTAAACTTAAATAGGTGATAAAAATCGCAGTTAAAACTGCCATCATAAAATAATCTCTCATTAAAATAGTCGACTCAAAAACTCTGACAATACTTAGCCCAATAATTGGAAAGACTAAAACAATATTTAAGATATTTGACCCAATTATATTTCCTATGACTAAATTTCCTTTTTTTTGTTTTAACGCTGAATATGAAGTTGCTAATTCAGGAAGACTGGTACCTATCGCAACCATTGTTAGACCTACCACTACATCTGATATTCCAATTAAGGAAGCTAATTTTGATCCATAAGCAACAGTTAATTCAGAACCAATAAGTAACAAGATAAGGCTTAGTAGAGAAAATAAAGCAAGTTGTAAAGTGCTCTTTGAAATTGATGTCACTAAATTTTTCTGTGGTTTTTGACGCATCAAATGAAGTGTGAATAACACAAATAAACCAATCATCAATATGGAATCACTGATTGAAATTTTATAATCAAACAACACGTAACCAGCCAATAGCGAAGTAAGAAACAATAAGAAGATATCTCTAAGATTCAAAGTAATTATTGATCTGGTTATTAAAAAACATGTAAAGCCAAAGACAATGCCTAAATTTGCTATATTTGAACCAATTGAATTACCAATAGCTATCTCTGGCTTTAAATTTATAACAGAAGAAATGCTCACAAAAACCTCAGGAATTGATGTACCCAAAGCAACTATTGTGATGCCAAGAAACATATCACTTAAACCAATCTTTTTTCCTAAGTCAGATATATTGTCTATAAATAAGTCAGCACCTTTGATCAATAAAATTAATCCAGTAGCTAATAAAGAAGCAAAAATAAAAAAATCCATAATTACAAATTAGCTTTCAGCACATATCTACAATGTTCACAATTTTTATTTGAATCGGGGGTATTGTCTGAATCTAGGCAACTTTTCATTTTTTTGATTGTACCCTCAATCCAAGAATCATCGCCTTTATAGCCAATTAATTTAGTTTTAAAATGAAGTTTGTTATCGAAAAGTATATTTTTTTTAATTGCATTGCAGTAGACAAAATAAGCAGTGTCTTGTACATCAAATCCATTTTTTCTCAATAACCATTGATAGATTTCAACTTGCCTTTTGTAAGAGATTTGCCAAGGTGCATCCAGAGAAACTTCTCCGTCTTTCGACGTTGCTTTATAGTCAACTACTATCAATTGATCTGTTTTAGTATTGATCCAAACGTCGTCTAAAAGGCCATAAAGAAAAAAGTTTGTTTCTTCATCAAAATATCCAATTCCCTTATTTCTAGTCCTCCAGTTTTCTATTTCAGGATGACTAAATGGTTTTGCATCAATTCCTGCACTCTCGATGTATGGATGGCTAGCACTTGAGTTTCTAAAAGAATCAAATTCTTCTTTTAATAATTCATCAACGGCATTGTTAAGATTGAAGGGAAAAGAACTAGGTCTGCTTATGCCCAATTTTTCCTCTAAGTAAAAACATTTTGGACAATTACAAAAATTTTCAATTCTAGTTCTACTAAGTTTATATGGATCGGAATTATCTTTATTATATATAGGCATTATAATTTTGGCTCCGCGAGCAGGGCTCGAACCTGCGACCCAGTGATTAACAGTCACTTGCTCTACCAACTGAGCTATCGCGGAAAATGAGGTGTATTATAGGCAAAAAAACGAATAATGACTAAATCATTTAATATTAAATCAGACTTTAAACCTGCGGGCGATCAACCTAACGCGATAAAAACAATCGTAGAAGGTTTGAATTCTGGTCTTTTGAACCAAACATTGAGAGGCGTTACAGGTTCCGGAAAAACTTTTGCCATGGCAAATATTATTCAGGAAGTTCAAAGACCTGCAATCGTTATGGCACACAACAAAACGTTGGCTGCTCAGTTATACGGAGAATTTAAGGAATTTTTTCCAGAAAATGCAGTTGAATATTTCGTTTCTTATTATGACTATTATCAACCAGAAGCTTATGTACCTACCTCAGATACGTTCATTGAAAAGGACGCTTCCATTAATGAGCATATCGAACAGATGCGTTTATCTGCAACTAAAGCAATCATGGAAAGAAGGGATGTAATTATAGTTGCATCAGTATCGGCAATATATGGATTGGGAGATCCAAAATCATATTTAAAGATGGTTTTACACCTCGATAGAGGCGATGAAATTGATTTGAAGGTTTTATTGATGAGATTAGCTGAGCTTCAATACACTAGAAATGACACAGAATTTAAAAGAGCGACATATAGGGTAAAGGGAGACGTAATTGATGTCTTTCCAGCAGAATCAGATTTTGAGGCTTTAAGAATAGAATTATTTGATACTGAAATTGAATCACTAAAGTTTTTCGATCCACTGACAGGAGAAATAATTAGAGACGTTCCTAGAGTTACTATTTTTCCAAAAACTCATTATGTAACTTCCAGAGATGTGATGCTAACGGCTGTTGAAAAAATTAGAAGTGAAATGAAGGAAAGAGTTAAATACTTTAAGAAAAATGAAAAATTAATTGAAGCTCAAAGAATTGAAGAACGAACAAAATATGATATCGAAATGATAAAAGAGTTAGGATTTTGTTCAGGTATTGAAAATTACTCCAGATACTTATCCGGAAGAAAAAAGGGCGAGGCGCCACCAACTTTGTATGAATATTTGCCAGAGGACGCTTTAGTTTTTGTTGATGAATCTCATGTCTCTTTACCTCAAATAAGAGGGATGTACAGGGGAGATCGATCAAGAAAAGAAACTTTAACTGAATACGGTTTCAGATTGCCGAGCGCTCTAGATAACAGGCCTCTCAGATTTGATGAATGGGAAATATTATCGGGACAGAAAATATTTGTTTCAGCTACTCCTGGTGAATATGAAAATGATAATTTAGATCAAATGGTAGATCTAATAGTGAGGCCTACAGGGTTGTTGGATCCAACAATTGAAATAAGGCCTGCAGTTAACCAAGTCGATGACTTAATTTCTGAAATTTATGATCGCACCAAAAAAAAGGAAAGAGTTTTAGTCACGGTTTTAACCAAAAGAATGGCTGAAGATTTATCTCAATATCTTTTTGAAAAAGATATTAATGTTAAATATCTTCATTCAGATATTGATACAGTTGAAAGATCAGAAATATTAAGAGACTTAAGATTAGGTAATTTTGATGTGTTAGTTGGAATAAATCTTCTGAGAGAGGGTCTAGATTTGCCAGAAGTTTCATTAGTTGCAATTTTAGATGCAGACAAAGAAGGATTTTTAAGATCTGATACTTCCTTAATTCAAACTATTGGCAGGGCAGCAAGACACATAAATGGTCACGCAATCTTGTATGGGGATAATGAAACTGGATCAATGAAAAGAACAATTGAAACTACAGAGGCTAGAAGAAAAAAACAAATAGCCTTTAATAAAAAGCACAAAATTAAACCCAAGGGAATTGTTAGACCCATTATGGACGTGATGGAGGGATCGAAGAATTTAACAAAGAAAGAATTCATTCAAGAGGTTGATAAAAAGTTTGAAGAAGACTATCTATCTCCAAAAGACTTAGCCGAAAAAATTGATTCACTTGAGCAATTAATGTTGGAGCATGCAAATAAACTTGAATTTGAAGAAGCAGCAAATATTAGAGACAAAATAACTTCCTTAAAAAATAAATTGTTCGCTGCTTAATCTAAAAAAAATTGATTCTTGATTTATAATAATTCCTTCATTAAGAAGTATGCATAATATTTTTGAATTCACGCCTAATTTGATTGGAATTTTAGGGTCTGCTTCTTTTACTAATTTTAAACTTCAAAAGAAAATTAAAGATCTTGCAGAATCGAACTATTCTTTAATTGAGGTTAATGACGTTTTTATCCTAGAAACCTCTATACCTTGGAATGATTTATCAATATTAGAAAAAAATAAAGCCTTTAAATTACTAAATGGGAAAAATAAAAAGATTAATTTTGATAATGATATTGTGGTTGCTCCAAAAAAAGGGATCCAGTCACCTTGGTCTTCAAAGGTAAATGATATTTTTAAAAAATGTGGGATTGATATAAAAAATATTGAAAAAGTTAACTGTTACACTTTTTCTGAAGATAAGAATCTAAATTCTTTGGATTTAAAGCTCCTACATGATCCTTTGGTGGAGAGAGTAATTAATGACATCGAACAAATAAAATACTTGTTTACTTCTAACGTCAAAAAGGACTCAATAGAAATTAATGGGGCTACAAGAGAAAACTTCTCAAATATAAATCAAACTCTAAGTCTGGGACTAAATGATTTTGAAATAAATTATCTTTTTGAGGGCTTAAAAACCACTAAGAGAAGAATAAAAGATTCTGAGTTAATGATGTTTTCTCAAATAAACTCAGAGCATTGTCGACATAAAATCTTTAATTCTAGTTGGGCAAATCACTCTCAAGAAAAAGAGTATCCATCATTATTTTCCATGATAAAGGATACTTATGAAAATTATTCTGAAAATGTTCTCTCTGCTTATAGCGACAACGCCGCTGTAATTAAAGGCAAAGGAAGTTCAAGGTTTTTTCCAGATCCCATTTCTAAAAATTATAAATATCAAAATGAACAAAATAATTTTTGTATTAAAGTCGAAACTCATAATCATCCGACAGCGATCGCACCTTTTCCTGGAGCGGCAACAGGCTCAGGCGGTGAGATTCGAGACGAAGGGGCAACAGGAATTGGAGCAAAGCCTAAAGCTGGATTAAGTGGATTTTCAGTATCAAATTTAAGGATTCCAACTTTAATTGAATCTTGGGAAGGAGAAGAGATAAAACCTAGCAGAATTGCCTCGCCCCTTGAAATCATGATTGAAGGTCCAATCGGAGCAGCTTCTTTTAATAATGAGTTTGGCAGGCCTAATGTCCTTGGTTATTTTCGAGCTTTTGAAAAATATGATGATAAGACTAATTTACATTTTGGGTTTCATAAACCGATTATGATTGCAGGTGGACTTGGGAATATCCGTCCAATGCATACAAAAAAACAACAAGTTTCTCTCAATGCAAAAATCGTTGTAATTGGCGGCCCCGGATACCTAATTGGTTTAGGAGGAGGATCAGCATCATCTACTGAATCTGGAACTTCCGATGAATCCTTAGATTTTGCATCAGTTCAGAGATCTAACCCAGAAATGCAACGAAGGTGTCAAGAAGTAATAGATCAAAGTTGGCAATTGGGAAATAAAAATCCTATAAGTTTTATTCATGACGTTGGAGCTGGAGGTTTGTCCAACGCTTTACCTGAGCTAATAAATGATTGTGGATTTGGAGCAGAAATAGATTTTACAAAAATTCCTTGTGCAGATAATTCTATGAGTGATATGGAAATTTGGTGTAACGAATCTCAAGAAAGATATGTCATGGCAATTGAAGAAGAAAATTTAACGGTATTTGAAGAAATTTGTCAGAGAGAAAATTGTCCTTACGCCGTCGTTGGACATTTTACAAAAGAAAAAAAATTATTAGTCCATGACCCTTGCAGAGAAGAACCAATAATTGACTTGAAGATGGAATTTTTATTCGGAGCTAATAAAGAACTTTATAGAGAGCTTAATCCAGAAAAAATTAATAAAAAAAACGATTATCAAAAAATTGATGTAAATATCAAAAAAAACATATTTTCTGTTTTGAGACATCCTACTGTCTCAAGAAAAAATTTCTTAATTACTATTGGAGATAGAAATGTTGGAGGGCTCACATTTAGAGATCAAATGATTGGTCCATTACAAATACCGGTGGCTGACAATGCAATAACTTTAACTAATTTTGGAGAAATCACTGGCGAAGCAATGTCAATGGGAGAAAAGTCTCCAGTAGCTCTAATAAATCCGCAAGCGGCTGGTAGACTAGCCATAACAGAAGCGGTGCTGAATCTAATTTCAAGCGGATTAAATGACCTAGCTTCTATAAAACTTTCTGCAAATTGGATGGCTTGCCCAAATACTCCTCAAAGTAATTCCGATCTCTTTGAAACAGTAAAAACAGTTACTCAAGATATTTGTAAAAATTGGAATCTTACTATTCCGGTAGGCAAAGATTCCTTATCCATGGAAACAAAATGGGAGAATCATAAAAATACTAGCCCGGAATCATTAATTGTCTCTGCGTTTGCTCCAATAACAGATGTACATAAATCTTTGACTCCCATGTTAAAGGAAGATAAGGATTCCTTATTAGTAAGAATAAATTTCGGTTCTGAGAAAAATAGATTAGGCGGATCAATTTTAAGCCATGTCATAAAAAAAGATTTTAAAGAATGTCCTGACATAGAAAATTATGAAGCGTTTCCAAAGATTTTTAACAAAATTTGTGACTTTATAAAAAAAGAAAAAATATTTGCTATTCACGACATATCGGATGGGGGTCTTGTGGCCGCAGTTTCAGAAATGATGTTTGCAAGTAACCTTGGTATTGATCTTCACCTTGACGCGAATCTAGATGAATTAAACAGAATTTTATTTTCTGAAGAACCAGGATTACTCTTGCAAATACCTGAACAATGTTTCAATGAATTAAAAAATGACTTGGAAAAAATTAATTTTTATAAAATTAATCCAATCGGAAAAATTAATAATAAAGATGAATTAAAAATTAAATCAAAGAATTTGGAAGAAAAAATAAAATATGACGATTTAATGAAACACTGGTCAAAAGTGTCTTCTGAAATTAAAAAACTTAGAGACAATCCAATTTGTGCTGAAGAAGAAGAAAAGTCATATTTGGATAGAAGCAATACTATATTGTCTCAATCTTTTAACTTTGAAATTCCATTTCCAAACCATGAAAAGACCAAACCTACTATAGCTGTAGTAAGAGAACAAGGCGTCAATGGACAATCAGAAATGGCTGCCGCATTTGAAAAAGCTGGTTTTGTGGTTACTGATGTGCATATGAACGACCTTATAAAAAAAAGATTTGAATTGAAAAGTTTTCAGGGAATAGTCTTTCCAGGTGGATTTTCATTTGGTGATGTTTTAGGAGCAGGCAAAGGATGGGCTAATACAGTTTTAATGAATCCATTTTTAAAAGATCAATTTGAAGAGTTTTTTAATCGAGAAGATACTTTCTCTTTAGGCGTTTGTAATGGCTGTCAAGTCATGTCTAATTTAAAAGAAATAATACCTGGAACTAGTTCATGGCCGATACTAACAAACAATAGTTCAGGACAATTTGAAGCAAGACTATCTCAAGTTTTAATTCATGAGTCTAGATCACTTCTTTTTGACGGCATGCAAGAGTCTCAACTACTTATACCTGTGGCTCATGGTGAAGGCAGAATGGATTTTGCGAACTCAGAAAATAAACTGTTAGAAGATCAAGTTGTTATGTCCTTTGTAAATGCGAAAGGAGAATCTACGGAAAGTTATCCAAGTAATCCAAACGGAACAAAAAAAGGTATAACAGCAGTATGTTCTGAAGATGGAAGAGCAACGATAATGATGCCTCATCCAGAAAGAGCATTTCTTAATTCTCAATTATCATGGACAAATTTAAAAGGAGAAGGATTTTCTCCATGGATAAAGATGTTTATAAATGCAAGAAAATATTTCTAAGTTACTTTCTGATGATGTCTTCAACTCTCAATCTGAATTCTTTTGACTCAAAATCATCAAAAAAATAATCTATAGTTTTTGAAACAAAAGGAAACGCAAGTTCTTGATAAGGAATTTCATTTTTAGAAAACAACTTTACATCTAAGCTTTCTGAGGTAGATCCAAAAGAAAGATCTTTTAATGTTGCGAGATGGATTACATAAATTTGATTAATTTGAGGTATGTTGAAGATTGAATAAATCATTCCCATTTCCACATCAGCACGAGTTTCTTCTTTTGTTTCCCTTTTTGCACCATCATTAAGACTTTCTCCATTTTCTAAAAATCCGGCTGGAAGTGTCCAGAGACCATATCTTGGTTCTATTCCTCTTTTGCATAAAAGAATTTTATTTTCGTAGTAAGGAATAGTTCCAACAACAACGTTCGGATTAGAATAATGAATAGTTCCGCAATTCTTGCAGACATATCTTTCTCTATTATCTCCTTCAGGAATCTTCAAAAAAATTTCAGAGGAGCCACATTCTGAACAGTAATTCAATTTAGAACTCGAAATTTATAACAGGAAGCAAAGTATAATTGATGTAAGGTATATTTAAAATGATAAGAAAATTAGCCAAAAGATTAGAGGATTATCAACCAAAAATTTCAGATGAGAAGTTACCTCAAGCCGCAGTCTTAATTTTATGTTACGAAAAAGGGGATGATCTTTTTTTTATAATGACAGAGAGGTCAAATTCTTTACCAAGCCATCCTGGCGAGGTAGCTTTTCCAGGAGGAAAAAAAGAGGAACAAGATCAAAATTTAATGTACACCGCATTGCGCGAAGCGGCTGAAGAAATTTCTATTAATCCCGATAAAGTGAAAATTCTTGGAAATTTAGATCCACTTGAATCTAGGTTCGGTTTAAGTGTCACACCTTACATTGGCGTTCTGGGTGAAAATTTTGAGTTACAAGCAAATCCAGATGAAGTAGCTGAAATATTTCATTTACCTTTATCTTTTTTTAAAAATGAGCCATTAATAAAAAGAGGAGTTACAAATTTCAAAGGAGAGACTTTTGATACACCTGTTATAATTTATGAGAATCATGAAATTTGGGGTCTAACATTAGCTTTCACTCTAGATTTTCTAAAGTTATTTAACATAAAATTTAAAGATGATTTACAAATTTGGTGAGCATGAAGTTCAAACAGTTGGCGAAGATTACTTCGTAGCTCCATCAGCTGACGTGATGGGAAGAGTGTTTTTAGACAAACATGTGAGTGTTTGGTTTGGTGCTGTTATTAGGGGAGATGTTGAAGACATTCGTATTGGAGAAAATTCTAATGTGCAGGATTTATCTGTTCTTCACGCAGATCCAGGTCAGCCATTAATAATTGGTAAAAATGTCACAGTTGGCCATAAGGTAATGTTGCATGGTTGTTCTATAGGAGATAATAGCCTTATTGGTATAAATAGCGTTGTATTAAATGGGGCTAAAATCGGTAAAAATTGTTTGATTGGAGCGAATAGTTTAATTACAGAAAATACAATTATTCCTGATAATTCGTTAGTCATGGGATCACCAGCTAAAGTAAAAAAGGAATTAGATCCAGGTATGGAAAATATTCTTAAAGGCTCAGCGGATCATTACGTTGAAAATTATATTAATTTTAAAAAAAATCTTGTGGAGAAATAATATGTCTAAAGAACATTCTTATGAAATCGATGGTGTAAATTACAAGGGATACTTTGCTGAAACAGATTCAGAGCTAGCTCCGTGCGTATTGATAGCTCATACATGGGCTGGCAGGGATAATTTTGTAGATGAAAAAGCTGAGGAGTTAACTAAGCTCGGCTACCATTCTTTTGCTTTAGACATGTATGGAGAAGGAAAAATTGGAACTTCTGTTGAGGAAAACTCATCTATGATGCAACCTCTTTTAGATGACAGAGATGAATTAGCCAAACGAGTTTTGGGGGCTTTCGAGTATGTTAAAAATTTACAGCAGGTGCAATCTGACTCCATAGCTATTATGGGATATTGTTTTGGTGGATTGGTCTCTCTAGATTTAGCTAGAAATTGTAATGACCTGAAGGGGGCAGTAAGTTTTCATGGCTTTTTAAGCGGTCCTGAAGAAAGTAAAGGAAATAAGATAAATGCAAAAATACTTGCCCTGCATGGGTTGAAAGACCCTATGGTTGGTCAAGATCAAATAGATTCTTTTTCGCAAGAAATGACTGAAAAGAATGCAGATTGGCAATTACATGTTTTTGGAAATGCAATGCATGCTTTTACTAATCCTGAAGCAAACGATCCTGATTTTGGAACACTTTATGACAAGGATGCAGACAATAGATCGTGGAAGATGTTCACAGATCTTCTTAAAGAGATTTTCTGATTAGATGAACTCGTTGGAAGTTCGGAAAATCTTCTTAAATTATTTTTCCGAAAAAAAACATAAATTAGTTCCAAGTGCTAGTGTTGTTCCTAATAACGATCCAACTTTGTTGTTCACCAATGCCGGCATGACTCAATTTAAGGACGTTTTTCTTGGAGCAGAAAAATTGGACTTTTCTAGAGCAACTAGCGCTCAAAAGTGTATTAGAGCAGGGGGAAAACATAATGATTTGGAAAACGTTGGATACACTCTAAGGCATCACACTTTTTTTGAAATGCTTGGTAATTTTAGCTTTGGAGATTATTTCAAAGAAGACGCAATTGAATATGCCTGGGACTTGCTTATTAATCATTATAAATTATCGAAGGATAAGTTATGGGTGACAGTTCATATTGAAGATCAGGAATCAGAAAAAATTTGGTTAGAAAAAATAGGCCTAGATAAAAAACGTATTTCGAAATTAAATGAAGATAATTTTTGGTCAATGGGCGACACAGGGCCATGCGGTCCTTGTAGTGAAATTTTTTATGATCATGGAGATTCATTGGAAGGCAGCCCTCCAGAAGAGGGAAAAGATACAGGCGATAGATTTGTAGAAATCTATAACATTGTTTTCATGCAATTTAATAGAGACATTGAAGGAAACTTAAAACCTCTTCCGAAGCCATCGGTTGATACTGGAATGGGCCTTGAAAGAATTAGTGCAGTTATGCAAGGCACTCCAGACAATTATCAAACAGATTTATTTATTCCTTTAATAAAAAAGATTTCTGAACTGACAGGAGAGAAAGATTTGTTAAATCCATCCCTCCGAGTGATTGCAGATCACTTGAGAGCGAGTTGTTTCATGATTTCAGATGGAATAGCTATAGGTAATGAGGGAAGAAATTATGTGTTGAGACGAATCATAAGAAGAGCCCTGCGACATGCCTACAAATTAAATAGCGAGAACTTCTATGTGATGTCTAAGCTAGCCACCTATTTTTCTGATACATACAAAGAGCTTTACCCTGAAATAGAAAAAAATAATTCTTTTATTGAAAAAGCCCTTCATGAAGAAGAAGAAAAGTTTGGAGCTACTTTAAATCAAGGAATGAGCTTGCTTGATGAAGAAGTAAAAAGACTAAAAGGAAAAATTATATCTGGGGATCTAGCTTTTAGATTATATGATACCTTCGGATTTCCTTTGGATATGACCATAGATTTTGCAAGAGAAAACAACCTGAATGTAGATATCGAAGAATATGAAAAATTAATGGATTTACAAAAAACAAGGGCTAAAGAAAGTAATACATTTTCATCATTATTGCCCAGTTCAATAGAGGTAGATGGCGATACAAACTTTGTTGGATATGATGAATCTGAATCTAAGTCTACCATTAAAATGATATTTAAAGACGGGAAAAGAGTATCTAAAATTGATGGAGGGGAATCTGCTATTTTATTTGATGCAACACCATTTTATGCTGAATCTGGAGGTCAGGTTGGTGACACAGGCTGCATACAATCAAAAAACGGTTCTTGTGAGGTTTTTGATACAAAAAAAGTTGGTAACCAACACGTTCATCTTTGTAAAAATGTTAGTGGATCTCTATCGGAAGGCGATAAAGTAGACTTAACTATCGAAACAGATAGAAGATTAAACATAGTATCCAATCATTCTGCCACCCACTTAATGCATTCCGCGTTAAGAAATGTTTTAGGAGAACATGTTGAGCAAAAAGGTTCTTTGGTCAATGAAGAAAAATTAAGGTTTGATTTTTCACACCCTCAGGCATTAAATTCAAATGAAATTAAAGAAATTGAACTACAAGTCAACAACGTAATTGCTAAAAATATAGAGACTGAAATATTCGAAACTTCATTTAATGATGCAATAGAATTAGGTGCATTGGCCTTTTTTGGAGATAAATATGGCGAGAAGGTGAGGGTATTAAAAATTGGTGGAGATTATTCGATCGAATTATGCGGAGGAACACATGTTCAATCTACAAGACAGATTGAAAATTTTAAAATTATTTCAGAGTCGAGTATTTCTTCAGGAGTGAGAAGAATTGAAGCGGTTACAGGAGCAGCAGCAAAAATATTACTAGATGAAGAAAAAAATGAATTGAATAACATTGCAAACTCCTTCGGAGTGAAAGTTTCTAATTTACAAGAAAAAATAATTGAATTTAAAAACTCACTGAAGGAAATTCAGTCCAAACTTAAAGCTCTTGAAAGAAATAATAATTCGAATTTAATCAAATATTTTGAGTCAAATTTTAAGGATGTTAAAGGAGTAAATGTCTTAATGCATAGAATTGATAACTTAAACTTATCTTCTTTAAGGTCAAATCTTGATGAATTAAAAAATAAAATCAAGCGTTGTTTGATAATTATAGTTGGTGAAAATAATCAGAAATCTCAAGTGATAGTTTCTGTTTCAAAAGACATTGAGCAAACATTTTCCGCCAAGGCAATTATGGATTTAATCTCTTCAAAAACAAATTTAAAAGGTGGGGGTAAAAATGATTTTGCTCAAGCCGGCGGAGATGCCATAGATAATCTTGAATCTATCTACGACTTAGTAACAACATATTTGGAAAATTCATAAATGAATAATTTAATCGTCCAAAAGTTTGGAGGCACGTCTGTCGCCAATACAGAAAGATTTCAAGCCGTTGCCGATTTAGTTGTAGATTCAATCAATTCAGGAACTAATGTTGCTGTTGTGGTTTCTGCAATGGCTGGTGAAACCCAAAGACTTATAAACTTGGCAAAAGAACTTCAAGAAACTCCTGATCCTAGAGAATACGATGCTCTCGTTTCTTCAGGGGAACAAGTTTCAGCGGCGTTATTAGCAATTGCTCTTAAAGAGAGAAATTTTTTATCTAAATCTTACACTGCTCATCAGCTTGGTCTCGTGACCGATAATTCTCATGGAAGAGCAAGAATAAACTCCATTGATACAAGTGCTCTAAAAAAAGATATTGAATCAGGAGTTGTACCTGTAATCACAGGTTTTCAGGGCGTTAATTCAAGTGGTGATATTACCACGCTTGGTAGAGGTGGTTCGGATACTACGGCTGTGGCTTTAGCAGTTGCTTTAAAGGCAAATGAATGCCAAATTTTTACTGATGTAGACGGTGTTTACACAACCGATCCAAATGTATACAAAAAAGCGAAGAAAATAAAAAAAATTTGTTTCGAAGAAATGTTAGAACTTTCTAGTTTAGGTGCTAAAGTTTTACAAATTAGATCGGTTGAATTCGCTAGTAAGTATGAGATGCCGATTAGAGTATTGTCTAGTTTTAATAGCACAGGAGGAACTTTGATCACTAAAGAAGAAAGCAGTCTAGAAAGCGCGGTTATTTCTGGAATTACTTGTACAGATGATGATTCAAAGTTAATTTTAAGAGATGTTCCAGATACTCCAGGAATTGCTGCAAAGATTTTATCTCCAATAAGTGATGCTGGGATAGATATCGATGTAATTGTGCAAAATGTTGGATCAGACAAATTAACAGATTTTACTTTTACAGTTAAAAATGAACATTCAGACAAAGCAGCAAAAATTCTAAATGATCTAGTTCAAACCTTAGGCGGGGGTGAAATAGAATTAGTAAAGGATGTTAGTAAGGTTTCTGTTGTCGGAGTAGGCATGAAATCACATGCTGGAGTTGCAGCACAAATGTTTAAAGCACTTGCAGAGAAACAAATAAATATTGATATGATATCTACTTCAGAAATTAAAATTTCAGTGGTAGTATCTAAAGATAAATCTAAGGCAGCTGTAATGGCTTTGCACGACGAATTTGAGTTAGATAAGTAAAAAGAAAAAGGAGATTAATAATGGAGAGGGTAGTTGATTATGTGGTTGTCGGAGCTGGGAGTTCTGGCTGTGTAATGGCAAACAGGTTATCGGAAGACGGCAAAAAGAGTGTATTAATATTAGAAGCAGGTGGGAAAGACACTAATTTTTTTATTCATATGCCCTCCGGTTTTTCTCAAATTGTACCAAATAAAAGCGATTTAAATTATGGATTTGAAACGGAACCAGAGGAAACTACTAATAACAGAAAACTTTATTGGCCACGTGGAAGAGGCTGGGGCGGATCGTCATCTATTAACGCTATGGTTTATATAAGAGGCCATGCTTATGATTACGATTTATGGCGCCAACAAGGAAACACCGGATGGTCTTATGAGGATGTTTTACCTTATTTTAAAAAAGCAGAATCCTTTAATGGTGATGGCGATAGTGACTATCATGGTTTTGAAGGTCCTTTAAGCGTAAAAAAATCAGAAAGCACTCATGACGAGTTACTCGATGTGTTCGTTGAAGCTGGTGGCCAAGCTGGATTCCCACTAACCAAAGATTTTAATGGTAAAAACCAGGAAGGTTTTTCAAGATATGAACACACTATGGCAGATACCAAAAGAGGACCAAGACGATGGAGTTCTGCAAGAGCATATTTGCACCCCGCTTTGAAAAGAAAAAACCTTTTCACTGAAATAAACGTGCAGGTCAATAAAATTTTATTTGAAGGAAAAAAAGCAGTCGGCGTGGAATATTCTCAAAAGGGTAAAACTTTTAAAGTAAAAGTAAATAATGAAGTGATTTTGTCTGCCGGAGCTATTAATTCTCCTCAAATTTTGATGAATAGCGGTATTGGAGATGCATCAGAATTAAATAAACATGGGATTAATGTATTGCATGAGTTGAAAGGGGTTGGAAAGAATTTACAAGATCATTATGCAGTGGTGAATTCTTTCAATTGTACTAAACCCATAACTTTACATAGGTCAGCAAGTTTCTTGAAAACGCAAATAGCAGGTTTAAAGTATCTTCTGTTTGGTACTGGAGATGCATCGTTTCCTCCTACGAGTGCTGGAGCATTTTTTAAATCTAGCCCTGAAAAAGATATTCCAGATACTCAATTACACTACGCATCTTATATAGCTGAGGATACACATGGCAGAGTGCCTTTAGATCCAAACCAGCATGGTTTTAGTGCTGTCATTTGTATTTTAAGACCTCAAAGTAGAGGTCACTTAGAATTAAAAAGCTCAAATCCAAATGACGCTCCTTTGATGTTTCCGAATTATTTATCTGAAGAGCAAGATCTAATTGATACAAGAAACGCTACAAGAGAGACCATCAGAGTCTTCATGCAGCCAGCTTTTGACGAATACAGAGGAGATAGATATAAACCTGGGTTAGAAGTTAACGTAGATAGTGATGATGAATTAGACGCGTGGATTAAAAGCAATGGTGAGACTCTTTATCATCCTGTTGGTACCTGCAAGATGGGGTCTGACGATCTAGCTGTAGTTGATGACAACTTAAAGGTAAAGGGTGTTGATAATCTTAGAGTAGTAGATGCCTCTATAATGCCAACTCTTATAGGAGGCAATACAAATGCTCCTTCAATCATGATTGCAGAAAAAGCCTCCGATATCATTAGACAAGCTGTTTAAAAAAACTAGAATTGCATCTAAGGAGAGGTGGCTGAGTGGTTGAAAGCGCTCCCCTGCTAAGGGAGTATGTGGTAATACCGCATCGAGGGTTCGAATCCCTCCCTCTCCGCCAGCTTTTCAGAACTTAATTAGATCATTGTCTGAGACTAAGCATTCCTTCAATTTCATAAGAGGAAATAGCATCAAAAGGCTTTAAAATTCAAATTTTTGAAAAAAAGTAGTTATATTGATATAATTTTTAGTCACTTAATCATTTAGGAGAGATTATGTTGAGCTTTGTAGAAAAAATTATTCTAGCGATCGGTCGCTGGGTCTTAAATATTTCAGCCGTATTAATTATTGTCGTCGGTGTGTTCGGAACACTTTATTTAGGATTGGTTTATTTAACTGCTTCCCCCGATAGTATTGACCGTCCAGAAATCGAAACATCTTTTGAAGAACCCGAGAGAAACCCAGTAGAAGCAGCTGATCGAAAGCGAAGGATATCCGAAGCTAAAGAAAGTTTTAATTCCAAAATGCAAGATGCCTTCAATCAAATAGATCTCACCAGTGGAAATGCTCGGAATAGAGATCGAGAAATTAGAAGAGACTATGCTGAACTAATTATAAAACCTGAGAATAAAGATGATTTAGGAAAGCTATCAGAATTGGCTGCTTTTCGTGACAACTCTGTTTCTGACAATTGTGATGAAAAATCAAGACAAATAGAAGCTATCATTTCTGGAATTGATGATGATCTTATTGAAATTGCAGAGATTCACGATGTAACCCCAGAAGAAATTTCAACTGGTCACACTGAAGCTCTTGAGAAGTCGATAAGACTGCCAAGATCTTGTACAGTTTTATCGAATAATGTTGCCGCAATTTCTAAATTTCTTAGAGAAACTTACCCTGCTGATTGGGGTTTAGGTGGAGACGAAACTAAAGAAAAAATTAGTGAAGAAGTGTCTAGAGACGCAAGAGAGTTGGAACAATTCACTGATGAAGAATTTGCAAATGCGGCGATGGATGAATTAGTAAACTACGCCGAGAGTTTGCGTGATTATTATGTTCCAGTGACTCGTCAGTTAGATGATAGAAATGAGCTCACCAATGAAACTGTAAAAATCATCGGAGATGATGTTACTCTTTCTTACGAAAGTTATCTCGATTCAGTATATAAGGAATGGGACGACTATTTGATCGAAATTAGAACCGCAAAAGATGAATCACAAGAACGATTGGCCTGGGCCACTGCCTTATTAGCAAGTTCGGGAATATTCTGGGCTATCGCACTAAGTATTTTGATTCTCTTGGCATTCTTTGCGATGGAAAGACATCAAAGGTATCTCAAACTTCTTGAAGATAAAGAAAATTCATAGAAGTACGGAATTAATTAACTAAATATTTTTTTTAGGAGAAAAAAATGAAAAAAATAAATCTTAATAAAATAGTACTTACATTTTTAATAAGTGTTAGTGCATTGACTGCAAACGCACAGTGGGCAGCTTCTGTAACAGCCGGTTCTGCGGATTATGAAGTATTGTTTACACAAACTTATACTAATCCTGCTTCTAGCTATTCAACAATTTTAGATGATAGTTTTTTATACCGAGACCTAGGTATTGACTATTCATTTGGCCCACATCAAGTAGGTGTTAAATTTGGTGGCCTAGCTAATGAACCCGATGCGGTGAACAAAAATGATACCTCAAGTGCTAATAGAACTTTATCAACGTTAGGGGGAGCTGAAAGAGATGAGTACTCTGTGTTTTATACTTATCGAACTGACATTGGCGTTGCTTTGACAGCCGGGTATTACTCAAGTTCATTAGATATGGATATGGCCTATACTCAAGACATTCCAGATCTTGGAGCTTATCTTGGAAATGCTGCATACAATGGGTTATCTTTAACTGCAAATCGAACTGACCTGACTACTGTTGATAATGACGGATTTTTCTTTGGTGCAGCATATGGAAGGCCTCTTAGCGATAGAACCGGTATATTTGTGCGATTGGGTTACCAAGACTCTGATGTAGAAGAAACACTTTCTGGAACTGGATCAGCTACTATCGCTGGCCAACTTCAAGATCTAAGTTATCCCGCTGAAAGTTATGATTACAGCGGAGACGCCCTTGTTTATGGTATTGGTGGTTATTGGGCTGCCACCGAAACTATATCTTTAAATTTCTTTTATGAAGTTAAAGATTACAGTTATTCAGACGATAACAATACTGCCGAAACTGCTTATGACATAGAAGAAGAGCAGAGCATGTTTGGAGTAACTCTTAGGTATTCCATTTAAAAAAGTAATTGTCTTTGAATATCTAACAAATAAATGCATGGAGCCGAAGGTATAAGCTTTAAATTTTCGAAGTATAAATATCTTCGCGCTCTTGCATTAATTCTCACAACAATATTTTCCACAGTCGCTTACTCTGATTTTGCGATTTTTACTACATCCGAAAGAAATTCTTTAGAAAGTAGAAGTGGAACTTATTTTGAATCTCAACTCAGAGAGTTACTGAATATTCCTCGTTCAGAACGCATAAGTGTTTACGATCCTTTGCCTATTGACTTTGAAGACATACTTTCAGATTTATCAAAGACAAGTTCAGGAAAGTCTTCACATATTATTTATCTTTCTTTGCCGGCTTCTTACTCTGAAAATGAATTAAAGTTTTCATTTGATGGAGAGTCTTTAAGTTTGCGAGAGATATATTCTATGATTGAGGGTTTAGAAGGGGATTATTTATTAATTATCGAGTCTGAAGAGGGATATCCTTCTCAGTTGAAATGGCCGAACATGCCAAACAATATTTCTGTAATAGGTGCAGAAATTTCGACACGCCTTCAAGACTCTACTGATTTACCATACGCTCCGCCTTACACATCAGATTTATCTATTTTATTTTTTCAACAATTGAGTAGCACCGAAGCTGGGCAAGAGGTATCTGTTGAAACAATAGCATCTAGTCTTTATCGTGAGTTTGATGACATTAATTTGTATTTTTTTTATGGAGGCACTGGTAGTAATGCAAAGCTACCGACTTTCATTCCAGAGTCTGGGTCATATTATTCTGCAGTAAATATTGAAGCAAAAGAAGAAGCTCTTAAGGAAAAAGAAGCACAATTGGCTCGAGAAGCTGAAGCTCGTAAAGAAAAAGAAGCACAATTGGCTCGTGAACGTGATGAACAAGACAAAATCATTAAGAAGCAAATTGAACAGCAAAAGGCCGCAGAAGCAAAAGCTCGTGAAGAGAAAGAGTCTCAAAAAACTGCCAAGGCAGAAAAAGAAGAGTCTAATGCAGTTGATTCTAGTGACGAGCCAGATTTAGGAGAAGCGCTAGCGCTAATCGAACAAATGAAAGCAGAAGCTGCAGAACGAGAAAAGCAATTAAAAGAAGCAAATGAACAAGCTGAAAAAAAACGTAAAAATACAACTTCTTTTGGGTTTTAAATCAATGATGATATTCCATATCATCTCTTCATTACAATTTCAGCCCTATTCTCAATTTTCAAAATAAGAAGACAATAAATCTTTATTTAAACGTCATTTCATCAGTATGAATTATGTAAAGGAAAAAAAACGTACTTTTTTATCAACTTTTAAAGGGGTGGTCCACTGGATTCTTCACTTAATTTCAAACAAGAAGAAAAGCAAAATATTTATTTCTGAACTTGGCTTAAATTATCATGTTCCATCTACAACCATCTTTTCTAGAAATTTATACAAATATGGGTCATGGGAAGCTAAAGAAACTAATTGGATAATAAAAAATTTTAACAATCTTGAACCTCTAAATTTTGTTGATGTTGGAGCAAACTTTGGTTGGTACACCTGCATATTTTCTAAATTAGCAAGTCATAATGGTAAAGTTGTTGCTATTGAACCCTCACCAGATAATTTAAAGTATTTAGAAGATAACATTCAGGAAAATAATCTCAAAAATGTATTACTAGAGAGAGTAGCAGTTGGTGAAAAAGAAGAAAACTTATTACTTTATAAAGCCCTCGATTCAAATCCAGGGGCGCATTCACTTATCAAAAATACTCCTTTTCAAGGCAAAGAAGGTTTAACTTATCCTGTGAAAGTTAAATCTTTGGATTCAATTTTATTCAATGTAAATAAAATTAACCTAATGAAAATGGATATTGAGGGTTATGAAATTACTGCTTTAAAAGGTGGTTTGGAAACCTTAAAAAGGGTAGAAAATCTATTAATAGAATTTTCTCCACACCTATGGAAAAATCCTTTGGACGAAGCAATTGAATTTTTTAAAATTTTAACTGACAGTGGGTTACAACCTCACACTTTAGAAAATAATTGTTTAAAGATATTTGATCAAGCTGATATGGATGAATTATTTAAAAGATTGATTAAAATAGACAGAAATGATTCTTCAATTTCATTTTTTCAACGAGATTTTATTTTTTCAAGGACTTAATTATTTTTATTAAAATTATTCAAAGGAAAAAATTTTATGAAGCTTTTTCAAAAACAATCAAATAAATTTTTAGAAAAATCAAAAAAGATAATTCCAGGTGGAATATTTGGCCACTACAAATACGCTGTAAGGGAAGAGGGTCCTAAGTTTTTCTCAAAAGCAAAAGATGCTTATTTTTGGGATGTGGATGGAAATAAATACATTGACTTGATATGTGGCTGGGGGCCAATGATTTTAGGATATAACAATACCGTTATAGATAAAGCTGCTAGAGATCAATATGACTCAGGAAATACTGTAAGTGTCGCTTCACCCGTTATGTTAGATTTGGCTGAGACCCTTGTGAGTACAATTGATATCGCTGATTGGGCTTTGTTTGGAAAAAATGGAGCCGATGGCACTCAACTTGCGGTAATGCTTTCTCGAGAAGAGACAAATAAATCAAAAATTTTAAAAATAAATAATGGATATCATGGTTCAAATGGATGGATGCAAAACAAAAATAATCCAGGCATCACTGATTCAGACACAGACGATGTAATTTCGATAGCTTGGAATAATTTGGATGAGTTCGATCAAGCCATTTCTGATCATGCACATGAAATTGCCTGTTTTATATCTAGTCCTTATGATCATCCAACTTCTAAGGACAATTCTCTTCCGGACATTGGATATTGGCAACATATACAAAAAAAATGTAATGAACATAATATTGTCTTGATTGTTGATGATGTCAGAACTGGTTTTAGAATAAATCTTAATGGTTCTCACAAGGCTTTTAATTTTTCTCCCGATTTAGTCTGCTTAGGAAAAGCGATGGCAAATGGATATCCAATATCAGCTTTAGTGGGTAAAAATTCTCTCAAAGAGGCAGCAAAAAAAGTATATTTCAGTGGAACTCAGTTTTTTAACGCTGCGCCTATGGCGGCAGCTAATGCTACGATTAAAGAACTTATTAAAATTGATGCGATTAAAATCATGAATTCTAATGGAGAGAGATTAAGAAAAGATTTGATTTCAATCGCAAAAGATTATGGCTTTAAAATGAATGTGACCGGTGTTCCATCGATGCCATATTTTCGAATTGAAAGTACCGATCCAAAAATTCACACTAATTGGGTAGATGCCTGCCTATCAAAAGGAATATATCTAACAAGTTATCACAATCATTTTCTGTCAACAGTTCATGGAGAAGAAGAGATAAACGTTTTCACTAACAAGGCAAAAGAAGCTTTTGAAGAAATATCTTCTTAGAAAATATCTAAGACTTTTGTTTAATTTTTTCTAATTATAATGAATCAATAAATTCAGAAATTACTTTTTTAAGATTCTTATCAAGTAATTTTGCGGTTTGAACAGCTTTAGAGTTCTCTCCGCCACCAGATGAAGTAACTTTATTGGTTGTTCTAATGACTTGTAGTAAGCCCGTCGTAAAAGCATGCGCCTTGATACCATCAAGCTCTGATTGGTTTTTATTCTTTTTATTAATTGCAGTGATTCTATTTCTAAGATTACTAAAAGTGTAATCAGCAGATTCAAATAGGGCGATTCTTAGCGGATCTTTCGTAATTTCTCCTGAAATAGTAGCTAGAATTAGGTCATATATTTTTTCGTTCTTTAAACCAAATTCAATAAATGCCATAGCCCCATTAACTGCTCTGGATTTAGGATTTTTTGTATCGATCAACTCTATTTTCTCTCTCAAATTGCTTAATCCCTTTAAACATACTTCAATAATTAAATGGTCTTTTGATTGAAAATGCCTATATGGCGCTGTTTGAGAAACATTAGCTTTTTTAGCCAATTTTCTTAAGCTAATGGTATCAACTCCATTTTTCTTTATGGCTTTATAAGCTTCATCTATTAATTTTTGCTTTAAATTTTCTCTGTGATATTTCATATAAAAATATGTTTATAAATGTTAAAAATTGTAAGTTAATTTAAGACTAAATGTTGTTTTATCTAATATTAACGAACTAAAATTAATTTCTTCTGTTGAAACTAAAATAATATTTTCTAGAACTAAATTTTTATTAATTTTATATTTGGTTTTTAAATCCAAACCTTCAAATTTTTTATTATTCGTTCCCCATATATTTTTATCACCAACTTTGTCTTCATTAAAATCTCCTTTGAATAATGATAAATTCATAGAAAAATCTTCAGTTAATTCAAAATAACTTGAAAATTTCAGATAAATGGAATCATTGTCAATGAAAGCACCTAATGGCAGATTTTTGTACCTGTATCCAGAAGTATATGAGGAATGCTCGTAAATTACGTTGTATAGATCTCCGTATTCACCAATAGTATTGGAATATTCAAGCCCAAAAGATCTGAGTAATCCGTTTTCAAAATAAATAAATTCATTACCTAAAGTTATTATTTTTTTTGACGGAGTAAACCTAATTTCGTCTTCACCAATTAATTGAAAATAAAAAGAGGCGAGTATGTCATTGAAACTAAAATTGTATTTCATATCATATCCACCAATTTCATTAGATATGTCTTGACCATTTTCGCTTCTAGTTAGACGAAATAAATTATTAAAAAAATCTTCAAAGCTGTCAGGTCTATTTTCCCCACCAAACATAGTCGCTCTTGAGAGACCGAAAGTTAAGTTTTTATTAGGTTGAAAAGTAACTCTAGTGCCAATTAAATTTGAATTTTTTATCCCTCTTTTATTTTCAAGTCTATTTAAAAAAATAGAGAAATTTATATCTCCTAAAAAAGAAAGAAAATTGTCAAATCTTATACCCGATTTAGAATCAAAGAATATACCTGGCTGGGAATAAGCATAATTAGAGAGAACTAGACTATTGTCGTGAGCTGGACCCCACCATCTCTCCATGTATCCAATACCGAGTACGTAGTTTGGCCAAACAACAGAAAAATAAGAACCATCCAAAGATATCTTTTTATCTAGAAGGGGAGAAAAATTTTTAGTGAGACTTATATTTGCGTTGAATTCAGGAATGTAAGCGTCATCAAATACTATTTCTTTACTAAAAGAGATTGATCGTCTGTCTCTGAAATTATCCGATATTCCTCTTAGAGGGTTAAGTTCAGATGAAAAATATCCAGATAAAGAATTACTAAATATAAATTCATTTTCAATGATTTGTATTAAAGATTCATTTGAATCCTCGATTGGAGGTGTCCAAATAGGAAAAGTTGTGGTGTCAATTAAAATATTTTTTTTAAAGGATTGATATTCAAGTTTTTTAATAAAGAACTCATCTTTCGGTTCAAGCAGTGTCTTAGAAAATAAGTTTTGTGATAGTAATCCAAAAAAAAATATAAAAATTAAAGATAATCTTTTATCAATTACAATCAATTTCATCCCCATATTTTGACAACGCCCAATCCCAAAAACTATCAGGAACAATTGGATATTTTTCCCAATGTTTTCTGTGGATGTGAATTCCTAAGTATTTTGAATCATTTAAAAAGAAATTAAAATTTTCTTTTTTAAATAATTTATCAGTTTCTTTTCCAGTCCAATGAAAAAATAAATCTTTGCTCTTTGCTTCATGAAAACAGTTATGTCTTTTTGTGAGTCTTGAAAAGCCATCATTGCCATAAATAGTAATTCCTAAATCAGATGGAGAATAATCAAGAGAAAGTAAATTCCATATGAAAGGTCGAAGTTTTCCTCTTTTGAACCCAAGCCAGTTTGGCATTAAAGTATCTTGTTTGAGCAAATTTTCATACTCTTCAATAATTGGGTGGTCATTAGGAAGATAAATAACTGGATATCCAATTCTGCCTTTTCCCTCATGACAATAATAAAATTGATCTGTATCGTAAGAAAAAGGTCTAAATATAAATACATCTGTATCTAGCCACATTCCTTTACTTTTTTTTTGAAGAAAAATCCTGAAAAAATCGCTAAATTGTGCAATTGGTACGTGAGGGTTTAATTCTTTTTTTCTAATACATTTGAGTCTGTCGAGTAAACTAACATCTAAAATTTCAGTTCCATCAGCTAAATTAATCCCAGAGGGAACGTTTGATACAGACTCATAGTGGTAAAGAGTGACATCTAAACCGTTTGCGACCATTGAGGCCAAGCAAACATGATCAATGTTTCTTAGTTTTCCTTTGAGCCAAAGCGTAGAAACTTTATTGCTTTGGCTCATTTAGAAACTATTTTTTTGCTTGAGCGTATCCCATGACGGCTTTGATTTCTAAAAATTCTTCAAAACCAAAAATACCCCATTCTCTACCGTTACCTGATTGTTTGAATCCCCCAAAAGGGTCATTAATACCAGTAGGGGCATTATTAATATGAACATTACCGCTTCTAATCTTTCTCGCTACATCTAAGGCATGATCTGGATCAGCTGACGAAACATAACCAGAAAGCCCATAAAGGGTATCATTAGCAATCCTCACAGCGTCATTTTCGTCTTTGTAGGGAAGAATACAGAGTACTGGTCCAAATATTTCTTCTCTTGCAATAGTCATGTCATTAGACACATTGGCAAAAACAGTAGGCTTAACAAAATAACCTTGATTAAGGTCATCAGGTTTTCCTGGGCCTCCGACAACCAATTCAGCACCTTCTTCAATGCCTTTTTCGATTAAACCCTGAATTTTATTGTATTGTAAGTCACTGACCACAGGACCCATAGTAGTAGATTCTGAAGAAGGATCTCCAACTACTGTTTTTTCAGCAACTTCTTTAGCAGCTTGTTTTGCTTCGTCTTGTCTTGACTCTGGAACTAACATTCTTGAAGGTGCGTTACATGATTGACCCGTATTGTTGAACATATGTTTTGTTCCTCGTTTAACTGCTTCATAAAAATCAGCATCGTCTAATATAATGTTTGCTGATTTTCCTCCCAATTCTTGGTGAACTCTTTTTACCGTATCAGCAGAGCCTTTCGCTACGGCAATTCCAGCTCTAGTAGAGCCAGTGAAAGACATCATATCTATTCCTGGATGAGCAGACATAGCCTCGCCTACAGTAGGACCATCTCCATTAACTAAGTTGAAAACTCCTTTAGGCACACCAGCATCGTGCAGAATTTCTGCCAAAAGCATTGCATTCATTGGAGCTATTTCTGTGGGCTTTAAAACCATTGTACAACCCGCTGCTAGAGCAGGACCAACTTTACAAGTGATTTGGTTCATAGGCCAATTCCAAGGCGTAATCATACCTACTACTCCAATAGGCTCTTTTCGAATTAGAGTAGAACCTGACATTTCTTCAAAATTATAATTTTTTAACGTTGCTGTTGCGGTGGCAAGGTGACCTAAACCCGAAGCAGCTTGAGCGTTTTTCGAAAGATTGATTGGTGCTCCCATCTCTTTTGAGATGGCATCAGCTATTTCATCTGATCTTTCCATGTAAATGGAACAAATCTTTTCTAACAGTTTTAATCTCTCTTCAGTAGAAGTTTGACTGAACGTGATAAATGCCTCTTGAGCAGCTTTTACTGCAGCATCAACATCCTTTGCAGAACCCATTGCAATTTTGCCAATAGATTCTTCTGTTGTTGGATTTATTACATCAAGAAGGTTTAACCCATCAATAGGGTCAACCCATTCACCATTTATGTAAAATTTTTCGTAGTTTTTCATTTTTACCTCTAAGGATTATGAATTTTTGTTAATAAACTGGTTTGGACTTTATCTATCCAAGAACAAAGATACTTTCTTGTCTCTTTCGGGTCAATAATTTCATGAACTGAAAATGCTTCAGCTCTCGGAAAAGGACTTTGAGATTTTGACAATTTTTCTTCAATTTCTTTTCTTTTAGACTCGGGGTCTTCAGCTTGAGCTATTTCTTTACCAAAAGCTATGGCTATTCCACCTTCTAATGGAAGGGGGCCTGCTTCAGATGAAGGCCAGGCTAAAACATAACTTTCAGGTCCAAAATGCGCAGCTGAACCCACTCCGAAGGACTTTCTTATTAACACAGAACACCACGGCACTGATGAATCCACCGCAGCAAGAACCGCTTCAGTTCCATGTAATATTGTTGCGTCTTTTTCAGCTTCTGGTCCGATTAAAAAGCCGGGTTCATCAACCAAGGATATTATTGGGATGTTAAATTGATCGCATAGTTTAATAAATCTTGATGTTTTTTTTGCATTATCTGCAGTCATAGATCCTGCATAAAAATTACTGTCATTTGCAAAAATTCCAACGGAAAAACCATTTAATCTTGCGAAACCAGTGATAATTCCTCGACCATAATAATTAGTCATTTCAAAGAAATCGTTATCATCTGAAATCGATTTAATAATTTCCCTCATCTCGTAAGTTTTTCTCCTATCTTTGGGAACTATGGACTCTAATTTTTCGTCAACTCTATCTATTGGGTCTGAATTTGAAATTCTTTCAGGAGCTTCGTGAATATTTTGAGGCATGAAAGAAAGAAATTTTTTTATTTGTAAAAAAGCGTCTTGTTCATCATCTGCTACGTTGTCTACAACGCCATTAATTTTATGAATATCAGACCCGCCCAATTCTTCTTTGGTAAATTCTTTACCAAAAGCTCTTGAAACTACAGCAGGTCCTGCAACAAGTACTTGAGCAGTTTTTTTAGTCATAATTCTGAAATGTGACGCAACAAATCTCGACGCAGGAAGACCAGCGACTGGTCCCAAAGCAGCGCTAATGACGGGAATGGTTTTAAGACTGGTTGCAACCGCTTTAAATCTTGATTTAGAAAAAACAGGATCTCCACCATATCCTTTTTTTTCTTTAGATGGTCCAGCTACTGAGCCACCTCCGCCTTCGTGAAGTCGTACCAAAGGAAACTTATATTGAACGGCTAATTCCTCAGTATAAACACTTTTTCTATTTCCTGCGGCATTTGGAGAGCCTCCTTTGACAGTAAAATCTTCGCCTCCAATCACAACCTTTCTCTTATTAATTTCTCCAAAACCTAAAATAAAATTAGCAGGGGTGAAAGACTCGATTGAACCATCGTCATTATGTTCAATTCCTCCAGAAATTTTACCAACTTCTTCAAAACTATTTTTGTCTAAAAGCAAATCAATTCTTTCTCGAAGAGTTAGTCTGCCTTTAGCATGCTGAATTTCAATAGCTTCTTTCCCCCCTTGTTGGAGGGCTAGTTTTTTTCTTAATGAAATTTCTTTAACTTCCTTTTTCCAAGACATTCTTATTCAAATATTTTTTCATCCCACCAAGGATAAAAATCAGGCATGTCATCTGTTAATTTTCCGGGAAAATTTGGCGGGCGTTTTTCAAAAAAAGACTTAATTCCCTCAGCTGCTTCGCCAGATTTACCAAGTGCGTATACGGCACGTGAATCAATCTTATGTGCTTCCATGGGGTGATCAGCTCCCATCATTCTCCACAACATTTGTCTAGTGAGTGCAATTGATATTGAAGAAGTTTCTTTTGTAAATTCATTGCATATTTCGATAGCTCGATTTAATAATTCCTCTTGGGTAGTGACTTCAGAAATTAGGTTTATATCTTTTGCTTGTTTTGAATCGATAACATTTGCTGAATAACATAGCTTAAGTGCATTATCTATACCTACTAACCTTGGCAAGAACCAACTTGAAGCAGCTTCTGGCACTATGCCTCTTTTTGCAAATACAAACCCAAATCTTGCGTTATCACTTGCAATTCTGACATCCATTGGAAGCAACATAGTTGCACCAATACCAACGGCGTCGCCATTAATAGCACCCACGATAGGTTTAGTTGATTTGAACAATCTTAAAGTCAAAACTCCTCCAGCATCTCTTATAACATCAGAAGGTTTTTTCTTTTTTTCAGTCCAATTAAATGAATCTTCTCCAGTTGATAAATCAGCGCCTGCACAGTATTTTTTGCCTTCACCAGTAAAAATTATTGCTCTAATGTCGTTTTTTTCCTCTGCAAAATTCATGGCATCGATTAGTTCTCTCATCATCAATTCAGTGAAAGCATTCATCTTCTCAGGCCTTGAAAGGTAAATAATTAAATTACTCGATCTGATTTCAGTTTTTATGTGTTCGTAATTTTTCATAATCAGGGTTGATAATTATAAATTATTTTGCTTATATATGCGTCTAAGCGTTGATTTATTCCTACTTGCAAACGCTATAAAAAATTCGCTAAACAAGAACTTCGTTGAGACCTGTTTAGCAAATGCAAGCAGGTTTTTTTTATGGAGAAATAAAAATGGCATACGAAGGAAAAAATGTAGAGACTATAGCTTTACACACTGGGTGGAGGTCTGATGAGACAACTGGATCTGTTGCTGTTCCGATTCATCAAACCACTAGTTATCAATTCAATAGTACAGAACACGCAGCAAACTTATTTGCTTTAGCTGAACTTGGAAATATTTACACTCGTATAATGAATCCAACGACAGCAGTTCTTGAAGAAAGATTAGCTGCACTTGACGGCGGCGCGGCTGGCTTGGCTGTTGCTTCTGGTCAGACTGCATCAGCTTATTCAATTCAAAACCTTGCTAGGGTAGGCGATAATATTGTCTCTTCTTCTCACTTGTATGGTGGAACTTATAATCAGTTCAAAAACAATATGAGAGAAATGGGAATAGAAGTTAGATTTGTTGATCCTACTGATCCTGCTAATTTTGAAAAAGCTACAGATGAAAAAACTAGAGCTTATTTTGGAGAAACTCTTCCAAATCCAAAGCTTGAAGTTTTTCCAATTGGAGAAATAGCTGAAATTGGAAGGAAACATGGTATTCCTTTAATAGTTGATAACACAGCGGCTCCAATTTTATGTCGTCCGTTTGATCATGGCGCGGCAGTGATTACATATTCCACTACCAAGTACATTGGTGGCCATGGAACAACTATTGGTGGCGCAATAATTGATGGCGGTAACTTTGATTGGGGAGAAGCTGGAGCAGATAGACAACCGGCTATGAACACTCCTGACCCTTGTTACAACGGTATTGTCTGGGATGAAGCTATTAAACCAATGGGTCCTATTGCATACATTATGAAACTTAGAACAACTCTTCTCAGAGACCTAGGAGGAGCTATGAGTCCTCAAAGTGCTTTCACTTTTATACAAGGTCTTGAGACTTTGCCTCTAAGAATGAGAGAACATGCAAAAAATGCTCAAGCAGTTGCAGAATTCCTTGATAAGGACAATCGAGTTCAAGCAGTTACGTATCCAGGAATTACTGACGGGGTACTGAGAGAAAAAGCCGACAAATATATGACAGGTGGTTATGGAGCCTTAATCGGATTTGAATTGCCAGGCGGGAAAGAGGCCGGTAGTAAATTTATCGACTCTTTAGAGCTTTTGTATCACGTCGCTAATATTGGTGATGCAAGATCATTAGCTATTCATCCAGCAACTACTACTCATAGTCAGTTGTCGCCGGAAGAGCAGCTGTCTGCAGGTGTTACTCCAGGATATGTAAGATTATCTATTGGAATTGAACATGTTGACGACATTATCGCTGATATTTCTCAAGCTTTAGATAAAGCTGGATAAACCATGCAATTAAAAAAGCCCAGCTTTTTAGCTGGGTTTTTTTGTTTATCCGACTTTAAAAAATGAGATAATAATCATGTGAAATTCTTTTTGTTAGTTTTTTCTTTAATATTTTCGACTTTTTCTATTGCAGAAACTTGGTTTATAAAGCCGTCTTCGAATTCGCAAGAAGAAATTCAAGAAGCCCTGATCTTAGCTGAACCTGGAGATATTATTCAGCTTGCAGAAGGATTTTATAAATTAAAACATGGTTTATCTCTGGATGTTGATGACGTATCAATTGTTGGCGCAGGGAACGAAAAAACTATTTTAAATTTCAAAGATCAAATTTCCAGTGCTCAAGGATTACTGGTCACTTCAAACCGAGTAGTTTTAAAAGATTTTGCTATAGAAGATGCAAAGGGCGATGCAGTAAAATCTAAAGGCTCAGATGAAATCTCATTCATTAATCTCAGAACTGAATGGACTAATGGGCCAGATTCAACCAATGGTGCTTATGGCATTTATCCAGTTGAATCAAAAAGAGTTTTAATCGATGGCTGTATTGCCATCGGCGCTTCCGATGCAGGAATTTATGTCGGTCAATCAGAGCAAATAATTGTTAGAAATACTCTAGCTAAATTTAACGTCGCGGGTATTGAAATAGAAAATTCTTATTATGCAGATGTTTACGATAATATTGCAACGCAGAACACAGGTGGAATTCTTGTTTTTGATCTTCCAAACCTTCCAAAGCAAGGTGGAAAATTTGTGAGAGTGTTTAATAATAGATCTTTTGATAACAATATTCCAAATTTTGCTCCCGAAGGTAATATTGTAGGCGAAGTTCCAAGCGGAACCGGTCTTGTCATCATGGCAAATTCTAACGTGGAAGTTTTTGACAATTCTTTTTCAAATAATTCCACTATTCATATTGCAGTAGTTTCTGGAGATTTAGAATCAGGTGATGAAAATTATTATCCCCATCCTAAAAGTATTCAAATCCACAATAATTCTTACTCTAATGTAGGTTTTTCACCAGATGTTGATAGGGGGGATTTAAGCAAATTGTTAGTGGAAATTGCAGAAGGTGAAATGCCTGATGTAATTTGGGACGGTGTTTTACCTTTATCTCAAGCGATATTAGGACAACCACAGGATGAAAGATTAATTTTAAAAGAAAATGATTCAATTAAGTTCTTAAATCTTGACGCGCTTTGGTATTTTTTATTTTCATATTTTCATTCACCTAATAGAGACAAAACAGACTTTTCTGGAGATATAAAAGCTTTGCCTGCTGTCGAAGAATGGTAAAACAAATAATAGTTTTTTTTATTTTGCTGAACTCAGTTAATTTGTGGTCGGTGAACCTCGAGGCAATTTTATCCTCGAAGCCTGAAAAAAAATTATCAGATTATGAATTATTTGAGGATTTAACTAATCAATTACCCTCAGACAGTGTTCATCCTTACATACTGCATTCAGCTTTATTTTCTGATTACGCCGACAAAGAGAGATTTGTTTATGTCCCAGAAGGAGTCAAAGCTAAATTTAAACCTAATGAGGTTTACGAATTTCCTGTTGGCGCTGTTTTAGTTAAAACTTTTTCTTACTCTGAGACAACTTCAATGGGAAAAAAGTTATTAGAAACTAGATTATTATTAAATCAAGAAAATGGGTGGAAGGCTCACACATATGTCTGGAATGAAGAACAAACTGATGCGTTCTTAAAAGTTGCCGGATATACCTATGAAAATATTGAATTTCTTAAGAACGGTGAATTAATGCAGGTCAGCTATAGAGTTCCAAACCAAAATCAATGCAAAGAATGTCATTTAAAAAACAATGCCATTATGCCCATTGGACCAAAATCAAGAAATTTAAATTTTAGTATTCAGTACAAGGATGAGGAGGAGAATCAAATTTCTTTTTGGATAGAAAATGGATTAGTTGAAAATCATATGCCCTTGGATCTTATAGTCAATTGGAATGATCAATCAGCAACTTTAAATCATAGGGCTAGAGCATATTTAGATATAAATTGCGGACATTGTCATCTATCCTCGGGGTCGGCAAGTAACACGGGACTTTACTTAAACTACACAGAAACTAATGATATGAATATTGGTATCTTTAAAAAACCAGTAGCAGCAGGAAGAGCTAGTGCCGATTTAAAATATTCTATTGTCCCAGGCAATCCTCAAGAATCTATCTTATTACATAGAATGAATTCATTAGATCCTGGAGTGATGATGCCAGAATCTGGTCGAGCTCTTCTTCATAGCGAAGGAGTGGAGCTAATAAATGATTGGATTGAAAATCTTCAATAAAAAAAAGGGCTGTTTTACAGCCCTTTTTTTTGGATTCAGATAATTAATATCTTTTAACTACTTCAACCATGCTTACAGCATTTAGTTGTGAAATTTTGAAAGTTTTTCGAATAAATTTCTGAAATTCTTCTGTGGGCTCTCTAACTTGGGCTTGTTCTAGGTAGGAAGTTAAGTCATTGAAACCACAGTAAGCTAAGTGTGTTCCGCTTTGACGAGTATATCCAGCTCCAAATGCTAATAACCCCCAAGAATCACATTCAGTGTTTGATTCCATCAATTCATCATACGCTTTCACGAATTTCATAGGATTTTGAACAGCAATTGAAAATACTTGAAAATACTCGCTTTGAGCTGTATCACCGAAACCTCTTAAAGGAAGTCCCATAATTTCTTGCGTAAATTCAATTACTGGGTTTACAGTTTCAAAATATTTTTGAACACCAGGGCAGGTTGCAAACAAATTATTCCATTTAACAAATGCTGCATTGTCAGGAAAATTAACAACATATGTATGGGTGTTGCTTGATTCCCCATTAATTGCATCTGCATTTAAGCTAACAACCACATCTCCTTTATCACAGTCTTCCCATAACTGATCTGTGGCAGCAACAATATCTAGAGGATTTTCAGTTTGAAATCCATAGAAAACTGTAAACGGACCATCTTCAGAAAAGAAAAGAGGGGAAAAGAAGAGCGATAGAAGTAAAAGTATTTTTTTCATAGTCTCTCCATAGTTAATTTAAAAAAACTATATTAGCTAAAAACATTAGTAGATGTGAATAGTTAATTAGTCTTTTTTTTAAAAACTTGGATGATTAAACCAATCGTGAAGAGAATGAAAAACAAAAGGTATCGAAAATCGGCAGTAAATCTAGGGTTTACTGGGACAGCAATAGTTTTGTCTAATGATCCAATTTTATAATCATGTCTGCCAAAAAAATCTGGATTAGTCGCTATGTCGGCTAAGTCTCTTCTACTTCGGTAGCGCATAATGACAACGTAATCCCAAGTTTTTCCTTCTTCTATATTTAGTAAGTCCAAAGCATCAGAAACCACAGGGCCTCCGAAAACTGGATGGCATGCTCTAGAAAATAGATTCGGAAACATGAACTCGTTGTAATGACCTAATAGATCCCATGCAGAAGCTCCTTGGCCAGTTGCTGGAAGAATTGGAGGGTTTTCATTTAGGTCCAGATAATTGACCATGTAAAAATCTTTTCCGTCGTCATTTTCAAGAAATTCTCTAAAGAGGTCTTCAGTTTTAAAATCCTCTGACCCTTTTAATAAATATTCATTAATTTCATCAGTAGTCACTGGCCCAGATAAGTTTGTATACCAAATAAAAAAAGATAAGTAGATTCCTATCAATATTAACCAATGAATATTTTTCACTGTTTCATTTTCTCACATAGCTCTTCAAATTTTAATAAAGCTATAGGTACTTTACGCGGAAACTTAAAGAAAATGTGAACTTTACAAAGGTTCTGTTACAGAATTGAAAATTTAATGAAAAAATTATACTGATTAGATTTTATCTGTATTGAATTATAAATCACTTGAGTTTTTAATAGTTAGGTTGATGAATCAAAAAAAATATAAATCTATTTGGTTATCAGACATTCATTTGGGCTCCAAAGGTTGTCAAGCAGAAAGACTACTTGATTTTCTCTACAATCATTCCTGCGAAGAACTATATCTGGTTGGAGACATCGTTGACGGCTGGCGAATGGAGCAATCTCTTTTTTGGCCCCAAGCGCACACCAATGTTCTAAGACGTTTTTTGTCTTATGCCAAAGATGACACAAATGTAAATTACATCACTGGAAATCACGATGAGTTTCTTAGATCATATTCGCCTATCCTACTTGGAAATGTAAAAGTTACTGATCGAGCTATTTATACCTCGATAAGTGGAAAAAAATACCTTGTCATCCATGGCGATCAATTTGATTTAGTTACGAAATACAGTAAATGGATTTCTAAATTAGGAAGCTGGGCTTATGAACTCTTGATGGCAACAAATAGAGTAGTAAATTTTTTCAGAAAAAACTTCAATCTTGGATACTGGTCCTTCTCAGCATTCGTAAAACACAAAGTTAAATCAGCAGTAAATTTTATAAGCGACTTTGAGAGTGCTTTAGCTTTTGCATGTAAAAAAGAAGGATTTGATGGTGTAATTTGCGGACATATTCATTCAGTAGCGAATGAAATGATAGATGAAATACATTATTTAAACTGTGGCGACTGGGTTGAGTCTTGTACAGCATTGGTAGAAGATTATGAGGGCCGTTTTCACATAATTGATTATTCTAAATATACAAACAATCAAAATTATCCAAAAGATAAGGTTGCATGAAGATTCTTTTGGTCACGGACGCTTGGATACCTCAAGTTAATGGCGTAGTTACTACATTAGAAAATTTAGTAAAGAAACTATCGATAGACCATGATGTGAAAATCATTGAGCCAAATAATTTTGTTTCTGTCCCTATACCTTTTTATAAGGAAATAAAACTTTCACTGAATGTTTTTAAAATTAAAAAAATAATTAACGATTTTCGTCCAGATTTAATTCATATTGCAACTGAGGGTCCGCTTGGGCTTTATGCAAGAAAAGTGTGTTTGATGAAAAAAATAAAATTTTCATCTTCCTACCATACAAACTATCCTTTATATTTAAAAAAAATGCTGGGTGTTCCAGTTCAATTTACAAATAGATTTGAAAGATGGTTTCACAATGCTGCTTGTGTGACCTTTGTAAATACACCGTCTCACAAAAAGGAACTGGAGGAGATTGGAATTAAGAAATTAGCTTTATGGTCACGGGGCATTGATGAAAACATTTTTTTTCCCACTCCAAATGATAGAAATAATAGTTACTATCTATATGTTGGCAGAGTATCCAAAGAAAAAAATTTAGAGTCTTTCCTAAGTTTAGAACTGGACAAGAAGAAAGTCGTTGTGGGAGATGGGCCTAGTTTGAAAAGTCTTAAAAAAAAATACCCAGATGTAGAATTTCTTGGCTATAAATTTGGCAGAGAGCTTGCTGAAATTTACTCAAATGCATGTGTTAAGGTTTTCCCTTCTCGGACTGATACCTTTGGAATAGTCATGATAGAAGCAAATGCCTGTGGAACACCAGTGGCAGGATATCCAGTAACCGGACCAATTGATGTTGTTAAGAATGGTGAAAATGGCTATTTGAATAAAGATTTATATCAAGCAATAAAGCAAGCACAAAAAATTGATCCTAAATCGTGTATTGCATATTCAAAAAAATATTCTTGGGATGAAGTTGCAAGCAATTTTATTTCTACGGTAACAACTGCATACTTATGAATATTAACGTTATTGGCGCAGGATATGTTGGTTTGGTAACTGCAGCATGTTTTGCCCACTCAGGACATGAGGTTAAATGTTATGACATAGATAAGGATAAGATTGATCTTCTAAAAAAAGGCAGAACTAATATTTATGAGCCTCAGCTCGAATCTTTGCTAAAAGAAAATTTAGAAAAAAGTCGATTAAGTTTTTCAAATAATTTAAATGATGTTTCCGCTTTTTCAAATATCTTTTTTATTTGTGTCGGCACACCACCCAGAGGTTCAGGTGAAGCAAACTTACTAGCTCTCTACAAATCAATTTTTTCTATTTCTGAAAATACAAAAGACGCTTTTTTCATTATTAAATCTACTGTTCCTCCTGGTACATGTGAAGAATTATCAGCAATGATTGATTCGTCAAAGAATATCAATATTTCAATGTGCCCAGAATTTTTAAGGGAAGGTTCTGCAGTAAAGGATTTCTTAAAACCTGACAGAATAGTCATTGGTAAAAATCCTGATATCTCAGAAGATTTTTTTCTAACTATTTTTTCTCCTTTCATAAGGGAAAATAAATCCATCATTTTTATGGATACACTTTCGGCAGAATTGACTAAATATGCTTCAAATTCTTTTTTGGCCACTAAAATAAGTTTTATGAATGAGCTTTCAATTTATGCCGACTTGAAGGGAGCTGATATTGAGAAAGTAAGAATGGGAATAGGACTTGATAAAAGGATTGGTTATGAATACCTATATCCCGGATTGGGATTTGGCGGCTCATGTTTTCCTAAAGATATCAGAGCGTTAATTGATAATGCTAATGATGCAAATCTAGATCTGAAACTATTAAAATCTGTAATTGAGATTAATGATTTCCAGGTAGACATTTTTACTAAAAAGATTACAGAATATTTCAAATCTGAAGATTTGTCTGGTTTTACTCTTACAATATGGGGTGTATCTTTCAAACCTAATACAGACGATATTCGTTTCGCTCCTGCAATTAAATTGATTAAAAATCTTCTTAACAAAGGAGCGCTTGTTAAAGCTTATGACCCTAAGGCCCTTGATAATTTAAGAGAAACTATTCAGCATAAAAATTTGTCTTTTTATCAGAATCCCTTCGATGCAGCCAAGGAATCAAACGCATTGATTATCGCTACAGAATGGAAGGAATTTTTTAACATTGACTTGGAAGATTTAAAAACTTATTTAAAAAATGCTGTTATTTTCGATGGAAGGAATATCTACGATCCTAATCTTCTGTCTGAGAAAGGATTTGATTACATATGTATTGGCAGGCCTACTAAAATTAATGACACAAAAGCATTTTCCAATTCTTTGAATGTTGTAAAATGATGAAGTCTTTAAAAAAGATCCTATTTCTGAGTCTTAGAGCATTGTGGTGCCCCTGCTAGGAATCGAACCTAGAGCTGCCACTTAGGAGGCGGCCGTTTTATCCAATTAAACTACAAGGGCCTTAGAGAATAGTGGGATTATCTTCACCTTCGTAAACTTCATCAGGATCAAATAATTTCTCGGTTTCTATGAATTTAAGATTTTCTTTGTCTTCAAGAACTCGGTAAAAGCAAGATTTATAACCAACGTGGCAACTTGCTCCAGAACCTGCAACATTTACTCTAATAATCATGCAGTCTTGATCATCGTCGACTAAAATTTTTATTATTTCCTGTTTTAATCCACTGATGTCACCTTTTTTCCAAAGTTTTTTTCTGCTTCTACTCCAGTAGTGGGCTTCTCGTGTTTCTATAGATTTAGTTAAGGCTTCAGAGTTCATGTAGCCATGCATAAGG
This sequence comes from uncultured SAR86 cluster bacterium, assembly GCA_902562135.1. GTDB lineage: Bacteria > Pseudomonadota > Gammaproteobacteria > Magnimaribacterales > AG-339-G14 > AG-339-G14. The sequence goes on along the minus strand of CACESE010000002.1, from coordinate 37,596 downwards.
ACTTCTCCAGTTGAATCTTCTAGCGTGATTACTGGAATTAAGCCGTCTTCATCGAATTTGGGCATAAAAGTTTTACCTTCTTCTACCTCTTCTATACTTATTCTCTTTCCAAATTGCTCTGTCATTAGGAATTCCTGCTTATATAATTTCGCTATAATAATCGAAATTCTTAGCTATGTTAACGATACAAGGACTATCTTACGCTTATTCAGATAGATTTTTGTTCAAAAATCTATCTTTTGACCTTAATCCTGGAGAATTAATTCAACTTAAAGGACGTAACGGTTCCGGAAAAACTACTTTGATCAAAGTTTTATGCGGAATCTTAAAAAATTATGAGGGCAAAATATCTTTTTTTACTAGTAGTCGGTCAGATGTGCAAAATGAAATCTTTTATTTAGGACATAAAAATGCTCTCAAAGACGATTTAACTATCATAGAAAATCTAAAATATGATTTTCGAAACGATGAAATTGAATTAACTAAATTAAAAGATGCTTTAAGAACCCTTGGGTTAGAAGCGAATTTATTTACTAAAGTTTCTGATTTATCTGAGGGACAAAAGAGAAAAATTATTTTGTCTTCTTTTATTGCATCTAATAAATCTATTTATCTTTTAGACGAACCTTTGATTAATTTAGATGAGGAATCAAAAAAAATAGTTTCCAGAGAAATTAATAACAAAATAAAAAAAGGAGCATCGATTGTTTTCACATCTCATGAAGAAAACATCTTAGCGATAAAAGATATCAATCTAGACGAATACCAAGCATGATTTTTTTAAAAAGTTTTTTTTCTAGGGAAGTATTGATTTATTCAAAAAAATCTTCGAACGTCATTGGTCCCGTTATATTTTTTTTAATATGCATTGCTTTTTTTCCTTTAGCGATATCGAACGATCCTAATGAATTATCTAGATTAGCTCCTGGATTAATTTGGATATGTATACTTTTGGCTGGCATGCTGTCGATTCAAACTATTTTTAAAGAAGATTACGATGACGGTTCGTTAGATTTATTTTATGTGAGAAGGTTCTCAATGCTGCAAGTGGTGTTGATAAAGATTTTCGTCAATTGGATATTCACGGCGTTACCACTTATTTTATTGTCGTGTTTAATGGTGTTTTTACTTTATTTTCCATTAGAAAAACTCTTAAATTTAATAGGTTCTTTATTTATCGGAACGCTAATTATTTCTTTTTTCGGAGCTTTAGCCGGCGCTCTTTCACTAGGAAGAAACTCTATTTTGGCATCAGCTATAATGTTACCTCTCAGTTTGCCAGTCCTAATTTTAGGTTCGAGTGCTTCAACTTACTCTAGCGAAAACATAACGTTTTTTATTTTATTACTGTTGGCGTTATTATTTTTTTCTGTGCCGATTATCTCTATAGCATGTATAGGAGCAATAAGACTTCATTATGAATAAGATATTAGGGGCAATAACACTTTTTTATCATAAGCTTGGCTCTTATCCTTGGTTTTATAGTATTTCTTCAAAATTATTACCTATTTCAACTATTCTGGCATTTATGATTTTTTTATTAGGAATAGTGTGGGGAATTTTTTATTCACCCAGCGATGTCACGCAGGGAGAAATTTATAGAATAATTTACATGCACGTACCCGCTGCATCTGTAGCGCAATCAATCTATTTTTCTCTAGCAATAGCAGGCTTTGTTTATTTAGTCTGGAAAATGAAAATGGCAGGTTTATTCATTAAAGCGATGGCTCCTATAGGAGCTTCTTTCACTATATTGGCTCTAATTTCAGGAGCTATTTGGGGTCAACCAACTTGGGGAACATGGTGGGTATGGGACGCAAGGTTAACTTCTACTTTGGTTTTACTATTATTTTATTTGGCAATAATTGGTTTGTATTCTTCTTTTGATAACAAAAAATCAGCTGACCAGGCAGTATCAATTTTAGCAATGGTAGGTGCTGTAAATTTACCGATAATTAAAAAATCAGTCGATTGGTGGAATACATTACATCAGCCCTCTAGTATTAGAATTTTTGAAGAATCAACCATCTCTTCTGAGATGTTATATCCTCTCCTGATTTGTATTTTGTCTTTCTATCTAATGGTTTTTGTTTTTGGGTTAATGGCCATGAGAACTGAAATTGCAAAAAGGGAAATGACTAAAGATTGGTTTAAAAAAATGGTAGAAAAAAATGATTGAACTATTTAGCGAAAATTTTCATTTATTGTCAGTTTGCTTCTTAACGATAATTATTCTTCTGTTTAATTATATTTGGCCCTTAATTAAACTTAATAAAATTAAAAAAAACTTAAAGAAAATTGAAACAACATAGGAAAAATAGAATATATGTTATTTTATTTGTAGGAATTTCAATTCTTATTTCTATTTTTTTAGTATTTTCTGCTTTACAAGAAAATATTAATCTTTTTTATTCCCCAACAGATCTTAAGAACAATCCTCCAATGTCAGATAGATCTATAAGAGCAGGAGGATTAGTTAAAGAAAACTCTTTAAAAAGGGATAAAGATTCATTAAAAATTAAATTTGAGATTACAGACTTAAAAAACACTATTTCTGTATCTTATGAAGGACTGTTACCAGATTTATTCAAAGAAAATAAAGGGGTTGTGGCAACAGGGTATTTTTATTCAACTTCAAACGAATTTATAGCTTATGAAATATTGGCTAAACATGATGAAAATTATGTGCCAAAAGAGGTTAAAAAAGCTCTTGAGTAATTATGATTCCTGAAATTGGTAATATTCTATTAATTCTTGCATTCTCAGTTTCATTATTGAGTTTCATAAGTGCAACTTATTCATATTATGCCGATATAAAAATCTTTGATCTCAGTAAAAATATTTATTTAATATTTACCTTATTATTAGCTAGTTTTTTCATTCTTGAATTTTCTTTTTTAACTGATGATTTTAGTGTCCTTTATGTAGCTAATAATTCTAATCCGAATCTTCCGATGTATTACAAATTTTCGGCTCTCTGGGGCGGTCATGAAGGATCGCTTTTGCTTTTTGTATTAATAATAAGTATCTGGATGGTGATTTTTAATTTGCTAAGTTCGTATTCAAAGATTGAAGAAAAAAATCTTGTGCTTTCATTTGCTCATTTAATTCTATTTTCGTTATTAGGATTTATTATTTTCTCTTCAAATCCTTTTGAAAGACTAATTCCAATTGCCTCAATGTCTGGCACTGACCTCAATCCATTGCTTCAAGATTTTGCTTTCACCATCCATCCTCCGATTCTCTATCTTGGTTATGCAGGGCTAATAATTCCTTTCTCTCTTGCTTTAGCTAGATGTTTTAATGTTTCAGAAGGTTGGACGATGCATATAAGAAATTGGACTGTAATTTCATGGTCTTTTTTAACTTTAGGTATTGCTTTAGGCAGTTGGTGGGCTTACTACGAATTAGGTTGGGGTGGTTGGTGGTTTTGGGATCCTGTTGAAAATTCTTCTTTAGTCCCTTGGTTATTAGCAACGGCATTATTTCATTCAGCTATTGTAAGTAATTCAAGAAAAATTTTTAATAATTGGACCATACTATTATCAATTCTCAGCGTCATTGGATGCTTTATAGGAATGTTCCTGGTTAGATCTGGAATTCTAACTTCTGTACATTCTTTTGCTTTAGATCCTGAAAGGGGCTTGATACTTCTCTTGATTACATTAGCAATCACCTTGTATTCTTTTTTTATTTTTTTTAGATCAGAAATTTCAGATAATAATTCATTAAATTATTCAATTATTTCGAAAGAGTACTTTCTATTAATTAATAATTTATTCTTAGTGATACTTGCTGTAATAATTCTATTTGGAACGGTCTATCCTATTTTTTATGAAATTTTCAGTGGTGGTAAGACCATAAGTGTCGGAGCGCCATATTTCAATCTAGTTACGGTTCCCATAGCTTTTTTTCTAGCTTTTTTTCAAGGCTATGGCGTTCTTACGAACTGGGGCTCTTCTGCAAACTCAATCAAATCTTTTCTATTTACTGTGAGTTTGATAATTTTTATTTCATTTATTTTTTCTTATTTAATATTCAATTTTCTCAGTTTGTTTAATGTATTAGGCATCATCATGATTTCATTTATTCTTTCAGGAGTCATAATTTCTGCATTAAAAACTTATAATGACAAGAAAATCTTCCTTAATAAATTAGGAATGAACCTTGCCCACATTGGAATTGCAGTAACTATTTTTGGAATCGGCGTGGTTTCAAGTCATTCCAATTCAAAAGAGGTTATTTTAGAAATTGGAGAAAGCGCGACGTTAAGTAATTATGAATTTACTTTGACCGCAGAAGATTTCAAAGAAGAATCTAACTTTTATTCACAGATAGCTATTTTTAATGTAGAAAACCTTGGTAACGGAAAGAACTTTGACTTAATACCAGAAAAGTCTTTCTATCCTGCATCTAGAAGCATTATGACAGAATCCGCTATTGCAATTACTCCAAAGGAAGATGTTTACATAAGTTTGAGTGAAAGACTTGACTCAGGAGAATGGATTGCCAAGTTACAAACCAAGCCTTTTGTTAGGTTTATATGGTTGGGTTCAATTTTGATGTGCTTAGGAGGAATCTTTTCTTTTTCTAGAAGAATGTTTGTTAAATGAATAAAAATTATCTAATACTATTGCCTTTGGTATTTGTGGGAATAATTTCATTACTTTTTGTGTGGAACTTAAATTCTGAAAAAAAAGAACCTTTAATAGTTTCTGATATTCCTTATTTTAATATGACTGACTTAAATGGAAAAAAGATTGATCAATCAATATTTAAAGAAGATGAGTATAAATTAATAAATGTCTGGGCGACTTGGTGTATTAATTGCAAATTAGAACATGGATTTTTAATGTCCTTAAAAAATCAAAATTTTAAAATCATTGGTCTTAATTACAAAGATAATTTAGAAAAAGCAAACAAATGGCTTATTCAGTTCGGGAATCCCTTCAGTAACAATATATTAGATCAAAAGGGCGAGTTAGGCTTTGAATTAGGAGTTGCTGGAGCGCCTGAAACTTATTTGGTTAATAAACAAAATAAAATTTTATATAAACATATTGGCATAATGGATGAGAAAATCTGGAATAAAAATTTTCTCCCTTTAATAAATGATTAAACTATTAATTTCTTTGTTATTTATTTCCGCATTGAGTTTTGCTGAAACAAATCTTTTCTCGTTTGAATCTGAGGCTCAAAAAAACTTATTTGATGAATTAACTTATGAAATAGGTTGTCCGCTATGCGCTGGTTCAAATGTAAGCGGCTCATCTGCACCAATTGCCTTGGATATTAAAGATTTTATTTACAAGGAAATTTCAAAAGGAAAAACCAAATCTGAAATAAAAGATCAAGTAGCAAGCAAATTTGGAGATGATGTTTTATTCTCTCCACCTCGAAATTTATCGACTTTGTTACTATACATTTTCCCATTGATTTTAGTATTTTTGGCATTGTTAGCTTTATTTAAAATTAAACATAAATGAATCAAACTTTCAGCGTTATCATTTCTTTGTTATTAACAGTATTTGTATATTTTTATTTCTTCGGTACTGATAACCTTAAAAGCTTACAGTTCTCTAATTTTTATCAAAACTCTGAAACTCAGGTTTTAGCAGAAAATCTGAATAATAATGTTAATTCTCTATTGGAGAGTAAACTTTCCTCTGAACAACTTTATTTACTCGCAGCGGATCTCTCTTCAAAAAGGTTTTATGATCAGTCAACAAAGGTTTATAAAGAATTTATGGATAGGTATCCCAATCTGATTGATTCAGATATTTATGCAAGATATGCAGAGTCTATGTACTTAAAGAATACAAAGGAATTTGATGAAATTATTTTAAAAAATATAGAAAACTCTCTCTTTTTAGATCCATCAAATTATAAAGCTCTAACTTTAAAGGGGCTTTTTTTCTATAACGATGAAAATTATCAGGAATCTCTTAAACATTGGGCAATAGCACTAGACAATGTGGAATCAGATGAAGAAAAAAAAATCACTTATTATTGTTATGAATGCTGCAATAAAAGCTTTAGAAGAATAATTTTTTTTACATGATTGATTGCTAGAAATCATATAAAATAATGTTTTCTATATTGGTATGAGGTTAAAAAACATTAGCCTATCAGGTTTTAAATCTTTCGTTGATCCAACGAAGATAGCCTTCCCCAGCGAAATGTCAGGAGTTGTAGGCCCTAATGGTTGCGGTAAATCTAATATCATTGATGCTGTCAGATGGGTTATGGGTGAAATTTCAGCTAAAAATCTAAGAGGAGAATCAATGGCAGACATCATTTTTAATGGTTCCTCCTCAAGAGCGCCATCAGCAAGAGCATCAGTTGAGCTTTTATTCGATAACGACGATGGCAGAATTGGTGGAGAATATTCTTCTTATTCAGAAATCAGCGTGAAAAGAACTGTAGATATAGATGGTAAATCAACTTACTACTTGAATAACTCAGAATGCAGAAGAAAAGATATAACCGATATCTTTTTAGGCACGGGATTGGGTCCAAGAAGTTATGCGGTTATAGAACAGGAAATGGCAACTAAGCTTATTAGCTCAAAACCAGAGGAGTTAAGAGCATACATTGAAGAGGTCGCTGGCATCTCGGTTTATAAAGAAAGAAGAAAAGAGACAGAATCAAGGATTAAAAGAACTAAAGAAAATTTAAATAGGGTATCTGACTTGAAAGATGAAATTGATCGACAGCTGCTAAAGTTAAAACAACAAGTTAAGTCCGCGGAGAGATACAATGAACTTAAAGACAAAGAAAAAAAATTAAATTCTCTTCTTAAAACTTTCAATTGGCAGCAAAAAACTGAAGCCGCAACAAAGTTAAATTTATCGATTAAAGAAATTGAATTAGAAATAGAAAAAGTAAATTCTAATAAACAAGGAATTCAATCTACAATCGATAAATCAAAAGTTAGACAGGATGAAATCCAACTAGAAATAAATAAAACTCAAGAAGAGTTTTATTCAAGTGGAGCTAAGCTCTCAAAGTCTGAGCAAGAACTTGTATTCTTGAAAGGGCAAAGAAATGACTTGATTCAACAAGAAGCTAATTTAAAAAATGAAATTAGAAATTTTGAAGGATTACACGAGAGAAACAATAATAAATTAATTGAGCTTCAAGCAGAGCTAAAAGAAAAAGAACCGTTGCTTCAAAAAATGGATGCTTCAATCTCTCAGCTCGATGGTGCTCTGTCTCCGATTTTTTTATCCAAACAACTATTGCTGGAGGTTGAAGAATTAAAATCGAACCTAGAGACCTATAGAAGAGATTTTAATAATTTCAAAGCGAAAAATTTAGAAGATACTCTTGATACAGTTTTAAAATTTGACAGCAAAATAAAAAAACTCGTAGAAGCTATAGAAAATCAGACTTCAAAACAGGAAGAGAAATTTACTGTTCAAAAAGACAAGTTATTGAGCTTGAGTTCTGAAATTACAAATTTGAAAGTCAAGATAGCTCAAATTTCTAGTGAAAAAGAATCTTACATAAATGATGAAGAAAATAAGAAAAATCAGCTTGTACAAGTTTCCTCTGATATTAGCGCATTAGACGAGCCAATTAAGAAACTGGAAGTAGATATAAAGCCTTTACTAGATTCTAGAAGTTCCGTAGAAGATTCTTTGACTGAAATAAGAAATGAATTTTCTAATCTTTCTGAAGAAATAAGAACTCTTGAACGATCTTTGCATGAGTCTGATATAGAAATAGAAAGAATCCGTAAAGATTCGCAGGATTCAAAAATAAATAGACAAGGCTATCTTTCTGAAGCTGAAATTTACTTGAAACAGCTTGAAAAAGATGGGTATGACATTAATGTCCTTTTAGGTGAATTGTCAGCAAATGACACTGAAGAAAACTTCATCGATGAAATAACGAAAGTAGAACAGTCTATAGAAAGAATTGGTCCAATTAATCTAGCAGCAACAGAAGAATTTAAAATTGAAGAAGAAAGAAAAAAAGAAATCGTCGATCAAATTGAAGAGTTAGAAAGCGCATTGAAAACTCTAGAAAATGCTATCAAAAAAATTGATCAAGAATCAAAGACGTTGTTTAAAGATACTTATGATAGTTTGAATATAAAGATTGCTGAACTGTTTCCCAAATTATTTGGTGGTGGTCATGCAAAATTAGAAACAACTTCAGATGATATCCTAGATACAGGTATCGTTTTTAAAGCAATGCCGCCTGGTAAGAAAAACGTTAATGTATCTCAGTTATCGGGAGGGGAGAAAGCATTGTCTTCTATAGCTTTAGTTTTTTCTTTCTTTTCTTTGAATCCAGCTCCTTTCTGTATTTTGGATGAAATTGATGCTCCCTTAGATGACTTTAATACCTCAAGATTTATTAATATGGTTGAAGAAATGTCTAATCAAGTTCAATTTATATTTGTCACTCATAACAAAATTTCTATGGAAAAAAGTAAACATTTGATAGGAGTTACAATGCAAGAACCGGGTGTTTCAAGATTAGTGACAGTTGATATAGATGAGGCGATTAAATTAGCAGCGGTATAATGAGCATTAATGAAATAATAATAATTCTTTTAGGTTTAGCAATATCAGTAACATTAATTTTGATATTCAAAAGAATTTTTTTTGGAAAAAAATCAGCAATAGAAATAAATAAGAAAGTAAATTCGAGAGAATTATTTGAACCAACACTAAAAACCGACGAAGAAGTTATTAGCGAACCATCCGAAATTGATGATTTAGAAACGTTTGAGGGAGAGGCTGAGTATGATTCTGTTTTCCGTGCGGAAGAAAACTCAGATCTTATTACCATTCATTTAGAAGCTGAAGAACAAGTCTTTGAATACCAAAATTTAATTAATTTTCTTGAAAGTTCTGAATTCAGCTTCATTGATGAAGGTGGTTGGTTCAGGATAATTTTAGAAGATGGAAATAATTTTATGTTTGTTAATGGATTAAATCCCGGTAAATTTTCGGAGGATGAAAATATTTTATCTACTTCTGTAATGACTTTAATTTATTCAATGAAACCTAAGAGTAATTCCGTCAATGCATTGACAGAATTAATTAGATTTTCTGAAATAACAGCTAAAAACTATTCCACTCAAATATTAGACGCCGATAGAAATATTCTCACTCAGCAAATGGTTGAACATTACTCTCAGATTGCTGAAGAGTTTGATTTAAATAATATTGCTTAGTATATGGTATCGAAAGAAGATATCCAGAAAGAACACATTTATCTTAAAGAGACAATAAGATTTCATAATAATAAATATCACTCTGAAGATAATCCTGAAATATCAGATCAAGAATTCGATCAACTTTTTAAACAATTAAAGGAGCTTGAAAAAAAATATAACTTTTTAGATATCTCTGATTCGCCTTCGAACTTAGTTGGAGCAATAAAACTATCCGAATTATCATCTTTTGAGCACTTAATACCAATGCTATCCCTAGACAACGCATTTAGTGAGGAAGACTTAAGTGATTTTGAAAAGAGAAATCAAAATAAGATCAAAGAAAAAGTAAATTTTTCATATTTAGTGGAGCCAAAAATTGATGGAGTAGCAATAAGTCTATTTTATAAAAAAGGTATTTTGACAAAAGCGGGTACAAGAGGTGACGGGGTAGTTGGTGAAGAAGTCACGCATAATATTAAAACGATTTCGGAAATTCCTAAATCTTTAACAAATAATTTTCCTGACGAAATAGAAATTAGGGGAGAAATATTTGTTGAATTAAATGATTTTAAAAAAATAAATCAAAACTTTGAAAAAAGAGGTCAAAAGGTTTTTGCTAATCCTAGAAATTTTGTAGCAGGAAGTATAAGACAGTTGGATTCGAAAATTGCATTAGAAAGACCATTAAAAGTTTTCTGTCATAGTGTAGGTTTTATTTCCAAGGGGAATTTCTTTAACACTCAAAAAGAAATGATTAGCAAGTTCAAAGATTGGGGGCTTCCAGTTTCTGATGAAATTTACTTTTGCGAAAATCTCGACAAAGTAAATAGACAAATACTTAAAATGACAGCTAAAAGAGAAAAATTAAATTATGAAATAGATGGAATAGTTGTAAAAATTAATGATAAATCACTTCAAGAAAGATTGGGTAATTCTTCTAGATCACCAAGATGGGCTATTGCTAAGAAATTTTTAGCAGAGCAAGGGGAGACTGAGATTCTTTCAATTTCCTTCCAGATGGGTAGAACGGGAGTTTTGACTCCTGTAGCAAACTTAAAACCTGTAAAACTGGGGGGAGTAACAATCTCTAATGCTACGCTTCATAATATGGATGAGGTAAAAAGACTTGATGTACGAGTAGGAGATTATGTAAAAATAATAAGGGCTGGAGATGTAATTCCAAAGGTAACTGAAGTTATTTTAAAAAAAAGGAAGCCAAATAGAAAAAAAATAACGATGCCTAGCTCTTGTCCAACTTGCAGTAATCCAGTTTCCTTTTTTGAGCTTAACACTCCATTATTGGATACGAGTTTATTATCAACTACTAATAAAAATTGTTTTGGGTTCTCTCAATTTAAAGAAACCTTAAAACATTTTGTTTCAAGAAATGCGATGGATATTGATGGTTTAGGACAAAGGACAATTGACTTATTTATTGAAAAAGAATTTATTAAATCTTTACCAGATCTTTTCAAAATTACATCAGAAAATATTTTATCTTTAGAAGGTTTTGCTGATAAATCAACTAAGAAGCTTTTGGAATCTATTAAGTCAAGTTTGAAAACCGATCTCTACAGATTTATCTACGCCCTTGGCATTAAAGAAATAGGTTTAGAAACTTCTAAAAATTTATCTAATTTTTTTACCTCTTTAGATAAATTATCCAAAGCATCTTACGATGATTTTATTTCAGTCAACGATGTTGGTGAAGTAGCTGCTAGTAATTTAGAAAAATTTTTTTCCAACGAAAAAAATTTGAGTCTTATTCAAGAATTAGTAAAGTCAGGCCTTGATCTTAAGCCTCCAGTTTCTGTAAAGACAAGTCATTTAACTGATAAAACGATTGTTATAACTGGCAGATTATCGGGTTATTCAAGAGAAATATTAAAATTTAAATTAGAAGGTTTAGGTGCAAAAATTTCAAATAGTGTTTCTAAGAAAACAGATTTCTTAATTGCTGGAGAAGATTCAGGATCAAAACTTCAAAAGGCAAAAGAGTATGATGTTAAAATCGTTACTGATTCTAATTTAGAAAAATTTATCTCAAATTCATGAAATTAGTAAATTTGACTGTATTAATCTTACTATTGAGTTCTTGTGCAAATTCTCCCCCAAAAAGTCCTAATAATATTTGCGAAATCTTTGATGAAAAAAGAAGTTGGTATAAAGCGTCAATAAGAACTTATCAAAGATGGGATATAGAGCCTTCAATAACTTTGGCTTTCATTAAACAAGAATCAAGTTTTCAACAAGGTGCAAAACCTGATAGGGAAAGAATTTTTTTTGGCCTTATACCTTGGAAAAGACAAAGTAGTGCTTATGGCTATGCGCAAGTTATTGATGGAACTTGGGAATTATACAAAAAAGAAGCGGGAAGAACGTTTGCCTCAAGAACTAATTTTTCAGATTCCGTTGATTTTATAGGTTGGTATAACAACAGAAATAGTAAGAATTTAGGAATTTCAAATAAAAATGCAAGATCGCTTTACTTAGCCTACCATGAAGGCCCTGAAGGATTTAGAAAGGGTAGCTACAGATCAAAGCCATGGCTCCTAGGTGTAGCTGACAAGGTTCAAAGATCCGCTAATAATTACCGTAGGCAATTTACAGAATGTAAAGATGATCTTAAAAATCCTTTTTACTTCCTATTTAATTAGACTTATCACCAGTAGGAATTTCATTAAAAGGAACATCTTTATCAAGTCTGACATCTTGAGGCATACCCAAAACTTGTTCAGCAATAATGTTTCTTAGAATTTCGTCTGTTCCTCCAGCAATTCTAATTAAAGGAGCTCCTAACAAGCTTCCATGATATTTAAGGTTCCCCTCACTATTTATTCCAGCTTGATCAAGAATATCCATACCAAAATTAGCAATGTCTTGAAGTTTATTGGCACTGACAATTTTTGTAATAGAAGCTTCTGGTCCAGGCGTATCACCTTTGGATAGAGCAGAAATTCTTCTCATTTTTGTATTTTTCAAGCCCGAATACTCACAATACCAATCAGCAAGCTTTTCTCTAACCGCTGAATTTTTAACCGCAGGTTCACCATAAAAGTCATTTTCTTTTGCAAGCTCAAATATCTCCTTGAAGTCGACACCAGAAGCGTCACCAACAGCTAAACGTTCGTTCATTAAAGTAGTAAGTGCAACTCTCCAACCATCACCTACATCACCCAACCTTTGTGAGTCAGGAATTTTAACGTCAGTGAAATAGACTTCATTGAAATTAGCACCACCGTTGATTTGTTTTATCGGACGAATTTCTATTCCTGGCGATTTCATATCCAAGAAAAAATAAGTTAAACCTTTATGCTTTGGTGCATTGAAATCACTTCGAGTGACTAAAATTCCCCAATCAGAATAATGAGCACCTGAGGTCCAAACTTTTTGTCCGTTTATAGTCCAGGTATCTCCATCTAATTCAGCTTTAGTTTTTATTCCAGCTAAATCCGATCCTGCTCCAGGTTCACTAAATAACTGACACCATATTTTTTCTCCTTTAGCCATAGGTGGAAGGTGTTCTTTTTTTTGTTCTTCTGTTGCATACATCATCATCACTGGACCAGCCATTCCTTGACCAATTTCAAAAAAACCTCCAGGAATAGCGTATTTTGATTCCTCTTGCGCCCAAATGACTCTCTCTATTGGAGTAGCATCTCTACCACCGTAGTCCTTAGGCCAGTGCAAACAAGCCCAGCCAGCATCATACTTTATGGTTTGCCATTTTTTTGCAAGTTCTAGAGCTTTATTCTCATCTTGAGAGTTCTTAGAAGGCTCTGCCGAAGATTTAGCACTTTTATCATTCGAAGATTTTTCGTTTTCGAATTTTTCAAAATTTGCTTTAAGCCATTCAGATGCCTCTTTTCTGAATTTTGCTTCTTCTGGAGTATCGTTAAAGTCCATAATTACCTCTTTTTTTTATAAGTAAACCAATTTTTAATAACAATTACTAGCACTATAACTGAACATTATATCTGTAAATTACTTTTTTCTATTGAAGAAATAAGCTTTTCTTTCCACACACCCTGGCTACCAATGTTACTTGCTAGTAACCTAGATCTTCTATAAAACAAATGACAATCAAATTCCCAAGTTGCACCCATTCCCCCGTGGGTTTGAATATTCTCTTTAGAACATTCGTAAAACGCTTTAGTTGCACTAACTCTTGCGGTGGCAGCAGCGGTGGGCAACTCTGCCGCTTCATTTGAAAGAGCCCATGCTCCAAAATAACAATTGGACCTTGCAAGTTGCAACGAAATATACATGTCAGCAATTTTATGCTTGATTGCCTGAAACGATGCAATTGATCTTCCAAAAGCATATCTTCCTTGAGCATAATCTTTAGCCATGTTCATTGCAGCTTCAGCTCCTCCAATTTGCTCGAAAGAAAATAAGACTGCAGATTGGTCAAGAATTTTTTCAATTTCCAACCACCCATCTGCAATCAATTCTTTGGCTTCAGCGTTATTAATTTCTATATTTGCATGAGATCTGGATGGATCAAAAGTATCTAGCGAAGATATGTTTATAGATTCATCTTTTAAATTAACTAAATAAAGACCTATGCCTGAATCGTTTTTTGCTGAAACAATAGCAAAATCTGCAACATCTGCATCTGGAACAGCTGCTTTGGTTCCATTAATCTTTCCAGACCCAAAACTACAATTAATACTTTTTTCTATAGGAAAACCTGAAGATTCAGCATGAGCGAAAGTTCCTATGATTTCTCCAGAAGCTAACTTGGGTAAATATTCTTTTTTTAGATCTTCGTTTGCACAATTTAATATTGCTGTTGTAGCTAAATAGACACTTGAAGAATAGGGAACCGGGGCAATAGCTCTTCCAAGTTCTTCGGCAACAACACATAGTTCTAGATAACCCATGCCAATACCTCCAAATTCTTCTGGAATAGTGACAGCGGTAAGCCCCATAGCTACCAAAGAATCCCATAACTCTTTATCAAATTTATCTTCTCCTTCAAGGATTGTTCTATTCCTTTTTAAAGAATTTTCTTTATCAAGAAGTTTACGAACCTCATCCTTCATAGCCATTTGTTCGTCTGAAAACTCAAAATTCATTTTTTCTCCCTTTAAAATGTTATTTCTATAAAATATAAATCTACAATGAATCAGGACAAATTAAAAGCAAATAAGTTGTCAGATAGAGGATTAACAACGAGAAAATTTCTCGTTTCTTCACAAGTTCCGCCTAGATCTCTGGTCATTCCAATTATATTACTGGGTCTTTTTTTATTCTTTTTTTACTGGTTTTACAGTGGGCTTAATCAGCAACAAGATAATTTAAATTCAATGAATTCGAGATTGATTTCTGTTGAGGAATCTTTTCAAACTCAATCTAACAATGCCGATGAAAAGGTGGGCTCTATTTTGCAAGACATTAAACTTTTAAATTCTGAAGTAAGAAAATTATGGGACTTAAGCAATAAAAAAAATAAAAAAAATATTTCTTTACTTGAAAATAAAGTAAACGAAATAACTGAAGCGACAAATTCAGCTGCGGAAGATTATTTGCAAATTAATGCTAGCCTAGAAAGTTTAAATAAGTCTATGTTTGACTTAGAAGGCCGCATAGCAAAGTTATCTGCTCTAGAACTTAATTCTAGTTCGTATGAAAAAAAATTTGATGACTTAGCTGAGGCAATCGATGCGATTGATGCCTATAGGCTTCAGATCAATCAAAGGCTATTAGCCATCGATGAACGGCTAAATGAATCTAACTTGAATCCATAACCAAATTAGATTAATTTAAGCCTTCTTAAGCGGATATGGTGGAATTGGTAGACACGCTGGTTTTAGGTACCAGTGCCGAAAGGTGTGGGGGTTCGACTCCCTCTATCCGCACCAAAATTTAAGCTCTATTCAAATGTTCTACCAGAAGAGTAGGGATTTTTATTTCATCAAATTTAACTGTTGCAACTAGGGTATCTTTTTTTCTCCCTTTTCTTACCTCACTTACGTTTATGTTATTTTGAGAAAGTCTCTCACATGTACTTTCAATATCTTTTGTTTTCCAAGCTAGACCCCAAAATACATCTTCACCAGGAACTTTATTATCAATGACTTCTATTGTTGAATGTCCTGTTCTAAAGAAAAGCATTCTTCCTCCCCATTCCTCTACCAACTGGTCTAATGCTAATCTTACTCCAAGTTTTTCTTTATAAAGATTTACTATTTTATCTCCATCATTAGTTGTGACTACTAAGTGGTCTAAAGCAAATAAATCAGAAATATTTTCTGACCTACTTAAAGGAGCATCATAATAATTTAAAGATAATTTAAAGTTTTCCGATTGATTTAAATTTCCTGAAATAAAATTCAGTGATTTATTTCCTATACTTTCTTTTACATTAATAGGTTGAGTTATTAATGTTTTATCTAAAAACTCTTTATTTTCCGCAACAAGAGAAAAACCATACAACCCACCAATAGTATTTTTAATAAAGAAATTTTCTAATTCATTGTTACTTTTTGTATTCAGAGTTGAAAGCAATTCAAATTGAATATTTTCGAAATTATAAATTAAACTTCTATATCCAAGGTTCTCTTCGATAACTTCATAACTTGGAGATGTATCGAAAAAACAATCAAAAGTTTTTTTAGCACTTAATAAATCTTTTGCCGCTACAGTAATTCTGTCTATTGAACTAATCATTCAGTATGGTGATATAACTGAATAAATATTACTAATTTTTTAGGAAATGTGTAAAATTTCTAATGTTTTTAAGGAGAAATATATTATGAATTTTGATCATTCAGATAAAACAAAAGAATTATTAGGAAAAATCCAACAATTTATGGATGACCATCTTTATGAAGGGGAAAAAATTTATCATGAACAGCATGAAGCCCTTCGTGCTGCAGGAAACCCTTGGCAGCAGCCAGCCATATTAGATGAATTGAAAGATAAAGCTAAAGCCGCCGGACTCTGGAATCTATTCCTTCCTGAGTCGGAATATGGTTATGGATTAACAAACTTGGAATATGCTCCATTATCTGAGTTGATGGGAACAGTAGGGATTGCTTCAGAAGTATTTAATTGTTCTGCTCCCGATACCGGAAACATGGAGGTTCTAGACAAATATGGATCTGATGAACAAAAGAAAGAATGGTTAGAACCTTTACTTGCTGGTGAAATTAGATCCGCTTTTGGAATGACCGAACCAAATGTTGCTTCTTCAGATGCGACTAACATTTGTAGTTCTATAGTAGAAGATGGCGATGAATACGTAATAAATGGCGAAAAGTGGTGGACTTCAGGTGCTGGAGATCCAAGATGTAAAATTATTATTTTTATGGGAGTTTCTAATCCTGATAATCCTAAACATCAAAGACAATCACAAATTTTAGTGCCGATGGATACTCCAGGAGTAGAAATTTTAAGAATGATGACAGTCTTTGGAAATGATGATGCGCCACACGGGCATGCTCACATGAAATTCACGAACGTTCGCGTTCCGAAATCTAATATGATCCTTGGAGAAGGTAGAGGTTTTGAAATTGCTCAAGGAAGACTTGGCCCTGGAAGAATTCATCATTGTATGAGAACAATTGGAGTTGCCGAAAGAGCTTTAGATTTACTTTGCAAAAGATCTCTTGAAAGAGTTGCTTTCGGTAAGCAACTAGCTGAGTTAGGTGGCAACTATGACGTTATCGCTGATTGTAGAATGGAAATAGAGATGTGTAGATTACTAACATACAGAGCTGCTGACAGAATGGATAAATTGGGTAATAAGATTGCTAAATCGGATATTGCGCAAATTAAGGTTGCTGTTCCAAAAATGGCTTTATCTGTAATTGATAAAGCTATACAAATTCATGGCGGCGGGGGAGTTTCGCAAGACACTCCTTTAGCAAGAATGTATGCAGGAATGAGGACTCTAAGATTAGCAGATGGTCCAGATGAAGTTCATAGAAGGACTGTGGCTAGGATAGAACTTAGTAAACATCAAGCTGCTCAGGCAAACGTAAAAGATATTAAATCTAAATCTGCTCAAGGCTAACTTCTAAGTTATCCTTAATTATGAGCAAGGATCAAACTGAAGGATTTGTTTGTACAAATCTTTCAGATGATTTATCTAATCTTTCTATCAAAGAAATACCTATTCAATCTTTATCTGAAGATAGTTTAAGAATATCTATAAAAGCTGCATCTTTAAATTTTCCAGATTTGTTAATGACTCAGGGAAAATATCAAAACAAACCTGAACTTCCTTTTGCATTAGGTATGGAGGGCGCTGGGATTATCACAGAAATTGGATCTGATGTTGACACATTTAAAGAAGGTGACGAAGTCATGTTTGGTAGTTGGGGACATGGAGCAATTGCTAGAGAGATAGTGCTTCCATCAAAAATGGTTTCTTTAAAACCAAAAGAATTTTCTTTTGCTGAAGCAGCCGCTTATAAAACAGCATATTTAACAGCTTATGTTGGGCTTATAAGAAGAGGCAGTTTAACCGATGGTGAAACACTATTAGTTCATGGAGCTTCAGGCGGAGTTGGTATGGCAGCCGTTCAATTAGGAAAGTTATATGGTGCAAATGTTATTGCAACTGGAACATCTAATAAAAAATTAGATCTTGTAAAATCTTGGGGAGCGGATTCAATCGTTAATACCTTAAAAAATGGAAAAACTTCTTTTAGAGAAGAAGTTAAAGAGCTGACAAATGGAAAAGGTGCTGACGTAATATATGATCCAGTTGGAGGAGATGTTTTTGATGAGTCTATCCGATGTATAAATTGGGGAGGGAGATTATTAGTGATTGGCTTTGCAGCAGGAAGAATTTCAAGTCTTCCCGTAAATTATCCGCTCATCAAAGGATTTTCAGTGATTGGTGTCAGAGCTGGTGAATATGGTAGACGAGACCCAGAACGTGGAAGGGAAAATATAGACATCATTAATTCCTTAGCTAACGAAGGAAAACTCAAGCCGTATATTTGTAAAATATTTGAATTTAAAGATTCTTTAAAAGCATTAGAGTTTTTGAGAGATAGAAAATTGGTTGGAAAAGTTGTTGTAGCTATTTCTTGATTTTATTTCTTCTGCATCTCTCACTGCAGTATTTGACTTCCTTCCAATTCTTTTCCCATTTTTTCCTCCATGAAAATGGTTTGTCGCAAACTGGGCAAATTTTTTCTAAATTTTTTTTATTCATTTTGTGAACGAATTCATGAAACCTTCAGCTTTTAAAAAAATGTCATTTTTCCTGTCTGCATTCATTTTATCTAAAGCTCTTGGAATTATTGAGAGTCTTGGATTTGATTTAAAAAAAGCAAGGTTGTCGTTCATAAATTTCCAATAAAGTCCGTCTACTACTTCGCACCAATCACCCTTTTTATAATTACTCATTTTTAAAAGATAATTAGAGCCACATGAATACGGTTTTGTTGCGAATATTCCTCCATCAGCAAAAGTACCCATTCCAAAAACATTTGGCGTCATGACCCACTCAGACGAATCAATGAACATTTCCATAAACCAATGGTAAATTTCTTTGGGATCAATTCTTGCCAAAGTCATAAGGTTACTTATAATCATCAGCCTTGGAATATGATGCGTGAAGCCATATTTCAAGCAGTTTTTGATAGCATCATCGAGTGGAGGAATTCCTGTATCACCTGTATACCATTCTTTAGTCAATTTCTTAGTGTGATTGAAGAAATTTGATTTTGATTCTTCAATGCCTTTTAAATGATAAGTTCCCCTAATGAATTCTCGCCATCCAATGATTTGTCTGATAAATCCTTCTAGAGAATTTAAAGGGATATTTTCTTTATTAGCATAAGTTATAGATTTATTGACTACTTCAAGAGGGGTTAACAGTCCTATGTTTAACAACGGACTCAAAGCACTGTGGAATATGAAATTATAGTCTGTATGAATTGCATCTTCATAAGAACCAAAATTATGAAACCTATAAATTAAAAAGTTATCAAGCCATTTTAGAGCGTCTTTTCTATTTATTGGAAACCAAGAGTTATCCAGTTCGCCATAATGATTAGAAAATTTAAAATCAATTGTTTTCTTTAAATCCAAGTATTCGGAAGAATATTTTATTTTTGGAAGACAAGGAATTTCCATATTCTTGGGAAGTTTTTTTCTATTTTCGGAGTCATAAGACCATTTTCCTCCAATAGGTTTTCCGTCAGACATCAAGACATTCATTTTCTTTCGCATCATTTGGTAAAAAGAAACCATCCTTAGAGGTTTGTTACCA
Organism: uncultured SAR86 cluster bacterium; assembly: GCA_902562135.1. GTDB lineage: Bacteria > Pseudomonadota > Gammaproteobacteria > Magnimaribacterales > AG-339-G14 > AG-339-G14. Next base: position 18,184 of record CACESE010000002.1, on the reverse strand, counting down.
AAAAAATCTTTGAATTCATTTCTTCCACAAAGAAACATGGGTGAAGATATTTCGTTTGACGAAATTTTTACTCTTTTCAAAAATTTACTAAATTGATTAGCAAACTGACTATCTTCGATTTCAAAATAATGAATTTTGGTTATTGAATTTTCTTTGATGGTTTTTTCAAGTAATTCCAAGTAGGGAATATCAAATAATTTTTTATCTATGTCATGATAAATAACTTCAATTCCATTTGATTCTAGATCTTTCTTATATTCACGCATAGCGCCTAAAAAAAACAAGATCTTTAATTTATGGTGTTTAAAATCCGTGCAAAGTCCCAGATCTTCTTTCATAAAAACTTTTTTAATTTTGAATTTTTTTATTTCTTCTATTGGAAATAATTGGTTGCCAAGAATTATAAGTAAGCTATCATCTGCCATAAATTTTATTGTATGGAAAATAAATTCCCCTATAAAGGCGATGTTGTAACTGTATCTAAGGATATGTGTGATATGAACGGTCACATGAATGTAGCTTTTTATTCAAAAATATTCGATGAAGGCTCAGGCGTTTTGTATAAAGATCTTGGTTTCTCATGGGATCATGAAACGATAAGAGACACTTATTCTACTTTTACGCTTGAGGAAAATATAAGATATGTAAAAGAAAATCTTTTAGGTGACAAAATTTATCCTTGTTACCGTATAGTTAACGTGAATCGAAAAATAATTCATCACGCTTCAATTCTCTTAAATGAAAAACAAGAATTATCTGCTATTTCCGAGTGTTTGCTTATTCATATTGATATGAAAATAAGGAAATCTGCACCAATGCCAGATGAGACATTCAATAGAATAAAAGACTTAAAAGATAATCACGAGTCTTTAGGCCCATTAGATTTTGATTTAAGATTAAAAATAAAATCTTAGCTTCCTTTAAATTTTGGTACTCTTCTCTCAATTGAAGCTTTGATACCTTCCTTGAAGTCTTCTGTTTCTCTTAATCTGTCTTGTTCAGAATGTTCCCACTTAACTATTTGTTCAATCTGATCAGCAATTCCATCGTTAATGGTATGTCTGATAGCTTGAAGACCTAATGGTCCAGAACTATTTAAATCCTCTGCGAGTTCTTCAGCTTTATTCATGAGATCAGATCTATCTACTAAAAAATCAGCTAATCCAATCTTGAAAGCTTCATTACCTTTTAATCTCACCCCGGTAAGTAACATTTTTTTTGCCATTTGTGGGCCTACTACTCTGGGTAGGGTAATAGTTGTACCAAAGCCTTGATGAAAGCCTAATTTTGCAAAATTTGCACTAAATCTTGATTCCATGCATGCAATTCTAAAATCTGCGGCTAAGGCTACTCCTAAACCTCCTCCAACAGCCGCCCCTTGTACAACAGCTATTATCGGTTTTTTTGTTCTAAACATCCTAACTGCTTGATCATAAAGAGCTGAATATGCTTCAGACTCATTTTTAAAATTGGATTTTGTAAAATCCGCCCCAGCACAAAAATGTTTTCCTTCGGAATGAAGAATAATAGATCGACAATTATCATCCTGATCCATTTTTTCAAGAATGTCTGCAATCTGACAAATTAAATCAGCATCAAAATAATTATTTGGAGGACGATTTATTTTTATATAAGTTGTATGGTTTTTATAATCTAATATTAATTCTTGTTGGTCTTTCATTATTTCAATCTCACGTTTTATTATCTGTAATAATATAGGTTATATAATGGAGAATCTAAAAAATATAATCTCGAAAATTGATGTCCCTCTATTTATTATTTATGGATTTATGGGTTTTGGAAGTATTTACATTGCAGCATTTATTAGAGAAAGGATGGATTTAAGTTTTTGGGCTGAGTTATTTGTTTGTGTATTGATAATATCTCCATTTTATTTTTTAGTAAGAATTGTTAAAAAGAAATACTTCTCAAATTAAAATGAAAAAAAGTTTCTACGATTTAGTTTCTGAGGCTTCAACTGATGTTCAAGAGATAGATATCTTTCAGCTTAAACACCTAATTGACAGTGAATATAACTTTCATTTAATAGATATTCGAGAAGATAATGAACTAAATTCTGGAAAAATAAAAAATGCACTTCACATTGGAAGAGGAATACTTGATAGGGAGATTGAGAGTCACATTTCTGATAGATCTGATGAAATAGTATTGTATTGCGCCGGAGGAGTTCGTTCTATTCTTGGCGCTAAAACTTTACAAGACATGGGCTATCAAAAAGTTTTTTCTCTTCGAGGTGGAATATCTGATTGGATCAATTCTGGATTTGATTTAAATGAATAATTCATAATCTAAACAAATGACATTATAATTATTGTATGAATCAAAATTTTTTAGATGTAATAGTTGTTGGAGCTGGAATTTCAGGTATTGGAGCAGGAGCACATTTCAATACAAATTGCCCAAACAAAAGTTATTTAATTTTTGAGGGAAGAGAAAATTTTGGTGGTACTTGGGATCTATTCAAATATCCAGGAATCAGATCAGATTCAGATATGCACACTCTTGGGTTTTCTTTCAAACCGTGGAACCACAGAAAATCAATAGCTACTGGTCCTCTAATCATGGACTATTTAAAGGAAACTATTGATGAATATAATTTAGATGAAAAAATTAAATACAGTCATCATGTTGAATCGGCAAATTGGGATGAATCTGAATGTTTATGGGAAGTTAAAGTACTAAATAAAAAAACCTCTGAAAAATTTATTTATAAATCAAAATTTTTATATATGTGTGCAGGCTATTATAGATATTCATCAGGGCATGAACCGGATTTTCAAGGAAGCAATGATTTTAATGGTCAAATCGTACACCCCCAAAAGTGGCCTGAATCACTGAATTATGAAGATAAAAGAGTTGTAGTAATTGGTAGCGGAGCCACTGCTGCGACTATTGTTCCAGAAATAGCAAAAAAGGCTAAATTAGTAACTATGTTGCAAAGATCTCCGACTTATTTCGTATCAAGACCTGATGAAGACAAAGTAGCATTGTTTCTTCAAAAGTTTCTTCCTAAAAGATTTGTTTATAAGTTGATTAGGTTTAGAAACGTTTACCTTCAACAACTTTTATTTAAAAGAGTTAGAGCTTTTCCAAAAAAAGCAAAAAAATTTCTTATAGATGAAATTAGAAAGGAATTACCTGATTTTGATGTCGATAAGCACTTTGTTCCTAATTACAACCCTTGGGAGCAAAGATTATGCCTCGTTCCAAATAGCGATCTTTTTGAGTCTATAAAAAACAAATCGGCCACTGTTGTTACAGATCACATTGAAAAATTTGAAGAAAATGGAGTAAGAGTCAAATCAGGAGAATTAATAGAAGCGGATATAATTGTCACAGCCACTGGCTTAGTGCTCCAAAATTTTGGTGGAATAGATATTTCTGTAAATAATAAACTTGTAAATGTTTCCGATACAATGACTTATAAGAGTTTAATGTATAGCGATATTCCTAACTTTGTTAATTCTTTTGGATATATAAATGCTTCTTGGACTCTTAAAGCAGATCTAACAAGCACTTTTATTTGCCGATTAATTAATTTTATGGATAAAAATGGATTTAATGCTGCATGTCCCAAAAAACCAGAGAACGTTGGCGAAACTTTTGACTGGTTAACTGGTTATTCATCAGGTTACATACAAAGATCGCTTCATCTTCATCCAAAGCAAGGGGATAAAAAACCTTGGGTCAACTATCAAGATTATATTCGTGATTGGTTAGATGTAAAATTCTCTAAATTAGAAGACGGAAATCTAGTTTTTTCAAAAAATTAATTTTCATTTTATATCCATTATTCTTCAATGAACTCAATTGTAGATAAAAAAAATTTATTAGATTTGTCTTATGACGAAACAATTCAATTTTTTGAATCTATTGGTGAAAAATCTTTTAGAGCTAATCAACTTTTGAAATGGATACATCAGAATGGCGTCACTGATTTTCACAAAATGTCTAACTTTTCAAAACTCCTGAGAAATTATTTATCTGATAATTGTATTATTGAATATCCTAAAATTTTGCTCGCAGAAAATTCTGAGGATGGCACTAAAAAATGGCTTTTAAGTGTTGGAGATAATCAATCAATTGAGATGGTGCTAATTCCAGATAAAGGAAGAAATACTTTATGTGTTTCTTCTCAAGTTGGATGCGTCGTAAATTGTAGTTTTTGTGCTACTGGGAAACAAGGTTTTTCACGGAATTTATCTTTAAGCGAAATCATAGGTCAAGTACTGATCGCAGAAAATTCTTTTGGAGCTCCTAGAAAAGCCGATAATAAAAATATAACAAATATCGTAATGATGGGTATGGGAGAGCCCTTATTAAATTTTGATAACGTCGTTAATGCAATGAAAATTATGAGACATCATTCCGCATATAACTTATCTAAGAGAAAAGTTACTTTAAGCACTTCAGGCTTAGTCCCGGAAATAGATAAGTTGTCTAAGGTATCCGATGTTTCTCTTACCATATCTCTACATGCCCCTAATAATGATTTGAGAAATGTTTTAGTGCCTATTAATAAGAAATATCCTTTAAAGGAACTTCTAGATGCTGTTAAAAGATATGTAGATTCTTTTAATGATCGGAGAGTCACTACTTTTGAATACATTTTGATTAATGACGTAAATGATTCTTTAGATACAGCTAGCGAATTAGCTGATTTGTTAAAAGACTATCCATGTAAAATTAATCTGATTCCCTTTAACGAATTCAATCTATCTGATTACTCAAAACCATCTAATAACAGAATCAGAGCATTCAAAGACCATTTAGTAAATAAAGGATTCATTACAACTATTAGATCTACTCGTGGTGACGACATCATGGCTGCATGTGGCCAATTGGTTGGTCAGGTTCAAGACAGAACAAAAAGAAAAGAAAGGTTAGAAAAAAAAGTTAAAACTATAGAAATCAATGCTTAAGAAAATAAACATTATTGGAGCAGGAATATCTGGTTTGTTTCTTGGCTGTTGCTTAAAAAAAAATAACTTTTCAGTAACAATTTATGAACAGGATAGGGACGTAAGCGAATATGGAGCCGGTATAAATCTTTCTAAAAATGCAACAATTCTTTTAGAAAAAACAGGATTGTTAGAAAATTTAATTCCTTTAGGATACAAACCCAAAAGAGTAAATTTTAGATCTTTTAACAATGGGAAGATAATTAATTCTGTCCTTCTAAACAAAGAAAGAGATGATGTTTTCTTGAGCGTCAACCGAAAAGATTTAATTGATTTGCTTAAGAATACTTATTTGAACATGGGTGGAGAATTAATTTTTGGCAAAAAATTTAATGAAATAAATAATTCAACGGAATTTTTTTTTGATGATGAAAAAAAGTCAGAGTTATTTGTTGCTTGCGATGGAATCCGTTCGGAGTTTAGGCAAAAATATTTTTTAAACGATGAACCGAAATTTAGTAATTTAATCGCTTGGAGAGGAATTGTTTCGAAAAAAAATCTATCTAATCATTCTTTTTGGAATGAAATAAATATTCATTTAGGTTCGGATGGACATATAGTTCATTACCCAATTTCAAAAGGGGAGGAAATAAACTTTGTTGCAATAAAAAAACAAAAGAAATGGGAAAAAGAGTCATGGATTTCAGAAGGCAATAAAATTGAACTACTTTCTGATTTCAATTCTTGGAATGATACAGTTATGGAATTATTTTCAAAATCATACAAAATTCATAAATGGGGTCTTTTTGAAAGAGAATCTATTAAAAAGTTAGTATCAAATAATTTAATATTAATGGGAGATGCTGCACATCCCGTGTTACCTTTTTTGGCTCAGGGTGCATGCTTAGCTATAGAAGATGCTTATTGTTTAGCAGAATTGTTGAGTAAAAATGACGATTTAATTTATTGTTTAAAAAAATATGAAAAATTGAGATTGAAAAGAGGAAAGACAATTCAATTTAGATCAAAATTACAAGGATCTTTTAATCACTTATCGAATGTTTTTCTAGTTTTTTTTAGGAATTTGATTTTGAAAATGTTTGCAAAAGATATTCAGAAGTCAATCCATAAATACAATGTAATGGATGAAATTAAACGTCTTCCCAATTAAATCTTGGAAGGTGATTAATAGCTTTCAAAAGTTCATCATGCCAAATATTTGAGAATTTTTGAAAAAAAGGAGAATCCAGTTTTAGTCTATCTTGAAAATCGAGATTTATTTGATCTTTTTTAAAAACAACGAAATCGATTGGCGGGCCAACGGTTAGGTCACTTCTCATAGTAGAATCTAGTGAAAGTAACGCAGCCCTGGCAGTATCACCTAATGGAGTATCCGAAGCTATAGTTCTATCTAATATTGGTTTACCGTATTTAGTTTCTCCAATTTGGACAAAAGGACTGTCTTCAGAAACATGGATATGGTTTCCTTCAGGATAAATTAGAATAATATTTGGAGATTGATTTTTTATTTGCCCGCCTAGGATAAAACTTGATCCCAATTGAGCGCTCTCTTGCAAAGGTATATCATTTCCTATTTTTTGGCACTCAAGGCTTATTTCTCCAATATATTCTGCAACTTCTTCTAAATCTTGACAAAGATTTAAATTAATTTTTGGAGAGGTACTATCTAAGTCTTTTTGAATTCTATGATATACCGCTTGAGAAGTGGCTAAGTTGCCTGCTGTCATTATAACAAAAGCTCTATCACCAACGTTATAGGTGAACATTTTTGAGTAAGAACCAACATTGTCTAAACCGGCATTAGTTCTAGAATCAGAAGCGAAAACTAAGCCTTCATTAACTTTTATTCCTAAACAGTAAGTCATAAAATTGTTATTTTAATTAAAATTAACATAATTCATTACATACCTGAAAATCAATCTTAATAATAATTTTGTATTAATTTAGTGCATTTCGTTAGACTTACTCAAAAAAAATGCCTTTATCTGGACTTAAAAGCTTATAAGATAATAAATTGCCATGAAAAAAGATGGTTTAATCAATTATTCCGATGAAGGAAATTCTTACGATGAATTTTTTGGCGATTCGTTAAAAATAAGAAAACATGCCCAAAAAACCTTAAATTTTTTATCTTCTCTTAAGCTTGAAGAATTAAAGGACATAAATTCTGCAACTATTTCAGCAATTCAATCCATGGGTATAACTTTTAGAGTGTATCAAGATGATTCAAATTCAAGCGATAACAGAACATGGCCATTGGATTTTATTCCTCGACTAATTAAAAAAGAAGAGTGGAAAATGGTAGAAAAGGGATTGATTCAAAGAGTAAAAGCATTAAATATGTTCATTGAAGATTGTTATAACAAAAAAAAATTTTTAGAAGAATTCAAGATTGATGACAGTTTAGTTCTCAAAACATCTGCCTATAAAAAATACTGTTTAAATAAGAAATTAAAGCATGGAATTTGGTCTCATATATGTGGATCGGACTTAATAAAAGGAGAAGATGGAGATTTTTATGTTTTAGAAGATAATTTAAGAGTTCCTTCTGGTGTATCTTACATGTTGGAAAATAGGATGGTAATGAAAAGAGTTTTGCCAGATTTATTTAATAAGTATGGAGTGAACCCTGTAGATGATTATCCCAGTAAATTATACGAAACATTAGCGTCTGTAAGTAATGCAAAAACTAAATCGCCCGAAATAGTATTACTTACACCTGGTATATATAATTCGGCTTATTTTGAACATTCATACCTAGCCCAACAAATGGGAATTGATTTAGTTGAGGGAAGTGATTTAGAAGTAGGTAAAGATAATTATGTTTATAAAAAAACTATTGAGGGCTTACAAAGAGTTCACGTTATTTACAGAAGAATAGATGATGATTTTTTAGATCCAGAAGTTGGTAATCCAGAATCTACGATCGGTGTAAAAGGTCTGATTAAAAGTTGGTCTCAAAAAAAAGTATCCATTATTAATGCTCCTGGTTGTGGCATAGCTGATGATAAAGCTGTTTATTCATATGTGCCTGATATGATTAATTTTTATCTAAAAGAGAAGCCAATTCTTAAAAATATTGATACATATTTTATGAATAATAAAGAACATAGAGAATTTGTTGAAAAAAATATTCATAATATGGTTATAAAACCTGTTGCAGAGAGTGGGGGTTACGGAATTGTTATCGGTAAAGATTTAAAATCTAACGAAGTAGCACCTATTTTTAGAAAAATTAAAAATAATCCAAGAAATTTTGTAGCACAACCTTATATTTCTCTCTCAACATCACCAACATTTTCTAACGATAGAATTGAACCTAGGCACTTAGATCTAAGGCCTTTCATATTAAGTGGCTTAAAACATTATGTTACGGTTGGAGGCCTTACTAGAGTTGCACTGAAAAAAGGTAGTTCGATTGTAAACTCCTCTCAAGGCGGCGGAAGCAAAGATACTTGGGTAATTGATTAAATGTTAAGTAGAGACGCTGAACATCTATATTGGCTAGCTCGTTATATTGAGCGTGCAGAAAACACAGGGCGACTGATAAATGTAAATGTTGAAATGATGTTAGATTTCCCTATTGATAAATCTTTAGGCTGGGAACCTATTTTAGAAGCAATGAATTCAAAAGATGACTATTTAGTTAATCATAAAAGTTTTAATGAATCTGATGTAATTCACTATCTAAGCAGAGAAAAAAACAATCTTAATTCCATTGCGTCTTGTTTAAGTTTTGCTTCTTATAACTCTGAATTTATTAAAGATGATCTGCCAAGATCAGCAGTGGAAGAACTAAATAATATTGAAATGAATTTTCTCAAGGAAATGACTACTTCGGTGAGCAAAAGAAAAAGAGCAAAAAATATCTATGAAGTCATATCTTCTTCACAAAGATTTTTTGGAATAATTTCCGATAATTTTTCAAGGGGCTATGCATTTGAGTTTTTAAGATTAGGAAGATTTATTGAAAGAGCAGATATGATAACTAGAATAGTCGATTCAATTTGTACTTCAGATGAGAAAGAAGGAACAATAGACCTTTCAACATTAGAATGGGTCAATTTATTAAAAACTTTATCTGCTCATCAAGCTTACAGAAAAGTATCTAGAGGAGAAATAGTTAAGGATAGTGTTATTAGCTTCTTGTTTAAAGATGATTCGTTTCCTAGATCAATTTTTAGATGCTTAACAATCATTAAAAAAAGTTTTCAAAATCTACCCAAAAACGATGAAGCTTTATTATTTATTGATAAGTTTTTAGAAAATTTAAAAAGTTCTAGAATTGGAAAATATGATAACGAAAGAATCCATGTATTTATCGACTCTACACAGAAAAAAATTTCAACAATAGATCAATTAATTCAGAAGAGTTATTTTAATAATTAACTATAAATAGTATCCTTCCACTAATGGATGATTTTATAGGTTTAGTTAATCAAGTATGGACGTCTGGATTCTTAGGAATCAGTATGTCTCAAGTACTGATTTCTGTATTTATCTTGATTTTTTCTTTGATTCTTAGAGGTATTTTTATAAATTTAGGCGTTAACACCATAAAAAAAATAACCTCTAAAACTGAGACTGTTTTTGACGATATATTATTAGATACACTTAAAAGGCCTCTTGGATTTATTCCAATTACCATAGGTATCTATTTAATAACCATTTATTTACCTCTTTCGGGAATCGTTGATTTGGTTGCAACAAATATAGTCAAAGCTTTGATTGTTTACACAATTTTTAGCGCTCTTTCTAATTTAGTACGACCTTTATTCTCAGTTTTATCTAATAATACTTGGTTAACTCAAGCCATGTCAGTATGGTTGGAAAGGTCAACCAGAGTGTTAGTTTGGGTTATAGGTTTAGCAATAATCCTTGACATTTTTGGTATTGAAATAGGCCCTCTTATTGCAGGACTAGGACTATTTTCTGTTGCAATAGCTTTAGGAGCACAAGATTTATTTAAAAATCTTATATCTGGAATGTTAATTATTGGTGAAAATAGATTCCAACCTGGACATAGAATTGAAGTGCCTGGTCAATTTCACGGTATAGTTGAAAGCATTGGATTTAGATCTACTACAGTACGCTTATTTGATACTTCGCCTATGATAATACCTAATAAAGATTTATCAGATATAAGTGTTATCAATCACGGATTAAATAAGTATCGAAGGATTAGATGGATGGTAAATTTAATCTATTCAACATCTGCAGAAGACATTTCTAATATTTGTAGAGAAATTGATAAATACATTAATAATGAAGCTTTTGGTTTTTGCATCAATCCTGGTCAAAACTCATTTGCAAAAGCTGTTGAATTTGGAGCTAGTTCTATCGATTTAGAAATTCTCTGTTATACAAATAAAGACTCTTATACTGAATATTCTGACGTGAAACAAAACTTATTATTGAAAGTAAAAGATATAGTAATTAGCAATAATTCTGATTTTGCTTTTCCTTCAAGTTCAATATATTTTGAAAATAGTTTAGATAAGTAAGATATGACAAAACTGTCATTAGTTTTTTTTACACCTTTAATTTTAATTTTATTATTTAGAATTTTAACTTTTTCTCCAGTACCAATAGCGGAAGGCTGTGAAGTCGAAAAAACATGGAACTTAAACAGGATAGAAAACTTCTCAGGTTTAACTGATGGTCTAGATTCTTTTGAGTCAAAAAAAGTACAAAAAATTCTTATAAATTTTTTTGTTCCATCTTTACTTACTAACAGTCAAATTTTAGTAGAAATTAAATGTAATGAAGAAAACGAAGCATTAATTTATAACAATTTAAGAGATTGGAAAGGACAAGAAAAAAATTTAATAACAGGTTTTTTCTCACAAAACATTGATTTGTTTGGAAACTCTCTAGACATAACTCAAGAAATATATGAAGATGGCGGCGAATTAGTCAGGGAGATAAATATTCCTGATAAAAATACCGGTAAGATAAAGTTTTATTACAGAGAAATTGAGTAACAAAGAGTACATATTAAGAGGAGTTTGCCCAGACGCTCTTGGTTTAGTGGCAAAAGTTTCTAATTTTTTAAATGAAAACAATCTCTTTATTAAAGAGTCAGCTCATTATGGAGACCCAGAAACCAATAAGTTTTTTATGAGGATAAAAGTAGTATCGCCAAATGAAGAAATTAAAAAAGATGAATTTGATAAAAAATTTAGTGATTTGGCAGGGAAAATTTCTATGGAATGGTCATTTGAGGATGCTATTTTGAATCCAAACACTTCTATATTTGTATCTAAATATAGTCATTGTTTACAGGATCTTCTGTATCGTCATAGTGTCAATGCTTTAAAATTGGATATCAAATCTATAATTTCAAATCATCCAGATTTAGAAAAAATCGCATCGGATTACGAAATCCCTTTTTATCATATAGAGGTGACAAAAGATGATAAGCAAAATGCAGAAACTAAAATAATAGATATTCTTAAAAAAGATAAAGTAGACTTAGTTATTTTAGCTAGATATATGCAAATACTATCTACTAATTTTTGCGAAGAATACTTTGGAAAAATAATTAATATTCATCATTCATTCCTCCCAAGTTTTAAAGGGGCTAAACCTTACCATCAAGCATATTCTAAAGGGGTTAAAATTCTTGGTGCCACAGCTCATTATGTGACAAGTGATTTAGATGAAGGGCCAATAATAGAACAAACCGTTGATAGAATAGACCACACAAAATCTCCAGAAGATATGGAAATTATTGGTAGAGATATTGAGTCCATTACACTCGCAAAAGCGGTACAATATCATTCTGAACAAAGAGTATTTTTAAATAATAATAAAACTGTAATTTTTAAATAATGGCAACAAAACTTAAACATTATTCAACTTTGGGTACTAATGATAAAGAAGCAGCTGAAAATTTCTATAATGAACTTTTAAGCTTAATTAATGCAATTAAGTTTCCAGCAAACGATCGCATAACTATGTGGCTATCGCCAGATGATAACTCTGTAATTTTAGCTATTGCTGTGCCATATAATGGAGAACAAGCTTCTTCAGGTAATGGAACAATGAAAGGTATTGCTCTAGATTCTAAAGAAGAAGTTGATGCAATGTATGCTAAGGCAATTTCTTTAGGCGCAAAAGATGATGGCGAACCTGGTCAGAGAGCAGGGGCTTTCTATGGAGCTTATGTTTATGACTTAGATGGAAATAAGCTAACTTTTTTTAATTTCGACGCATAAATTTTTTATGATTTCTAAGGCATTTGTCATAAATATGCCTTCTTCTTATGAAAGGTTAAACGCAATTTCTGGTCAGTTAAAAGAGTTGAACTTTTCTTTTGAGACAATTCCTGGTGTAGATTTAAGATTAGAGCCTCATTTAAAAGATTTTTACTCTGTACAAGATAATATAAAAAATTTCTATTACCCCTTGTCTGATGGTGAAATAGGATGTTTTCTTGCACATAAAAATGTCTGGAAAAGGATTGTAGAAAATGAAATTAATTATGGTCTTGTTTTAGAAGATGATGCTTTAGTAAGTGATGATTTAAAAAATGCTCTGGAAGTTATAGATAATCTTGAAATTGACTGGCATATTATTAAATTAACGGAGACGAATCTCAAACCAAGAAGAACAAAAAATTTGTTCAATATTGATGGTTACGATTTAGTATCATATTACAAACCACCAGCATCAACTTGTGCTTATGTCATCTCAAGAAGCGGAGCTGAATTGTTGCTATCTTTATCGCAAAAAATTTCAAGACCAATTGACATAGATAAGCAATGGTATGTTTTTAAAGGATTAAAAATCTTTGGCCTTAAACCATATACAGTCTCTCAAAATTTTAAGTTTGGTAGTGAAATAGATAGGATTAAATCTAGAAAGGAAAGAACAATCTCACTTAAAATTAAAAGAATCATAAAACGTATCTTATTAAGTTCAGAATATAGATTAAAAAAATTCTTATATGATCTTAAAAATAATATTTAATTTCAGTTTAAAGCTTCATCTATATCTTTCTTGAGATCTTTAACGTTTTCAAGTCCAACTGAAAGTCTGATAAAAGTATTTGATATCCCTAGCTTTTCTCTTCTTTTTTTATCTAAAGAAGCATGGGTCATAATAGCTGGATGTTCGATTAGACTCTCAACTCCTCCTAAGCTTTCGGCAAGAGTAAATAACTTAGTTTTTCTTAAAAAAGATTTAGCTTTAGATAAATTGCCTTTCAATTCGAAAGAAACTATGCCTCCGAAACCATGCATTTGTTTTGATGCAAGTTTATGTTGTGGGTGAGATTTTAAACCTGGATAGATAACCTTAGAAACTTTATTATGTTTCTCAAGAAATTTTGCTAGTTCTAGAGCATTACTATTATGTCTTTCCATTCGAACTACTAAAGTTTTAAGACTTCTGAGCAACAGATAACTATCAAAAGCGCTAGTAATTGGCCCTAAAGAATTATGAATGTTAGACATTTTATTTATTAGCTTTTTATCATTTTTTCCAATTACCATAGCACCAGCTATCAAGTCAGAATGTCCGCCTAAATATTTTGTAGCTGAATGTATAACAATATCAATTCCATCATTTATAGGCTTTTGATTGAAAGGCGAAGCAAAAGTATTGTCACAGACTGTAAGTATTTTTTCTTTCATGGCAAGTTTTGCAATTTTTGAAAGATCAGCAATTTTTAATAATGGATTGGTAGGAGTTTCTACAAAGATCATTTTTGTAGATGCTTTGATTGCGTTTTTGATATTGTTTGTATCAGTCATATCTACATAAGATATTTCTATTCCTTGTGATAAGGATTTTATTTCATTGAATAATCTTACCGATCCACCATATAAATCATCCATGGCAATAATGTGATCACCAGGCGATAATAATTCAACACATGCTGAAATTGCTGCTACACCTGAAGAAAAACCATACCCCTTAAGTCCATTTTCTAAATCTGCAATACAATTTTCAAATGCTTCTCTTGTTGGATTTATTGATCTTGAATAATCGTATCCTTTGTGAACTCCAGGGCTAGACTGTTCAAAGGTAGAAGCTAAAACAATAGGAGTCATTACCGCTCCAGTAGTAGGGTCGGATTTTTGCCCAGCATGTATTACTTTAGTTTCAAAGTGATGATTCTTTTTTTTTCTCATTTCTTTATATTCTCTTTAAGCCATTCTTTATTATATGCTTTGGATAAATATTTATTTCCAGTATCGCATATTAAAGTAACAACTTTTTTAGGTTCTTTTTGGAGTTTGCACCATGTCACGGCTGCCTCTAATAATGTTCCACAAGATGTGCCTGCCAATATTCCTTCTTCCTTTAAAAGTCTGTTTAACATAGCAAATGCCTTTTCATCAGAAACATAAATACCCTCGTCAATAATATCTAAGTTTAAATTTCCTGGAATATGATCTTCGCCAATTCCTTCTACAAGCCAAGATCCATTTTCATATTTAAAAGATCCTTTATTGACAGCATCTGCAACAACAGATCCCTCTGGATCGGCTACGATTAGGGATATATTTGGGTTTTTAGATTTAAGAAATTTACCGACGCCACTAATTGTCCCTCCTGTTCCAACGCCTGCTACAAAAGCATCTATATCGCCATTCATTTGATTCCATATTTCTGGACCTGTTGTAGTTTCGTGAATAAGTGGATTGGATGGATTATTAAATTGGTCAGTAAAAAAAGCCCCTGGAGTTTCAGATACAATTTTAGCTGCTAAATCTTGATAATGCTCAGGATGACCTTTTTCTACATCGGATCTAGTAAAAACAATTTCAACCCCCATAGCCTCTAAGTGCATAACTTTTTCTTGACTCATCTTATCTGGAATTACCAAAATTAATTTATATCCTTTTAATTTTGCTGCTAAGGCTAAACCCAATCCAGTATTTCCAGCTGTACATTCAACTATGGTGCCACCTTTTTTGAGAATTCCATTTTTTTCTGCATCATCAATCATTTGCAAGCCGACTCTATCTTTAATTGAGCCTCCAGGATTTAAATTTTCAAGTTTCACATATAGCTCGCATAGACCTGTATCAATTTGATTTATTTTCAGAAGGGGAGTATTTCCCACCATATCAAGGATATTGTTATAGACATTATTCATTTTCTTGGGAATATTTATTTTTTCTATTATATTTTTTCTTATCTGCAAAAACACTAGCCTTATTAAATTTTCTGGCATTTTTTGCAACGGGGTTTTGCCTTTTTTTGACTTTCTTCATTTAATTTTTTAATTTATGAAATTCTTAGAGTGAAAAAGATTTTTTAAATTCACTCAAAATAAATAAAAATTTTATGATTCTTTAATTCTTTTAAAAATTTCTTCTTTAATTAACCACATACGGTCTTGACCCCAAACATAGAAAGGGTTACTTCCATTTGCATTAGTTAATTTAAAACTAGGTACACCCCAACAATTTCCTTGATACATATCTTCAAGATTATCATTTAGGATTTTTTTCCACTCTGGATTATTTAAATAGCCTTTTATTTCGCTCCAATCTAGACCTATATCTATCACCAAATTTTCTAAGAAAGATTCTTCACCGATATTAATACCATCTTGAAAAGAGGCTTTAAGTAGTCCATCTATATATTCAAAACCTTTTGACTGGCTGTCTATTATTGGAAAAAGTGAATAAGCCTTTCTTGCAGGTTTTCCAATTGGTGAATAAATATCTTTCATTTCATAGCCATATTTTCTTCCTTCTCTTGCAGCGTCAGAAATTATATATTTTGCTTTAAATGCTGGAATTGTCATCATTCTCATCAACATGGGCAAGACAGGTCTTGTTATTAAATTAATAGGATAGTCTCTTCTTAGTTCTTTTACTCTTTTTGCGCTAATAAATGTATAAGGACTGTTTAAAGAAGGGTAATAAGTTAAATTAAATTCTTTGTCAGAATCTAACTTATCTGGAGCTTTTACAAATAAAGGAGCGATGGATTCATTATTTGGAATTTTTTTAGCTTCTAATTCAATTAATCTATCTTCGAGATGGCTTAAACGATCTACTCCCCAATAGAGTTCTCTTTCATAATAAAAAGCTGATCCAAAATAATAATCGGAATCATTTCTAATTTGGTTACCCCTTGCCAAAGCAGATGAAACCTCAGCCATTGAACAAGTAAAATCTTTTTGCATATTTGAGAGTTCAATTTCGTCATTATTCCATAAATGTGTGCTTACTTTTTTTGCAACTTCAATAAATTCATCTGAATTTAACGAAGCAAGAATTGAATTTGCTTTATTTACTAAGGATTTTTGTGGATAAGAATTTCCATTAAACTCAATTCCATAATATGGAGCTATTCTTTTAACATCTTCTAGACAATATATACTGTATAAATCAGGTTCATGAAGAGTTTCAGGATTCTCTTCTCCAACGAGTATAGGAACTATATCTATAGAGTATTCATCTTTAAATTTTTCTACGAACTGGACTGTTAAATGAGAATAGGGATCATCTACTTTATGAAAGTATAAAACTTCATGATTTCTTTTTTCCTCTTTTCTTTTGAGTTCTGCTATTTTTCTAATAGCTTTGAAATTCTCATAACTAGAAAATTTATTCATTGTTAAATTTCTAGTCTTATAGGCGAAGGTTCTTCGCGAAAGAAAATTTCTAATTGCTTTTTTAATCAAAATCTTTCTTCCCCAGAATGAATACGCTTAAATAAATTGTTATCTATTTCTACGTATGAATCCCTTTGATAGAAATAAAGTTTATCTGAAATTAAATTAGGATCGAATCCTTGTTTTTTTAAATCTTCTTTCTGGTGTTTAAAAGTACCCGTTGTTTTCATATCTGAAGTAAGTCTCAAAAAATATGGTCTTTGGAAAGAATTAAGGTTTTCATTTACATGCTCAATAAATGAAGAGAAATTAAAATCGCTTGAAACATTAATTGCCGCCATTCCAGCTTTTCCTTCTGCAGAATCTACTTGAACTCCATATACGTTACAATCCATCACTCCACTAGCATTATTTAATATTGCTGCCACTTCCATCGTGGATACATTTTCACTTTTCCATCTGTAAGTATCTCCAACTCTATCTGCAAAAGATAACCAATTATTATCATGAAGAGTTATTAAATCCCCCGTATTGAAATATTGATCACCTTCATTGAACACATTTTGTAAAATCTTTTTATTTGATGCCTGAGCGTCCAGATAACCTTGAAATTTAGCTGACGAACTTATTTTTTGAATATATAAACCAGTTTCACCTTCGGAAATTTTTGTACAATATCCTTGCTCATTAAGAATTGGAGATCCGTCGTCCTTATTGCAATGAATAATTGTAGAGTCTGATCGTTTTCTACCTATCATTCCGGATCTTCCAAATGAATTAACTGTCATACCAACAGCTTCAGTAGCTCCGTATATTTCTACTATTTTTTTGATATTGAATCTTTTTTGAAATGAGTCCCAAATGTCTGGTCTTAATCCATTTCCTGAAATTTGAACTATTGAATTGCTTTTATCTGTCTCTGAAGCAGGTAAGTTCATTAGATATCTACAAAGTTCACCAACATAAATAAATTTATTTGCTTTATATTTTTTAACATCGCCCCAAAATTCTGAAGCAGAAAATTTAGGTTTTATAATGTTTGCACATCCCGCTCTTAAGCTCGCTGCCCAACCAAGAACAAGACCGGTTGAATGATACAGAGGTAGAGTCATATACAGTCTATCTTTCGTTTTGAAATTAAAACATAAAAAATGGCCGGCAAATGAGCCTTTAACAAGCTTTGCGTGATCAACTAAAGCAGCTTTAGGAAGGCCCGTAGTGCCTGAAGTAAAGATGTAAGCTGCTACATCTTTCATCACTGGCTCATAAGGATCAAAAGTTGAAAATTGTTTAGATAAATCTTTAATATCGTTAAACTCTGCAGGGATTCTTTCAGAATCTTCTATTGAAAATAGTGGAAGATTTATTAAATCACTATTCTCTAGAGCATTTGTGAGTTTACTTAAATGAGACGCTCCGGCAATTATAAGTTTCACATTGGAAATATTAATTACGTGTTTAAGACCTTCTCCTGAAACTGTTGTATTTATTAATGCTGCAATTGAGCCGATTCTAAATGATGCTAATAGAATCATTAAAAAGTCAGGACTGTTATCCATTAAAATTGCAAAACAATCTCCTTTATCAATTTTTTGAGATTTAAGAAATCCTGCATATTGATTAACTTTTTGATCGGCTTCTTTCCAGGTTGTCTTTT
>CACESE010000001.1 GCA_902562135.1 uncultured SAR86 cluster bacterium | reverse complement strand
AAGATTGTTTTCTCGTCTGTATTATCAAGTTCATTTAAGTCTAAACTTGAATAATTTTTTTCTATTTTACTAATTACTTCAGCTTTATTTGAAACTTTAATTAAAGCCATTTCTAAAGATATAGACTCACTTGCTTTCAAATCTTGCACCATAACAACATCGATTAGCTTGAAAAGTTGTTTAAGAATTTGCTGAATTATCTCCACAGATTCTGAAGTCGTCATGGTAAGTCTTGATAAGGTCGGATCTTGAGTTGGCGCTACCGACAAAGAGTCAATGTTATAACCTCTTTGAGAAAAAAGACCGATCACTCTTGATAATGCCCCGGGTTGGTTTTCCATTAGTAAAGAAATTTGACTAGCCATCTTAAAAAGTTTTTTTATCTTTGCTTAAACGCATTTCAGACATTGATCCTCCAGCTTCAAGCATTGGATAAACATGCTCATCGGGGTCCACTAAAACGTCTAAAAATACCAATTTGTCTTTCATTGCAAAACTTTCTTCCATAGCTTGGTTTAATTCCGATAGCTTTTCTACTTTGATACCAACATGACCGAAAGATTCAGCGAGCTTTACAAAATCTGGAAGAGAGTCTTCATAAGAGATACTAGAATATCTTCCTCCGTATTGCATATCTTGCCACTGCTTAACCATCCCTAAAGCCCTGTTGTTTAAATTAATAATCTTGATCGGTAAACCATATTGACCACAAGTAGATAATTCTTGAATACACATTTGAATACTTCCTTCCCCAGTCACGCATGCTACATCAGCCTCAGGAAAAGCAAATTTTACTCCCATAGCTGATGGGAGCCCAAAACCCATGGTTCCCAAACCACCAGAGTTGATCCATTTTCTCGGATCTTTGAATTTATAATATTGAGCTGCAAACATCTGGTGCTGGCCTACGTCAGAAGTAACATAAGCTTCACCCTTAGTAGTTTGATATAAAGACTGAATAACTTGTTGAGGGAGAATTATATCCTTCTCATTTTTGAGCTTAAGCATGTCATGATTTAAACCATGAGCCTCTCTCCAGCCTTCAACTTGAGCCCACCAATCCTTATAAATGTTTTGATCGAAGCCTGTGGATTTAACCTGCTCTATTAATTGTTGCATCACCAACTTCGCATCTCCTTCAATTGCGAGATCAACCCCAATGATCTTATCAATTGAAGACGGATCTGAGTCAATGTGAATTTTTTTAGCTTCTAAGCCAAATTTGCTTGGGTTATTTGTTATACGATCGTCAAATCTTGCACCGACATTAAAAATTAAATCTGCTTCAGACATCACCATGTTTGCTTCATAAGTTCCATGCATTCCTAACATACCAACAAATTGATCATCATCGCCAGGAAAAGCGCCAAGCCCCATGAGCGTATTTGTCACTGGACAACCAATCAATTTTGAAAATTCGGTCAATTCTTTAGAGGCATCTGCTTGAATAGTTCCGCCTCCAGAGTAAATGACTGGTTTTTTTGCAGATCTAAATAATTCTATCGCATTTGTAATTTTTTCATCTTGCCCCTTGCCTAAAATTGGAAACGATCTCATGACCAATTCTTTAGGATACTTATACTCAAACTTATAATTTGGATCCGTCATGTTTTTAGGCACGTCAATGACCACCGGTCCTGGCCTTCCGGAAGTCGCTATGTGAAATGCTTTTTTTATAACCACAGGGATTTCTTCAGCGGATTGCACCAGAAAACTATGTTTTACAATGGGTCTGGAAATTCCCATCATATCGGTTTCTTGAAAAGCATCAGAACCAATCAAATGGCTTGCAACCTGACCGGAAATAACAACTATAGGAATAGAATCCATGTAAGCGGTTGCAATACCCGTGATGGCATTTGTTGCTCCTGGTCCTGAAGTTACTAATGCAACTCCCGGTTTACCAGTGGCTCTGGCAAATCCGTCTGCGGCATGCACTGCTGCCTGTTCGTGCCTAACTAAAATATGTTGAACTTTATTTTGTTTATAAATCGCATCATAAATATGTAGGGCTGCTCCTCCGGGATAGCCAAAGATTAAATCTATCTTTTCGTCAGCTAAAGCTCTTATCAGAGCATCGCCTCCATTAATTTCTTCTTTACTCATTGTAAATATTTAGGTTTTATACCTGAGGGAGCGAATTTTGACACCCATCAGATACAAGTCAAGTCTAATGAGTCAGTTGCTTGAGTTTGTCCAGCAAGGTCTTCATATCTTCTGGTAGATCTGAGGAAAATTCAATTTTTTTCCCTGTACCTGGATGTTGAAAGGCCAAAGATGATGCATGCAAAGCTTGTCTTGGAAAATGCTCAATAATTTCTCTCAACTCGCTTTCAGTAGATTTTGCAAACCTTCTTTTTCTTCCGTATAAAGAGTCGCCAATTATTGGGAAGCCCATATGGCTAAGATGCACTCTAATTTGATGAGTTCTTCCTGTGTCTAGTTTTAAAAATAAGTGAGAATAATTTCCAAAAGTTTTATCAAGAGAATAATGCGTTAACGCGTCTTTACCAGATTCAATCACAGCCTGCTTTTGTCTATTTGTGGGATGTCTTCCAATAGGTTGGTTAATTTTTCCAGACTTAGTGATCTTTCCGACTACAAGAGCTTGATAGATTCTTGTTACAGATCTATTGGATATTTGATTTGATAAATTTAAAAAAGATTTTTCGTTCTTTGCGATCATCATTAATCCAGTAGTGTCCTTATCTAACCTATGAACGATGCCGCCTCTAGGCAATTTTTTTAATTCGGGAAATCTGAATATAAGCCCATTCAAAAGCGTATTAGTTTTATTTCCTGCTCCCGGATGAACAACTACATTAGAAGCTTTATCTACAATTATAAACTCTTTGTTTTCCTCTACGACCTTTAATTCAATTTCTTGTGGAACTATTTCTAATACTTCTTCTTCTATGAAAGTAATGTCAAGAAAATCACCAGGCGAAACTTTAATGCTCAATTTAATAACTACTTCTTCATTTAACAAAACTCGTCCTTTGAGGATGCAATTCTTAATTTTTGTTCTTGATACATCTGAGATTAATTCAGACAAAGCGATATCAATTCTTTGACCGGACAAGTGTTCAGGAACTTTTAAAACCTTATTAGTTTTAATACTCATATTTTCTGATGATAGAATAGTCGAAAGTATGGTTATTACTAAGAAAAAAATTCTTAAATTGCTCTTGATTGCGTTTGCGTCAACATTTTTTGTTGGATGTAATTCAAGTCCTGAAGAGGAGATAACTATCGAGATGATCGAAAAAGACATTTACGATCAAGCTCAGAGCAGACTTAAAGCCGGCAATTACGCTTTGGCAATAATTAGCTTAGAAACACTGGAAAGACAATTCCCTTTTGGAAGATACGCCGAACAAGCTCAATCCGAGCTCATCTATGCTTACTATAAAAATTCTTCATACGATGCGGCTATTTCTGCTGCAGAAAGATTTATTAGCTTGCACCCAAGGCATCCAAATACGCCTTATGCTTTTTACTTAAAGGGATTAGCAAAATTCACAGATGATAAAAATTTCTTTGGTGAACTTCCATTTCTTGGAGACATGACTTTCAAGAGAGACCTTAGCAAAGCAAAAGAATCTTTTGATGACTTAAGTGAATTTCTAACAAGATACCCTGAAAGTGAATACGCAGGCAATGCAAGACAAAGGATGATTTTTCTAAGAAATCTGATTGCTAAACAAGAAATTTACATAGCAGAATATTATATTGAAAGAAAAGCATATGTAGCAGCCGTGAACAGAGCAAACTACATCATTAGACATATGTCTAAATCTCCAGAGGTTGTTAAAGCATTAGAGATCTCTATCCTAGCTTACAAAGAACTTGGCAAAGAGGATTTAGCTAAAGAAGCTGAAGAAATCCTTAAATCCTATAAGGAGAAAGCTTAAGAAAGAAGCATGTAATTACAATTATTTTACAAAGATTTTAATCTTTTCTGAAAAAATTGGCTCTGTGTGAGGCACGTGCATCCAATCTCCAAACAAGAGTTGCAAGGTATGTTCACCCGGATCAAGAGCAAGGAGTGTTTGGGTTTGTCCTTTACCAAAATGAATGTGATTTTCGTCTGCCGGAATACTTTCATTCAAATTAGGTAAAGCATCAAGATCAACTAAAAGGTGATGGTGTCCTGTGTTAGGAAAATTTATTCCAGCTGGTGCAACTCCGATACCCCTCAATCCAAAAACTATTTCAACAGGACTAGATACTTCATCTCCATCGGAAGGACTTACAAAGTAAACTTCTGCTGAGAAGGCCGAAATCGAAAAAAATAAAAAGGTAAATAAAATTTTATTCATAGTCACCATCCTGATAAATTAACGGATCTTTTGTTCCCGAATGTTTTAATTCATAAATTTTTCCAACCACCAAAGAATGACTATTAAAAGTATATATTTCATCCATAGTACAGAAAATATTTGACTGCGCGTCGCTCAAATAAGAAGGATCGTATTTTAGCCACTGACCCTTTGAAAATCTACTCTCCCCATCCTGTTCACTACTACATAAATTAGCAAGATCTTTTTGAGAACTGTTTAGTAAATTCAAACAAAACTTATTGTCTTTTTTTAAAAGTTTGTGCATCGAAGCATTTTTATTTATACAAACGATAATAAGTGGCGGTTCCAAGGATAGTGATGTCACCGATGATACGGTCACAGCACATCTGTTGTTTTCTTGCCCCGAAGTCATGATAAAAACATTTTGTTTTAAAGTTCTTAAGATTTGTAAAAATTCTTCTTGCATAAGCTTTTTATAAAAAATAATCTTAACCGCTATCATAATTCATTTGGAACTAAGATGGAAAAAGGGAACATCAGAGTAATTGGAGGAAAATGGAAAGGAAAAAAAATTTCCTTTCCTTTAGATTCTAACTTGCGCCCCACACCAGACAGGGCCAAAGAAACTGTATTTAACTGGTTGGATAATGATTTATCTGGATATAGTTGTTTAGATCTTTTCGCGGGCACCGGAGCTATGGGGATTGAAGCATTATCTCGCGGAGCTTCTAGAGTAGACTTTTTAGAAAAGGAAAAAATTTTTGCGAAAAATCTTGATAACACATTGAAAGATTTGAAAGGGGAAGTTAACTCGATAATCTACAACAAAGACTTCAGAGATTGGTTCAAACTAAATGCTCTAAATAATCTTTACGATATAATTTTTATTGACCCTCCTTTTAATCAAAACTTAATCAAAGAAGTGTTTGATTGTTTAGCCAAAACGAAAATTCATTTTGAAAAAACAATTTTTTATCTGGAATCCGAGTCGAATTTGGACCTAAGCTTTATAGAAAAAGAATTTGAAGTTGTAAAGAAAAAAACGATGGGAAGAAAATGTTACAGACTTCTAAAGGTCAAAACTATTTAGCTTTTTTCATTGAGTCGAAAAACTCATTATTAGTTTTATGCTTTCTGAGTTTGTCTATTAACCATTCTGTGGCTGTAATATCTTCCATTTCGTGAAGTAATTTTCGAAGGATATTTATTCTTGCTAAATCTATTTCTTCAGTAATCAACTCCTCCCTCCTAGTTCCAGATCTTCTTATATTGATAGCCGGAAAGATTCTTTTTTCTGCTATAGACCTATCCAGGTGAATTTCCTGATTACCTGTTCCTTTGAATTCTTCATAAATTACCTCATCCATTCTAGAACCTGTATCAACTAATGCAGTTGCAATGATTGTTAGACTCCCGCCATTTTCTATATTTCTAGCCGCCCCAAAAAATCTTTTCGGTTTTTCTAATGCATTTGCATCTACACCACCGGTTAGAATTTTTCCAGAAGATGCTTGTGTTGAGTTGTAGGCTCTTCCTAATCTTGTGATTGAATCTAGAAGAATGATGACATCATTTCCTGACTCGACCAAACGTCTTGCTTTTGCAATAGCCATTTCAGCTACTTGAACATGACGAGAAGGAGGTTCGTCAAACGTACTTGCAATTACTTCTCCTTTCACAGACCTGGTCATGTCAGTTACCTCTTCTGGTCTTTCATCTATCAATAAGACCATTAAGATACTATCTGGACTATTTTTTTCTATAGAGTGAGCTATGCTTTGCAAAAGCAAAGTTTTTCCTGCTTTTGGCGGCGAAACAATGAGTCCTCTTTGGCCTTTTCCTGTCGGAGAAATTAAGTCAATAATTCTTGCCGATAAATCTTCAGTGGTTCCGTTACCAGACTCCATAACCAATCTCTCTTCAGGAAATAAAGGGGTTAAGTTTTCAAAAGCTAATTTTGATTTTGTTTTATCCGTTCCTTCGTAATTAATTAGATCAATTTTCAATAAAGCAAAATATCTTTCTCCATCTTTGGGAGGTCTTATTTTCCCTGAAATAGAATCTCCAGTTTTTAATCCAAACCTTCTAATTTGACTAGGAGAAACATAAATATCGTCTGGCCCTGCCAAATATGAAGAAGTTGGAGATCTTAGAAAGCCGAATCCATCGTTTAATATTTCTAATACACCCTCACCTTCAATGTCTTCCCCACTTTTTGAGTGAGATTTTAGAATATTGAAAATTACGTCTTGCTTTTTTGACCTAGCAATATTTTCGATACCCATATTTTCGGCTATACCGATTAGTTCTTCTATGGGTTTGGCTTTAAGTTCGCCTAAATGCATATGATTTTTTTAATTAAAATGAAAAAAAATTACTGGAATTTAATTCGTAACTGAAAGTTACTGAGCAAATCTAGCACTTAAAATTAAATACGTCTAGTAAATATTTAAATATGTTGATTTAAAAAATCCATCAACTGATTTTTAGTCAAAGCACCAATTCTTTGATCTATTGCCTCTCCGTTTTTGAATAGAATTAACGTAGGAATGCTCATTACCTTTTGTTTTATAGCAGAATCTTTGTTGTTATCGACGTCTAACTTAGCTATAACTAATTTATCTTCTAACTCACCAGATAATTCCTCTAATATAGGAGCTACCATTTTGCAAGGACCACACCATTCAGCCCAATAATCTACTAATACAGGTTTATCCGTTGCAGATAACTGTTCTTCAAAGTTTTCGTCGTTCAATTCAATAATTTCACTCATGTAAAGATTATGATGGAAAAAAAAATTTTTTAAAGTTTTTTAATCTGTAATCGCTCCTAATGAAGCAGAACTTACAACTTTTGCGTATTTTGAAAGGACGCCTCTTTTTGTATAGGGTTTTGGATTGATCCAAGATTTTTTTCTTTTCTCAATCTCTTCATCAGATAGGTTTGCATCAATTCTTCCTTTTATAGCATCGATTGTAATTTCATCTCCGTCTTCCAATAATCCGATGAGACCTCCTTTGGCTGCTTCAGGAGTAATGTGGCCAACTACAAATCCGTGTGACCCACCAGAAAACCTCCCATCAGTTATAAATGCGACTTTATCTCCCATATCCTTTCCCATAATTGCTGAAGTCGGTTTAAGCATTTCCCTCATTCCCGGACCGCCAACGGGTCCTTCATACCTTACTACTATGACATCTCCAGCATTAATTTTTGAATTATAAATAGCTTCTAAAGTCTCCTCCTCCGAATTAAAAACTCTAGCTTTGCCTGTAAAACTTGTCCCTTCTTTACCAGTAATTTTTGCAACCGCTCCTTCTTCTGCAAGATTACCTTTTAAAATTTTTAAATGACTATCTTTTTTTAAAGGAGATGAAACAGGAGAAATGATTTTTTGATTTTTAGGGTATGCTTTTACATCCTCTAAATTTTCTTCAAGTGTTTTACCAGTTACTGTTAAACATCCAGTATTTAGCAACCCTTCCTCCATGAGCATTTTCATCAAAGGCTGTACCCCTCCAATTTCATTTAGTTCAGACATTAGATAATGTCCAGAGGGCCTAAGATCAGCAAGGACTGGACTGGTCTTGCCTATTTCCTCGAAATCCTCAATTTTTAAAGTAACGCCTACCGTATGAGCCATAGCTAATAAGTGAAGTACTGCATTTGTCGAGCCGCCTAAAGCTATGATTACTCTGATAGAATTTTCAAAAGCCTCTCTAGTCATAATATCTGAGGGCTTTATATCTTTATCTAAAAGATTATTAATTGCAGCACCAATGTTTTTACAATCTATTTTTTTTTCTTCAGAAACAGCATCTTGAGAACTGCTTCCAGGTAAACTCATCCCCAAAGCTTCAATTGCAGAGGCCATAGTATTTGCCGTATACATTCCGCCACAAGAACCAGGTCCTGGTAAAGCGGTTTTTTCAATAGCAATTAACTCGTCTTCTGAAATCTTATTACTTGTATAACTTCCTATACCCTCCATTACAGTAACCAAATCAGAATGATTTGCGCCGGGCCTAATTGATCCACCGTAAACAAAAATTGAGGGTCTGTTGAGTCTACCAAGGCCTATTAGACATCCAGGCATATTTTTATCGCAACCACCAATGGCGACAACGCCATCAAACGATTGACAACCAACAACGGTTTCAATTGAGTCTGCAATCACTTCTCTAGAAACTAAAGAATACCTCATGCCCAAAGTTCCCATAGATATTCCATCAGATATGGTAATCGTATTAAACAGCACGGACTTTAGATTGTTCGCATCAATCGAATCACAAACTAACCCAGCTAAGTCATTAATATGCATATTACATGGAGTCACCATAGACCAAGTAGAAGCAACTCCAATTTGAGGTCTGTTAAAGTCATCATCTTCAAATCCAGCTGCTCTCAACATAGATCTTGAAGCTGCTTGCTCTGGTCCATCCACTAAAGGAGAAGAAAATTTCCTTTTTTTATCCATTATTTTTTTTGAAATTTGGCAAATTTTTATATAATTTTTTAGATTTCCACGTATTTTATTAGAATTTCCTTTAATGTACCTAATAAAAAAATTTTTTATCTTATCTATGACTTTTTCTATGCATTTAAGTTCAACCGCATTATTAGGCGAACGACCACCTTCGGTAGATGAAGCTATAAAACTTTTTATAGAAAATGAAGAAGATCAGGTAACAATAAATTTCCAACTTTTTGAAGGCGTATATCTTTATAAGAATAAAATTAAAATATACGAAGGAACAATTAATTACTCTTTTGAACTTGATGGATCAATTACTAATATTGTGGACGACTTTTTTGGTTATCAACCAGTTTTAAATGAAGATTTCAATATAAGCTTCAAACTTCTAGACACTGTTCCAAGAAAAAATATTTACATAGAATATCAAGGGTGTTTTGATAACAGCTATTGTTACAAGAAAGAAGAAAAAAAAATAAATTTGTAATATTTCTCCTTTTAATTTCTTTGAAATAACATTTAAAATCTCTTAAAATCCTTGATTATGACTAAAATACTTCTTTTGAATGGTCCAAATTTAAATCTTCTTGGTTCAAGAGAGAAAGATATTTATGGAGATAGCACTTTGGAAGAAATTGAAGATAGACTTTCTGCTCAAGCCGCTGAAAACAATCTAAATCTTATATGCTTTCAAAGCAACGCTGAACATGAGCTAGTGGATAAAATCCAAGAAGCTAAAAAAAGCAACGTAAAAATCATTCTCTTCAATCCAGGAGCATTTACTCATACCAGTGTAGCTTTAAGAGACGCGATTTTAGGAGTAAACATACCAATGATAGAGATTCATATAAGTAACATTTTTGGAAGAGAAAGTTTCAGAGAAAAATCTTTTTTTTCAGACATTTCACTAGGAGTTATTTCCGGATTAGGTGAAGAAAGTTACACTTGCGCTCTAGATTTTGCAATTAAAAGAATTGGAGATTTATAAATGGATATAAGAAAGGTAAAAAAATTGATTGAGATGTTAGAAAGCTCAAACCTTAACGAAATAGAAATAAAGGAAGGAGAAGAATCAGTTAAATTAGTTAAAGCTGGAAGTGTATCTCAAGCGTTAATGACCGCTCCTGCAATTCAAGTTCCAGAAAAAAATAGTCCTGTTATGGAAGAGACAGGGGTTAAAGATGTTGAGACAAATGATGAAGAAACCAAGAAGGTTTCCGGTAAAGAAATAAAATCGCCAATGGTGGGAACCTTTTATGGAGCTCCAAATCCAGGCGCCGATACTTTTGTTAAGGTCGGTGATAGCGTTAAGGAAGGAGACGTCCTCTGCATTATCGAAGCAATGAAAATGATGAATGAAGTAAAGGCTGATTTTGGCGGAACAATTGTGGAAATAATCCCTGAAGATGCAGAGCCTGTCGAATTTGGACAAACTCTATTCATCATAGAATAAAAATGTTTGAGAAAATATTAATTGCCAATAGAGGTGAGATAGCTCTTCGCGTACTTAAAGCCTGCAAAGAAATGGGAATAAAATCTGTCGCGGTTTACTCAGAACCGGACAAAGAACTTAAACACGTCAAAATGGCTGATGAAGCTATATGCATTGGCCCAGCACAATCAAATAAAAGCTATTTAAATATTCCTGCGTTAATAAGCGCATGTGAAGTATCAGGCGCAGATGCAATACATCCTGGGGTTGGTTTCTTAGCTGAAAATGATCACTTTGCGGAACAAGTTGTAGCTAGTGGATATACATTTATAGGCCCAGATCCAGAGTCCATAAGAACTATGGGAAATAAAATTTCAGCTAAAGAAATGGCAACCTCCGCAGGTTTGCAATGTGTTCCCGGAAGTGGAAGAGTTTCGGCAACCAATAGAGAAACTATTGATATTGCTAATTCTATTGGGTATCCATTATTAATTAAAGCTGCTGCTGGTGGTGGTGGGAAAGGAATCAAAATTGTTAGGGAAGAATCTGAACTTCTATCAAGTATGCGAATAACACAACAAGAAGCCTTAAATAGTTTTGGAAGTGATGAAATTTACCTTGAAAAATTTATTGAAAATCCAAGACACATAGAAGTTCAAGTGATTGCAGATAATCATGGAAATGCTCTTCATTTTTTTGAAAGAGATTGTTCAGTTCAAAGAAAAAATCAAAAGATAATTGAGGAAGCTCCGGCTTGGAATTTAGATAAATCAAAAAAAGAGGAACTATTCGAACTTTGTTTAAATTGTTTAAAAAAAATGAAATACAAAGGCGTTGGAACATTTGAATTTTTATATAAAGACTCTGAGTTTTATTTCATAGAAATGAATACTAGGCTTCAAGTGGAGCATACAGTGACTGAAATGATCACAAATATAGATTTGGTAAAACTGCAAATAGAAACTGCTGCGGGAGAAAAGCTTTCTATAAAACAGAAGGACATAAAAAAATATGGCCATGCGATTGAATGCAGGATCAATGCAGAAGATCCAGAGACTTTTATTCCGTCTCCAGGGAAAGTAACTGAATATGATCCTCCCGGTGGAATTGGAGTAAGAGTTGATTCACACTTATATGCTGGCTATACAGTTTCTCCGCATTATGATGCATTGATTGCAAAAATTTGTGCCTTTTCTCATGACAGAAAATCAGCTATCAGAAGAATGTCTTTTGCTTTAGAAGAGTTTTTTGTTGATGGCATTAAGACCAACAAAGATCTTCAAGAAATAATCATGAAGGAACCTAACTTTTATGAAGGTGATATTTCTATAAATTACTTAAAGAATGTTCTAGATATTAGCTAATGAGCAAATCAGGAGTTTATAACCCAAAGAAAGTTGAAAGAAAAGTTCAAGAATTTTGGGAAAAAAATAAAAGTTTCGAAGTAGAAATAGATAAAGATAAAGAAAAATTTTATTGCTTAAGTATGTTTCCGTATCCTTCGGGAGAACTTCATATGGGGCACGTCAGGAACTATACGATTGGTGACGTAATCTCTAGATATCAAAGAATGATGGGTAAAAATGTTTTGCAGCCTATGGGTTGGGATGCGTTTGGCCTGCCAGCAGAAAATGCAGCAATAGAAAATAATGTTTCTCCCAAAGACTGGACTGATTCAAATATCAAAAATATGAAAAAGCAACTTAAATCTCTCGGCTTTAGTTATGACTGGCGAAGAGAATTTAAAACATGCGATGAAGATTATTATAAATGGGAACAATGGTTGTTTTGTGAACTTTATAAAAGAGGTTTAGTTATTAGAGAGGAAGCGGAAGTAAATTGGGATCCCGTAGATAAAACTGTTTTAGCTAACGAACAGGTTATTGATGGAAAAGGATGGAGATCTGGTGCTGAAGTTGTAAAGAAGACTATTAACCAATGGGCATTAAAAATTGAAGATTATGCGGAAGAGCTTCTAAGCGAACTTGATAATCTTCATGGTTGGCCAGAACAGGTAAGACAAATGCAAAGAAATTGGATTGGGAAATCTGAAGGCATGGAATTCTCTTTTGAAACTAGTACCTCTGATCTGATAAAAGTATTTACAACGCGTCCTGACACGATTATGGGAGTAACTTTTTTAGCGTTATCCATAAATCATCCAATTACCAAAAAATTAATTAAAACTAACAAAAAGCTCGAAGATTGGATCTTGGAAAACTCTAAAGGGTCTACTTCAGAAATAAGTTCTAGTCTCGCAGATAAAAGAGGTTTCAAATTAGAAGCCACTGCATTTCATCCCATAACGAATGAAAAAATAGAAATTTGGGTTGGAAATTATGTACTTCAATATGGTTTTGGGGCATTAATGGGGGTGCCAGCGCATGATCAAAGAGATTATGATTTTGCAAAAAAATACAACATCGAAATTAAACAGGTCGTTGAAGATCCTGATGAAAAAGTAGATATATCTAAAGAAGCATTTATTAAGAAAGGCGTAATAATAAATTCGGATTTTTTAAATGGATTAGCTTCAGAAGAAGCATCCAATCAGTTAAAACAGTATGGTAGTAAGTCTACAAATTTTAGACTTAGAAATTGGGGAGTTTCTCGGCAAAGAAGCTGGGGAGCGCCAATCCCCATGATGATAAATAAAAATAATCCAAATGATGTTTTGCCGTTTTCTGACCTAAATGAAATTTCTTCTAACAAAGAAGAGATTAATATTGATGATAAGATTTATATCAAGGATAAGGATACCTTTGATACTTTTGTCGAGTCATCATGGTATTTCGCAAGATTTGCGTCCTATAAATCTCATGACAAAATCTTAGATGACGAGGCAGACTATTGGTTGCCCGTGGACCAATATATAGGAGGCATAGAACATGCCATTTTGCACCTCCTTTATTCTAGGTTCTTTTGTAAGGCAATGAATGATTTAAACCTTTTAGAAACAAGAGAACCTTTTACAAATTTATTATGTCAAGGAATGGTCCTTAAAGATGGTTCTAAAATGTCTAAGTCAAAGGGTAATGTGATTAATCCTAAAGAACTGATTAAAGAATTTGGCTCTGACGCAGTTAGGATGTTTTCCATGTTTGCCGCACCGCCAAGTCAATCCCTTGAATGGTCTAATGATGGATTAAAAGGATCGTTTAAATTCTTGAATAAGCTTTGGAATCTAACTTTTTTAATAAAAAAACAAGAAATATTAGACGCAAAAGACGAAGAGATTTTTGAAGAATTAAATGTGAAGCTTAATCAAACAGTAAAAAAAGTCACGGATGACTTTGAAAGAAGGCAATCTTTTAATACAGCAATTTCTTCAGTAATGGAATTAATAAATTTCATACCAGAAAAATTCTTAGAAACAAAAGTCACAAAAGAAAAAAATAAAATTTTACGAAATGTAATTAATAAGAGTTTGTTAATGCTTTATCCCATTTCACCACATATCTGTCATGAGCTATGGGATCAACTTAATAACAATAAAATAGAGGATAATCCGTGGCCAGAATTTGATGCATTACAGCTTGAATCAAATGAAATTGAATTTGCAGTACAAGTGAATGGAAAGCTTAGAGGGTCATTGAAAGTAAATTTAAACGAAGATAAAGAAACAATTATCGATAAAGCAAAAAAAATAGAAAATGTAGAAAAATTTTTATCAAGTTGTGAGATCCTTAGGGTAATATTCATAGAAAAGAAATTAATTAATTTTGTCATAAAATGAAGTTTTACTTGCCAATTTTATTTTTTATATTACTTAGTTGCGGTTATTCGCCAGTAAATAATCAAGAAGAAGAGCCACTTAACGTTTTTTTTTCCTTCAAAAATAATCCGCTAAATAAATCGTTAATCTCTGAAATAAGAAAAAATAGTTCTTTTCTAAATCTCAGATTATCATCCTCTGAAAATGCAGATGTTGAAATTGAAATTACTAATCACAGAATTGGGAAATTCTTAAATACTACCGATGGAAATTTTTTTCCGGCAGTTGGAACTTTAGATTACCAATTGGATTTCTACCTAAAAAATAACTCAAAGAAA
Source organism: uncultured SAR86 cluster bacterium (assembly GCA_902562135.1). Lineage (GTDB taxonomy): Bacteria > Pseudomonadota > Gammaproteobacteria > Magnimaribacterales > AG-339-G14 > AG-339-G14. The sequence goes on along the minus strand of CACESE010000001.1, from coordinate 117,835 downwards.
GAGTTTGTAGAATTTTTTACGAACGAGAATTTTGCATATGATATCAATAGCATTTTATCGAATGAGCAGAAAGTTGAGGAAATAAAAATAAATTTTTTTAAGCAAGCTTTAACTGAGATATCTTTCAGACTTACAAATTTTTCAACCTCTTTGTAATGCAAATTACAAACATCTATACAATCTATGGAGCCGAGCCTTTTTTAATAGAATTAAAAAGAGATGAAATAATAAAGGATCTTAAAAATAAAGGCTTTTTAATAAGAGAAATTTTTTTTAATAATGACTCATCTTTCAAATTAGAAAATTTATTAAGAGAAAATGAATCATCGTTATTTAGCGAAAAAAAAATTTTAGACTTAAGGCTGAACTCATCAATTACAAAAGAAAATACAGAAAAATTTCTAGACTTTTGTAAGCAGATAAATTCTGATAAAGCTTTAATTATTTCAATTAACAACATAGAACGTTTGACTACAAAAAAATGGTTCAAAGAAATAAATAATTTTTCGAATATCATTGAAATAAAGAAGGTATATCCAAATCAATTCAAGAGCTGGATTACTCAACAGGCTAAACTAAACTCTGTTAATTTAAAACAAGAGACTTTAAATTTAATTGTAGAGAAAACTCAAGGAAACTGTCTTGCGGCTATTCAAGAGATAAAATTTTTAAAAGCTTTAAATTCATCCGAAACCTCAATCGTTGAAAGTTCAGACTTTGAAATTTTTAATTTATCAGATTCGATTTTAAAAGATGACTTAGATACAAGTTTGAGAATATTTAAAAATCTCAAAAATAAAAAAATTGCTGAGCCAATAATTTTGTGGTTCTTTTTTAGAGAATTAGAGAGATTGCTTTTAGTTAAAGAAAATCCTGAAACTTTTTTTCCAGGGCCCAGAACTTATTTAAGGGACTTAAAGGAAAAATCTTATAGATTGGATTTAAATTCAATAATTTCTTTGAAGAGAGAGTTAGCAAAATTAGATAGGAATTTTAAAATGGGAAGAGCAGATTTTTGGAATTCTAGTGAAGAAATTCTAATTAAATTATGCTGTCCTCAATTTTCCTCAGGAAAGCTTTCATAACTAAGCGATAAATTTCTCCTTTAGCACCATTTCCTATTTTTTTGTTGTTCACCTTAATCACTGGCAGTATTCCCTTAGTAGTATTTGTAATCCAAAGTTCATCAGAATTAAACAAAAATTCTTCATCTATTTTCACTTCCTCGCAGGACAGATTTATATCTTTAATAATTTCAATTATTACTTTTCTTGTCACTCCAGGAAGAATATTTGATTCCAGTGGAGGAGTAAAAATTTTTTTTTCTTTAACACAGAAAAGGTTGCTGACCGCACCTTCAGTTAAAAAACCATCATCGCTCATTAAAAGCTCATCATAACCTTCATCATTTGCATGCATCTTGTAAAGCACGTTAGCAAGTAAAGAGTTTGATTTGATCGAACTTTTCTTCCAACGTATATCGGGATTGAGGACTGCTGTAATTGGATCATTTTTTTCACTTGGTACGTTCTTTAATTCAAAAGAACATATAAAAATTGTCGGCTGAGTCTCTTTAATTGGAATATGATTTCTAATAGCTTCTGCCCCTCTAGAGATTTGAAGATAAATTATTTGATTTTTTTCTGAATTCTTTTCACAAACTTTTTGCAAAATCGATTTTATTTCTGAATTTTCTAAAGCTATGTTTATTGATAAAGATTGTAAGTTCTTTTTTAGTCTTTCCATATGGTCGTCTAGCCTAAAAAGATTTTTCTCATAAGCCGCTAATACTTCATAAACGGAGTCGCCAAAGAGAAAACCCCTATCTAAAGGCGAAATTGAAGCTTTAGATAGCTCCACAAAATTACCATTCAGATAGCAAATTGACATTAGTTGACTTCATCTTGCATGAAAAAACTATAAATATAGAAACCTATAGCTTCAAACGCGGACGATAACATGCCCTTTGAATCAACCGTTTTGACTGCTACTAAATCTATACTTTTTAATTTTTGTCCGTCAATAAAAAAATCTAAAGAATCTAAAACATCATTTTTTTCAATAGGAGCTTTAACACCCAAGTTTTTAGAAACAACTAATTCCAAAGCATTGAATTCAGGTTTTGTTAAAGTCAGATATATATCTTCTGCCGGACCCAAATTTAAATTGTCTTGATTTCCAGCCCAAACTTCAACTGATGAAACAGTTTCATATTTGGAGAGAATTTTCTTAGTCGAATAATATCTAAATCCATAATCTAATAATCTTCTACTATCTCTTAACCTAGCCTTTTCAGACGCACTATTTAAGGTGACAGCAATCAATCTCATGTCGCCTCTTTTTGCTGAAGAAACCATACAGTATCCTGAACTCGAAGTATGACCGGTTTTTATGCCGTCGATGGAATCATCTTGCCAAAGCAAGCTATTTCTATTTAATTGCCTAATATCATTATAGGTAAACTCTTTTTGGCTAAAAATTTTATAAGTTTCTGGATAGTCTTCTATGAGTCTAATGCTGAGCTTAGCAATATCTTTTGCAGTGGAATAGTGATTAACATCTGGCAATCCAGTAGGATTCATAAAATTTGTTTCTTCTAATTCCATCTCTTTTGCATATTCATTCATCAAAATTGAAAAATCATATTCCGATCCTGCAATATGCTCTGCTAAAGCACAACTTGCGTCGTTACCTGATTGCACTATCACCCCTAACATTAAGTCTTCAACAGAAACTTCCGTTCCTTCTTTAACAAACATTCTTGACCCTTCTGTGCGCCAACATTTTTCACTTATCTTTACAAGCACATCATTTTTTAAAAAACCTTTATTAATTTGATCGGCTACGACATAAGCTGTCATTATTTTAGTAATGCTTGCTAAACCGGTAGATTGATCAGAATTATCTTCTGAAATAACTTTTAAAGTCTTCGCGTCAAGTAAAAGATAACTTGTAGCAGACAATTGAGGCGGATTTGGAATTAAAGCTTGAGTAAAAGAAAATAAGCTAAAAAAAAGTAGACTTAAGATATAAATTAGTTTCATTAGTACTTCTAATTTTTTAATTCCTCACTTAGGAGAAAAACTGACATTGCATATTTTGAACTTGGATTATACCTTGTAATAGCATAAAGATTTTTATCGCCTATCCAAAATTCGTCTTTTTCTTCGTTACTAGGAAATAACGAAATTTGAATGTATTCATTCGTAAAATCATAATTGTTACCATCATAAATGATATCTAATTCTTTATAAGGAACTAACTTAAATGAAGATTTAATATTTTTGTTTTTTCTTTTAGCCTCTGCGGGAATTGCAATAAAACCATCTTTGTCCCAGCCTCTTTTATTGCCATCTTCTGAAGATAAAAAATTAGCAACACTTCCTATCGCATCTGCAGCATTGTTCATAATGTCTCTTTTTCCGTCACCATCAAAGTCTAAAGCCAACTTTCTATAATTATCGGGCATAAATTGTGCAAATCCCATTGCTCCAGCATAAGACCCTCTTATAGAGGTAATATCAAAGTTTTCTTCTCTAGAAAGTAAAAAAAACTCTTCAAGTTGTTTTTTAAAAAAGGGTCTTCTGCGCGGATAATCAAATGCTGCTGTGCTAAGAGCATCTATAACTCTGATTTTGCCTTTGTATCCTCCATAATTAGTTTCTAAACCAATTATCGCAGCTATCACCTCTCTAGGTACGCCAAAATCCTCTTCGGCTTTATCGAACCATTTGGAATAAGCATTCAAAAAAATCTTCCCACTTTGGATTCTAAAAAAAGAGACTCTACTTTTGTATTGGTCCCAAGATACGATTTTCTCTGCAGGCCTATTCATTGAATCAATAATATTTTGTTGCTTTTCAGCTTTTGAAAAAACCTCTACCAAATATGTTTTATCAAAATTATGTTTCTCAGACATAAAATCAATAAAGTCATGTACTTCATCTCTGTCTAAATAACTAGAATGCACAAAAGAGCAGAAAAAAATATATATTAAAAAACTGTATTTCATTTAAGTTTCTCTTCTAAGAGACAATATAATTCCTATTGTAACCAAATTAATAATTAAGGCTGTACCTCCTTGACTTACAAAAGGTAATGGCATTCCAACCACTGGTAGTAGGCCAATCACCATACATATATTTATTGAAATATAAGCAAGCAATATCATAGACAGCGTAGCTGATAAAATCTTAGCAAATCTATTTTGATGATTTATAGAAATTAAAAGCAATCTATAAATAAGCAACCCATAAATGATAAATAACGATGCTACTCCAACCAGCCCAAATTCTTCAGAAATTACAGAAAATATAAAATCTGAATGACTTTCAGGAATGAAATTTAATTGACTCTGAGAACCATTTAAATATCCTTTTCCAAAAATCCCTCCCGAACCTATTGCAATTTTAGACTGAGCTATGTTCCAGCCGGCTCCATAAATATCAGCCTCAGGATTAAATAAAGTAATGATTCTTTGTTTTTGATATTCAAATAGTGAAAACCAAAGCACTGGTAAAGAAAGTAAAACTGTAAAAACTCCAAAACTTATAAACGTCCAAGATAAACCGCCTAATAAAATAGGAAGTATTCCAGATAGGAACACAATAATTGACGTACCTAGATCTGGTTGGAGTAAAACTAAATAGGTTGCGATCATGGTTAAAATAAAAACAGCCAAATAATCAAAATTTGAAATCATAGGCTTTCTTGACAAAAATGCTGCTGCTGAAACTGGAATTAAAAATCTCATTAACTCTGATGGCTGAAAAGTAAAAAGCCCAAAATCTATCCATCTTTTAGTTTCATTGCCTTCACTTGGAATAATCAAAACTAATATTAAGAAAAATAATCCCGGCCAATAACTATAAAGATAAAAAAGTTCCATCTTTCTAAAATTTGAAAATGAGATCAAAAGAAGTAATGAAAACCCAAAGACTAGATAAATTGCCTGTCTAAATGCCATTTCTAAAGATTGACTCGCGCTATAAATCATAAAAATCCCGAATACACTTAAAAAAAGCACAGATAAGATGATCCACAAGTCTAAAGATGTTTTTCTTTTTGAAGTTCCTATATCAAGGTTAAGAGAATAATCTAAAGGTTTCCTACTCATTTATTTTTGATAAAAATCTATTGCTTTTTTTACAATTGGAGCTGCCACAAGACTGCCGCTTTCTCCATTTTCAACAATGACAACAACAACTAACGATGGATCTTCAACTGGCCCATAGCCAACAAATAATGCATGGTCTCTCAGCAAAATATTTTCTCTTATTTCTTGATATTTTTTGTCGTCTATCAAGCTTTTTACTTGAGCAGTTCCAGTTTTCCCTGCGATTCTTAATTTTGGATTAAAAATATTTTTTGCAGTACCAGTATCCGATTCAACAACGGATATTAATGCCTCTTGGATATAATCGAGATTTTTTTTGTTTTTTATGTCTATTTGTTTTGAAGAAAATTTTTCTTCTTCCCCATCAATGGATTCAACAATTCTTGGCGATATTAACTTTCCTCCATTAATGAGTGCGCTATAGGCAAGTGCTATTTGAAGAGGCGTAGCTAAAATATATCCCTGACCAATTCCCATATTAATTGTGTCCCCTTTGAACCAAAATTCTCCCTTTTGACCAAGTTTCCATTTTTGATCGGGCAAAATACCCTCACTTTCATTTTTAAATAGTTGGGAAGATTTTCCGAATCCAAATTTTTCTAAAAATGGAGAGATCGAAGAGACAGTTAAGTCAAATGCAATGTTATAAAAATATACATCAGAAGATTCTGCAATTGCTTTTTCCATATCAACTTCTCCATGGCCTCCTTCTTTCCAACCTCGGTAAGGCCTTTCATCACCTTCTACAAAAAACTCACCTTCATCTAAAATTTTATCCCTCCAAGAAATAACTTTTTCCTCTAAAGCTACTAAACCTATAAATGGTTTTAAAGTTGAAGCCGGTGGATATTGTCCCGATATAGCTCTATTAAACAATGGACTATTTTTATTACTTAGAAGTGTTTTAATCTTTTCAACGTTAAGATTATTGAAATGATCTGGATCATAGGAAGGTGAACTTATCATAGCTCTAATAAAGCCGGTATCAGGCTCAATGGCTATTAACGCCCCTTTTCTTCCTTCAAACTCTTTATATAGTTCGTTTTGAAGTTCAATATCGATAGAAAGTTTTAGGTTTTTTCCCTTAATTGATGGTTCAATGGCTAAAACATCTAACACCCTACCTTTTGCATCTTTTTCCGAAAATCTATAACCAATAGTGCCTCTCAAATGTTCGTCAAATTCCTTTTCTATTCCCAATAAACCTATTTGCTGATCATTGAAGTTTTTTAAATTTGAATTATTTAAGATATCTTTTCTGGAAGCAAAACCTAAATATCCTATCAATGAACCTGAACTCTCTCCGTAGACAACATTTCTTGAAAAACTGGGATTGATTTCTGTACCAGCCAAATTTGATGAATTCAATTTAAGTTTTGCTAATTGCTCATCATTAAGACCTCTTAAAAGCGTGAAAGATTGAAAAGGTTTGATTTCACTTAACTTTTCATAAAAGACATTTTCTAAAATGTTTTCATCTTCTCCAGTTATTTCAGACAGTAAAGACAAATATTTTGAATAATCATTAATAAAATTTGGCGTAATGACTAAATCCTGTCGAATAAAGTTATCAACAATTATTCTTCCCTTGGTATCGTAAATTAAACCTCTTGGTGGAAATACTTTTTCTTTTAAAACTCTATTTGTATCAGCTTGAGTTTTAAATTTTTCAGATTGAAAAATCATCAAATTTAAAATTTGAAGAAAAGCAAAAAATAGCAATATCCCAAATGGAATTAAAAATAAAAAAATTCTTTTTAAAATGCTTTGTCCAGATAAAAATTGTTTTCCTTTCATGCTAGCGAGTTATCCCAGAGACTTTCAAGATCATAATATTCTCTTGCTGAAATTGACATAACGTTGATAACAATATCTCCGAGATCTAATAAAACCCAGTCTGCGGAATTCTTTCCTTCTAGGTTTATTATTTCAACCTTATTTTTTTTTAATGCTCTTATTAACTTATTTGATATGGCAGACATATGTGTAGAAGACGAACCACTGGTTATCAACAAGACATCTGTAAAAGAATTAATTTTTTTTAGATTTAAAATCTTTGTATCAAGAGCTTTGATTTCCTTTAGTGTGTCGTCAATGATTTTTAAGGTTTTTTTTGTCATTTATAAATTGACTTTTCATTGATAAATTCTAAAACTTTTTTATCAAGATAATCTTCACAAGATTTGTTGTTTTTAATGGCTTTTTTTATTTCTGTAGACGAAATTTCAAGTTGAGTTAATGTAAAAAAAATTATTTTGCCTTTAGAATTTAGGAAGATTTCAAGATCATCTGTAAGCTCACGTTCAAATTGAGCAAGATAATTTTTTTTCAACACATAATTAGGTCTTCTCAGTATCAAAATTGAAGAAAGTTCTAATATTCTTTCGTAATTTTTCCAACTAGTTAAATTTATAAATGCATCTAACCCCATTATCAAAGTTAGATGCTGACCAACTTTACTTTTTTTAGTTATGGCTTCTAAAGTATCAACAGTGTAAGAGATTCCTTTTTTATCTATTTCAAAAGAGTCAATATTTATATTGTCGAATTCATCAAAAGCCAGTTTAAGCATTTGCAGTCTCTCGGAGCTAGATGCAACGGTCTTTTCTTTTTGCGCGGGTATATTACATGGAATAATTTTTAATTCAGAAAAATCTAATTTATCTTTCAATTCAATAATAGAACTTACATGTCCCTTATGCACAGGATCAAAAGCGCCTCCAAAGATGCCAATGGTGTCACTCATTAATATTCAAGCACGTATTTGGCCATTGCCCTCAACAATGAATTTTTCACTCGTTAAACCTTCTAAGCCAACAGGTCCTCTGGCATGAAGTTTATCTGTTGATATTCCGACTTCTGCTCCAAGCCCATATTCAAATCCGTCTGCAAAACAAGTAGGTAAATTGTGCATAACGGAACTCGAATCAACTTTTCTTAAAAATAAATCTTTAGCTTTTTCATCTTCAGTAACTATGCAATCAGTATGTCCCGAACCATAAAAATTTATATGTGCTATAGCCTCGTCAACATTTTTTACTGTTTTAATAGAAAGAATTGGAGCCAAATATTCACTTGTCCAATCTTCCTCGCTTGCCTGTGAAACATCAAAATTTTTACAAGTTTGTTCACACCCTCTGATTTCTACTGATTTTGCTTCAAAAGATTTAATTATCTCAGATACCAAAGAAGAAGAGATTTTTTCAGAAATTAATAAAGTTTCCATTGCACCACATATTCCATATCGATAAGTTTTGGCATTTAACGCAATTTCTTTCGCCTTATTAAAGTCAGCTTTTTCATCAATATAGACATGACAAAGTCCGTCGTAATGTTTCAAAACTGGAACACTTGAATCTTTAGCAATTACTTGTATTAAATTTTTTCCACCCCTTGGTATGATCAAGTCAATTTCTTTATCTCTTTTTATCATTTCAGCAACCAAAGCTCTGTCTTGATTTTTTATGAGTTGTATCGAGTTTTTAGGCATGCCCGCAGCCAATAGTCCTTCAATCATACATTTTTCTATTGCCTTATTAGAATTTATCGCTTCAGATCCTCCTCTCAAAACGCTTACGTTTCCTGATTTAAGACACAAAGCCGACGCGTCAGCTGTAACATTTGGTCTAGATTCGTAGATAATTCCAATCACTCCTAGTGGAACCCTCATTTTTGAGACAAGGAATCCAGAAGGCGAAGTAGTTTTATCACTCATCTGGCCTACAGGATCTTTCAAATCGATAACCTTGTGAATTCCAGAAATCATTGAGTCAATCCTCTGTTCATTTAATTTTAATCGATCAATAAAACTCTCTAATAAATCTTTTTGTGACGCATCTTCCATATCTAAATCATTTGCAGATTTAAGAGTTTCTCTAGAGTCGTTCAAGGATTGAGCTGCTTCCTTCAAAGCTCTATTTTTTTGCTCAAAGGTTGAAGAGCTTACCTCGTCTTTTACTTCGTTTGCTTTTTTTAGTAATTCGTCTAAATCTGATAAGTTTTTATCATTCATGTATTGTATTATTGCAATAAATTAATTGTCTGCATATTAACTTCATAAATTAATGTTCGATTTTAGTAATATCCTTGAATTTCTCACAAATAATCCTGAATGGATCAACTGGGCCGCTTTCACTTTAGTCTTTTTAGAGTCTTTAATAATTGTAGGTTTATTTACTCCAGCAACCTTAATTGTGCCAGGAATAGGCGCATTAGCAGCTAGTGTAGGAATCGGTCCTTTAGAAATTTTTATCTATGCAACGCTAGGTATGATTTTTGGTGATTCTATTAGTTACTTATTGGGCAAGCTTATTGGTAATAGAGTGATCAGCTGGTTTCCAGAAGAACAAAAACCCTATGTTGAAAGAGCTAGGGTTTTTATAAAAAAATATGGAATTTTAAGCGTTGCTTTAGGAAGATTTGTTGGCCCATTAAGATGTCTAGTTCCTCTGACAGCCGGAACACTGGGGATGAAGTCAAAACTTTTTTTTCCAGTAGAATTTTTATCCGCTCCTGCATGGACTGCTGTATATGTTTTAACTGGATATTTTCTAGGCGCGGTATTTGTAGAGTACTTTACTTATTTTTTATTAGCTTTCGTGTTTGTAGTATCTTTTTACGTCTACTTTAAAGACCCTATGAATTTAAGAAAGTAATACGTTATCCACCAACCTTTCTTTCAATGCCTTCCCAAAAAGGCTCTCTCAGCTCTCTTCTTAAAACTTTGCCTGACGGATTTCTTGGTAGCATGTCTATAAAATTTATGCTTTTTGGACATTTGTATCCAGCAATTTGTGTTTTTGTGTAAGAAATAATATCTACCTCACTTAATTTTGCTCCATCTTTTAGCACAACAAAACCCTTAACACTTTCTCCCCATTTTTCATCTGGAATTCCAATCACTGCAGCATCAATGATATCTGGATTACTCATAAGAGCATTTTCAACTTCTGCTGGATAAATATTTTCTCCTCCTGAAACAATCATATCTTTGACTCTGTCATGAATATAAAGATAACCTTCATCATCAAAGAACCCAGCGTCTCCTGAAAAAAACCATTCATTTTGAATTGCTTCTTTAGTAGCATCAGATTTGTTCCAATAACCTTTCATGTTTAAAGCACTTTTTGTAATTACCTCTCCAATTTCTCCGGTAGAAAGTTCTTGTCCCTCATCTCCTATAATTTTAATTTCAACTCCATTCAAAGGTTTGCCACAGGATCTTAGTTTGTTTCTTTTTTTATCATGATCTTCTGGCATCATAATTGTTATTGCTCCCGTAGTTTCTGTCAGTCCATAGACTTGATATAAATCACAATTCATTATCTCTTGTGCTTTAATAATTGTATCGTCTGCAATTGGAGAAGCTCCATATAATACAAAATCCAAGGAACTGAAATCCGTCTCCTGAGCTTTAGGATTTGATATTAAAAATAAAATCACTGCAGGAACGAATAAAGAGTGTCTTACCTTTTCAGTTTCTATCAAATCCAGAATTAGATTTGGATCAACATCTGCAATTATTATATTTCTACAACCGTGCAATAATCCCCATATTCCCCAATTTGTTCCAGCGATATGATAGCCTGGCATGCAGACTAAGTTAGTTTCATTTTCAGCAAAAGGAACACTATCTTGGACTGAATCATTTGCTGCTGAAAAATTTCCATTAGTTATTTGCACTCCTTTGGGATGCCCAGTTGTTCCAGATGTATAAAGTTGAATCACATCATCGTCCATATTTGTTTCAATGATGATCTCTGATTCCGGTTTAGAATCTCTCCATGATAAATAGCCTTCATGTTCTGAATGTTTATCATCTACAGCAATTATTTTTTTGACCGTTTCTAAATCGTCTTTTATTTGATCTATAACAGGATAAAAATCTTCACTTACGAAAACTATTTCACTTTTAGAATCGTTTATAACATACAAAACTTCAGGAGGAGCTAATCTCCAATTTACCCCTACCGCCACTGTTGCGGATTTAATAGTTCCCAATAAAACTTCGAAAAAATAATCTGAATTTTTTCCCAAATAGGCTACTCTGGCATCTTTCTTACAACCTTCCGCAACAATACCGTTTGCTACTTTATTAGATAGTAAGTCAAGTTCCTTAAATGTTGTCTCTCTGTCTAAAAATTTATGAGCTGTATTATTTGGAGTTAATTCCACTCGCCATTTAAAATTTTCCTGAAGAGTTTTATTTACCGGAATTGTCATAATGTTTAAATCTTACCAGAAGAGCCAAATCCTTCAATTCCTCTTTCAGATTCATCAAAATTTTTTACTAATTTAAAGTCGGGAGTAAAAACGCTAAAAAAAAGCATTTGCGCTATTCTATCACCCGGTTCTACTGTAAATTCCTTTTGAGATCTGTTCCATAAGGAAATCATTATCTCGCCTTGATAATCTGAATCAATTAAGCCTGAAAGATTTCCTAAGACTATTCCGTCTTTATGTCCTAAACCTGATCTAGGTAAAATAAGAGCAGCAAATCTCGCATCTTTAATATGTATTGCGAAACCAGTAGAAAATAATTTCGTTTCGTTAGCTCCTAATGTACAAGTTTCTTTAATGTTAGTTCTTAGATCAATCGCTGCAGATCCACTAGTATGAAATTTAGGCAGTGGTATTTCATTACCTAATCGGTTGTCTAATATTTTGAATTCAACTTCAATTTTTCCAGCTTCTCCTTTGGTATTGTTCTGAAAAAAACTTGAAAGCAAAGAAGGAAGAAAAAATCCAAGCAATCTTGTAAAAATCCATCTAATCATTGATTACCTTTTGTGCAATGAACTCAACAATCTTTTTTGATACATTTTTCTTGGAAGTTTTTTTTATTACCTTCTTTTCTAATTTAGTAATTAGAGTTACTTCATTTTCATCTGAATCAAATCCGATTGACTGATCTGAAACATCATTGGCGACAATAAGATCTAAATTTTTTTCAACCAGTTTTTTTTCAGCATTGTTAATTAAATCATCAGTTTCAGCTGCAAAACCTATAGTTTTCAAGTTTAATTTTTTATCAGTAACTGTCTTTAAAATATCAAAATTCTTATCCAACTCTATTTTCATTTGACCGACTTTAGAACCTTTTTTAATTTTTTTTTGTTCAAATTTTTTTGGTTTGAAATCTGCTACTGCTGCAGCTGAAATAAAAATATCATAATCTTCTATTAACTCTTCTACTTTTGATTGCATTTCTTTTGCAGATTGAACGTCAAATCTTTTTACTTTATCGGGCGTTTCTAAATTAACTGGCCCAGATATCAGAGTGACAATTGCGCCTTGATTTTTAATCTCTTCTGCAAGTGAAAAGCCCATTTTTCCTGAACTTTTATTAGAAATGAATCTCACAGGATCAATCATTTCTTGAGTTGGGCCAGCGGTTATCAAAACTTTTCTTCCAGTTAGCAAGCCACATTCAATTTCATTTTCAATTTCTGAAAAAATATCTTTTGGCTCAGTCATTCTCCCCTCACCAATGTCGCCACAAGCTTGTTCTCCAGATACAGGTCCAATGATTTTTGCTCCGAATTTAATTATTCTTTTCAAATTTTTTTGAGTTCTCGTATCTTTCCACATTGCTTGGTTCATTGCTGGCGCCACAAATAAATCACTTTCCGAAGCTAAACAAACTGCAGAAAATAAGTCATCTCCTCTTCCTTCAGCTAATTTTGATAACGAATTAGCTGAACAAGGAGCAACTACAATTAGATCACTCCATTTTGCAAGTTCTATGTGTCCCATTGCTGCCTCGGCTTCTGTGCTAAGAAGATCTGTATGCACCTTGTCTCCTGACAGAGCTTGCATTGTAAGTGGAGTTATAAATTCTTGCGCTCCTTGAGTCATTAGAACTCTCACAGATGCATTAGCGGTTTTAAAAAGCCTCACTAATTCCGCTGCCTTATAGGCAGCAATACCTCCGGTGACACAAAGAAGGATATTTTTGTTGGCCAAGTTACTCATTCGAACAGAATTATAACCTGATTTAGGTTTCCTAAAGACTAAGATTCTGGTATAAATCATCCCTCAGAGAGGCTATATATGAGTAAAATTTGTCAAGTCACGGGCAAAACCCCCATGTCAGGTAATAATGTTTCTAAAGCTATTAATAAAACAAGAAGAAGATTCATGCCTAACCTTCATAAGCACAAATTCTGGGTAGAATCTGAAAATAAATTCGTTTCTTTAAATGTATCTGCAAAAGGATTAAGAATAATTGATAAGAAAGGGATCGACACTGTTCTTAGTGAAATCAGAGCTAGAGGGGAAAAAATATGAGAGAAAAAATCAAACTAGTTTCTTCAGCAGGAACCGGTCATTATTACACTTCAGATAAAAATAAAACTAACACTCCAGACAAAATAGAAATTAAAAAATTTGATCCTGTAGTAAGAAAACACGTCATTTATAAAGAAGATAAAATTAAATAGTGTCGAGTATTTATCTCGCCTCTCAGTCTCCTAGACGTAAAGAAATTCTAGATTTATTAGGTGTAAATTTTGAAATTTTAAAATGTAATTTTAAAGAAGAAATACTTCCGAATGAATCCGCTTTAGAATTTGTAGAGAGAAATACCAAAGAAAAAGCTCTTAATTCACTAGCAATAATTCAAGCAAAAAGAGAAAAAATTATTCCTGTCATAACTGCAGATACAGTGGTGTCCTTAGATAACCAAATTTTCGGAAAACCTGTAGACCAAGACCATTGTATTTCAATGCTATTGGAGCTATCTGGGAGATCTCATCAAGTATTTACCTGCGTCGCTATAGCAGATCTTAGAAATGCTAGCTCAGAAGATGCAAATATTAGTTTTGAAATAGTTGAAAGCGAGGTTCATTTTAGACAATTGAGCGGTGATGAGTGTTTGAGGTATTGGAAAACTGGGGAGCCTGTTGACAAAGCTGGCGGTTATGCGATCCAAGGTCTTGGGGCTACTTTTATAGAGAAGATTGTAGGAAGTTATTCAAATGTTGTAGGGCTTCCAATTTTCGAAACTTGTAGACTATTAGAAAATAAAAAAATTAGTTTTTGGCTAAAGTAGAACTCATTTTTTTTGTTAAGCTAATGTATAGATGATTTTAAAAACGGTATTTTCTTTCTTTTTAGGTACCCTTTTAATTCTAGCTTTCGAACCTTTTAATTTTTGGGTGCTGGCTCACATAATTCCTTTAGTGATATTAGTCATTCTTAATCAAAACGGATCAAAAGATTCTTTCATGATGGGATATTTTTTTGGATTGGGGTTTTGGTTTTTTGGAATATTTTGGATAGAAAATAGCATTAGTGTTTATGGAGGTGCTAGCCCAATAGTCTCTTATGTCCTAACAATATTACTAGCTGCCTTTTTATCAATCTTTCAAGCTATGTCTTTTTTGCTATACAACTTTCTAAGACAAGAAAATTTTTTTAGCAGATTGATGTTGTTTCCTTCGATATGGGTTATTTTTGAATGGCTCAGGGAATTTTTACTTTCAGGTTTTCCTTGGTTGTACCTTGGTTATTCAGCTTTAGACAATTTCTTGATAAACGGATTCATTCCTATAGCCGGAATTTTTGGAACATCCTTCTTAATTGTCTTTTTATCAACCCTTATTTTGGAGTTTTCCAATAGTTTAAAAAAACTCAATTCTACCTATATTATTGCAAGCAGTTTTTTGATCGTATTTGTCTTTTTAATAAACGCAAATATAAAAGATATTGGCTGGACAAAATCTACATCAGAGGTGGATGTTGTAGTCGTTCAACCAAATATAGGTATTAAAGAAAAATGGACTCCCTCCGGAAGAAGAGAGTCTATTGACATCATGGGAGGCTTATTACTTAAAGAATCATCTAGACTAATTGATGAGTCTCAAACACCCAAACTATTTTTTTTCCCAGAGGTGTTTTTGCCTGGCAAGTTTTCGAATTTTCAATTTTATATAAAACCTTTCTTAGCATTAACTGAAAAAGCAAATATTGGTGTAATTGCAGGAACATTATCTGAAAATGAAGACAAAATTTATAATTCTTTGATAAGTTTTGGTAACGTGGAGGGAAAATACGATAAAGAAGTTCTTGTGCCGTTTGGAGAATATGTTCCTTATGATTTCTTTAATTATTTTTTTAATTTCTTCAATTTTTCTAGACCTGAAGTTAGCGCTGCAAGAAATAATAGTCTTATTCATGGAGAAAATTTTTCTATTTTTGCTTCTATATGTTACGAAGTTGCATATCAAGATTTATTCTTTAAGTACGCTTCAGAGAGCAACTTATTATTTACAGCTAGTAATGACGCTTGGTTTGGAAAAACCTTTGGGCCTCATCAACATCTTCAAATTGCCAGATTCAGAGCTTCAGAAAGCAGAAAGCCCTTGATCAGGAGCACCACTAGCGGCATAAGTGCAATTATTGATGAAAAAGGAAAGGTCACCTCTTTCATTAAATTAGATAATGAGCTAGATAAAAAAAATAATTTTGAAAATCTTAATCAGACTATCAAATTTTTTTCAGGCTCAACTCCCATAAATAGTTACGGTAAAATACCTTTTATTACAATTTTATTATTAATCCTTCTGGGGTTTTGTTTTTTAAAATTTAAAAATAAATAAGTGAAAATTTATAAAATTTTTTTTCTTTCATTTCTTTTTATTGGATGTGCTACTACTGTGAGTGACAAAAATTTAGACAATGATTTTGTCCAGAACTTTATAAATCAAAATAAAAATGACTCTTACATTTTAATAAATATTGATAAACAAGAGTTAATTTATAAATCGAGATTTAGAACTTACACCTACCCTATATCATCATCAGTAAATGGATTAGGGAATGAAAAAAATAGTTATAAAACTCCATTTGGTGAACACATTGTCGCAGAAAAGATTGGAGAAAATTTACCCTTTGGAGCTGTGTTGAAAGGTAGAAAATGGACTCAAGAAGTAATTGAACCTATTAGAGAACAAATTGATATTCCCGAAGATGTGATCACATCAAGAATACTATGGTTAGACGGGCTTGAGGAGGGAATAAATAAAGGTGGAGAGGTGGATTCAAAAGAAAGATTTATTTATATCCACGGCACTGCCGAAGAGGGACTTATCGGCAAGCCTGCCTCAATTGGTTGTATAAGAATGAAGAATAAGGATGTAATTAAATTGTTTAACAGGGTTAAAGAGAATACAAAAGTATTGATTTATAGTAAAAAGACACAATATTTTTAATTATGAAATACTTTTATTTATTTTTTTTAGTTTACTCCGCCTATGGCTTTTCAATAGGTACGGAAAAAGTTAATGATAATTGCCCGTCGTTCTTAGATCATGAGATTAGAATCTTAGATTCTCAAAATTTTGAAAACCTCTGTAAATACAAGAACAAAGTCATAATGGTGGTTAACGTAGCTAGTAGATGCGGCTTTACCTACCAATATGAAAACCTTCAAAAACTTTATTCAAAATATAATAAAGAAGATTTTGTAATTTTAGGATTTCCTTCCAGAGATTTCATGTTTCAAGAATACAATTCCGAAGAAAAAGTAAAAGATTTCTGTGAATCAAGTTACGGAGTCACCTTTCCACTATTTGCTACTTCAAGCGTAAAAGGTAACAAAGCTAATACTTTTTACAAAAGCTTAAACGAAAAGACAGGTCAGCCACCGTCTTGGAACTTTACGAAAATCTTGATTTCAAAAAATGGTTCGGAAACACATGTGTTTTCCAGTAATGTAGAACCTAATGATCAAAGTATACTTAGCAAAATAGAGAAATTACTCTAACTCGTAGGTTCTCTCTCCATCAGACACAATAACTACATCGGCTTTTCTTGCCGAAAAAATACCGTTTTCTACGACGCCTGGAATTTTATTCAGTTTCATTTCTGTTTCGTATGGAACATCAAAGTTTAAATTAAGCACATCAATTATTTGATTACCATTATCTGTTACGAATCCTATTCTATAAGTTGGTCTGCATCCCATCGCAACTATTTGCCTAGAAACATAACTCCTTGCCATTGGTATTACCTCAACTGCCACTGGAAAATTACCAAACTTTTTTACTATTTTTGAATCGTCAACAATGCAAATGAATTTTTTTGAAGCTGACGCTATTATTTTTTCTCTTGTTAATGCGCCACCACCGCCTTTAATTGCCTCAAATTTAGGATTGACTTCGTCTGCACCGTCAACATATACATCTGGGCCGCCAACATCATTTAATTCTGCATCATCATACCCAGCATCCTTTAATAAATTTGAACTTGCTATCGAACTTGAAACAAAGCATTTCATTTCAGGATTTTCTTCTTTTAAGATCTCTATAAAATAATTTGTGGTAGAACCAGTCCCGATACCTAATATGAAATCTTTATGAAACTTACTTTGAATTTTTTCATATGCAGATCTTGCAGCTTTCTCTTTTGAATTCATTGAAAAGTTTTCTTAAGTTGTGGCACTTACCTATTCTAAAAGTATAATGCTCAGCTTAAAAGATAGCCATGTTAAAAAATAGTAAAAAATACGTAAAAAAAATTGATTCGACTAACATTTATGACGTAGTTATTAAATCTCCTATTACCTTTGCAGAAAACATATCCTTAAGTACTAAAAATAAAATTTATTTAAAAAGAGAAGATTTACAACCAACCCATTCTTTTAAAATTAGAGGCGCATATAACAAGATTAAGACTTTAGTTTCTAAACAGTCTGTAAAGCATGTTGTAACTGCTTCGGCAGGAAATCATGCTCAAGGAGTTGCATATTCAGCAAGGACCTTAAAAATTAAAGCGACGATATTTATGCCAAGAACTACACCTACAATAAAAATTGATGAAGTAAAAAAAATGAAGTCAAAAGTTATGCTGGTCGGAGATAATTTTGATGAAGCATTAGATGCAGCTTTAAAATTTTGTGAAAACAATAAGTTACCTTTTATTCATCCTTTTGACGATCCGGAGGTCATATCAGGTCAAGGCACCATCGGAAAAGAAATTCTTGAGGACTTTGAAAATAAATTAGATGCCATTTTTGTCGCGGTAGGTGGAGGAGGTCTGATATCTGGAGTTGGCGCCTATATAAAAAATAAACAACCAAATATAAAGATTATTGCAGTTGAAGCTGAGGATGCAGCTGGCCTAAACAAGTCTCTCAAGCTTGGTAAAAGAATAAAACTTGAAAAAGTTGGCTTGTTTGCGGATGGAGCAGCAGCAAAACAAATAGGTTTAAATAACTTTAAAGTCATTGAAGAATGGATAGATGATTCAATTACTGTTACGACAGATGAAATATGTGCAGCCGTAAAAGATACTTTCATTGACACGCGAACCGTTCCTGAACCCACTGGGGCTCTGGCATTAGCGGGTTTGAAAAAATACGTAGCTAAGAAAAAAATTATTGATAAAAATTTGATTGCAACTTATTGTGGTTCAAATTTAAATTTTGAATCACTCTCACATATTGTAGAAAGATCAAAGATGGGAGAGGGAAAAGAATTAATTTTTAGTGTTGAAGTTCCAGAGATAAAGGGAAGTTTTAGAAAACTTTGTAAAGCCGTGGGGAAAAAAAATATAACAGAATTTAGTTATAGAGTAGATGATACTGAGATCGGTAAAATTCTTTTAGGAGTTGAATTACCTCTGAATTCAAAAACAAAGAAAAGTTTTGTAAACGAATTGGAGAAAAAGAAATTTAAACTAATAGATTTAACTGAAGATGAGATTTCAAAAGTACATCTGAGATATATGACAGGAGGCAGAGCAGGCAACTTACCTTTTGGAAACATTGAAGAAGTTTTCAAAGTTGATTTTCCTGAAAGACCTGGAGCGCTTATGGAATTTTTGAATTTACTTCAAGATAAATGGAACATAAGTATGTTTCATTATAAAAATCAAGGATCCATATATGGTGGAGCTTTAGTTGGATTTTCGATAGATAAATCGCAAAAAGAAAAACTTGAATTAGATTTATTAGCTACAGAATACCCTTTTACCAGAGTTACTGAAAACAAAGGTTATCAAGCTTTTCTTAAGTAACCATTAGGAGAAATAATTGTTGATATTTCAATGTCATGTTTTTGACTTCTAAAAGATAAGTTTTTTTGAAAGTCAAAACATATTGTAAGGAATTTAAGTTTTTTTTCTTTAGCCAAACTTCTATCATAATACCCTCCCCCATAACCTAAGCGTTTATTATTTTTATTTATGCCCCTAACAGGAATAATAATCAAATCTAAATACTTAGGTTTTAACGATTTTCCTAATCCTAACGGTTCTAATACTCCAAATTTATTTTGTTCTAACGAATCGTCTTCATTGAATTGATAAAACTTTAGTTTTTTTGAATGTTTAGAATTAAAAATTTTGGGTAAGTAAAGCGAGCTTCCTTGATCAAGTATAAATTTATTTATTTTATCCGTAGACACTTCGTTTTCTTTTGAAATGTACGAACCAATTTTAAGAGGATTATTTAAATCAAATAATTTTTTAAAATTTATAAAAATACTTTCGTTAAATTTCTTTAAATCTGTTGACGAGGCAGCATCCATTTTATTTTTAACGAAATCTCTTGCTTCTCGTTTTTGCATTTTTTTAAAGGGCTTTCCAAGTTATCGCTGCGAAATTTACCCGAACCGAAAAGTTCAGGTCGGGAAAAATCACTATTTTTTCAGGCAATCCTATTGGGTGCTCAACAAAAATAAGTATCAAGTTCCCTTATTTTATTGTATCGGCTCGAAGTGTTATTTGGCTGGCAAATAACCCAGAAAGCAAAATAGATTATAACAATTTTATAATTTTGATAACTCAGAAATTTCAGAAACTAACTTAATACTTAAATCATCAGAATTTTCTTCTTTTTGCTTAGGTGTCTCAGTTTTAGTTGATTCAATTTGTTCAGTTAATTCAGAAGATTCAGTTGATTCAACATTCTCAGTATCAGAATTATCAAAAGGTTCTTTTATTTCAACCTTATCTGAATTCAAAAGTTCATTGGCTACTTCCAAACCTGCTAAAACTGAAGCCTTTTCCATGCTCAAAAACTTTGCTTGTCTTTTAATTTTTCTTACTTTTTTATTGAGATAATCAGCAGCGTTCAAAAGACCTCTTTGTTCGTCTTTTGGACAATACAGTTGATATTCAGTCCCTGCTACTTTGACTGAAATTATTTCATCATTATCTTTACTCATACAGACTCCAGTTTATCTATTAAATTTTCGATTTTATTGGCGGTTAATTCAAGCTTTTCTTTTAGTTTTAAGTTTTCGTCTTTAAGTTTTTGATTTTTATTTCTTAAATCTAAATTAGCTTCTCTCAATTTTTTAGAAAGCGTCAATAACTCTTTTACATTGCTCTCTAAAGTATTATTCATACCTTATTCTAATCTTACTCTTTAACGCATTCCACAATGAGCTAAAATATATATATGGATATTTTTAGTAAAAGACGTCAATTCCTTTCAGAGCTTTTAGAAGAAAACTCTGTAGCCATTTTGTTTGGCTCTGAAGAAATTATAAGAAATGGTGATGTAAATTATCCTTTTAGACAAAATAGCAATTTTAGCTATTTGACGAATTTTCCCGAATCTGAATCCATTGCTGTTTTAGATGAAAAAAATTTCATAATTTTTTGTAAAGAAAAAAATAAGTTAAAAGAACAATGGGATGGCGAAATTCTGGGCCCAGAAAATACAGAAAAATATGGAGCTACCAGGGGAATATCTATAAGTGAATGCAGAGATATTCTGCCTGAATTAGTTAAAGATTTTGCGAACATTTACTGTTTCGAATCATCAATTAAAAAATTAAAAAAACTTCTGCCTAACACTGAATCAACAATAAAACCTTTAGATTTTGAAGTTTCTAAGATGAGAGCAATTAAATCTGAAGAAGAATTAAAAATTATAAAAGAAGCTTGTCGTATATCCTCATTAGCGCATATACGTGCTATGAAATCTGTAAAACCTGGAATGTACGAATACCAATTAGAAGCAGAGTATCTTCATGAATTTATGTCTCATGGAGCTAGAGCCTGTGCTTATCCCTCTATTGTTGGGGGAGGAAAAAATTCTTGTGTGCTTCACTACAATGATAATAAAGACATCTTAAATGATGGGGATCTTGTTCTAGTTGATGCTGGATGTGAGTTAAATCATTATGCTAGCGATATCACGAGAACTTTTCCTGTCAACGGAAAATTTTCAAAAGAACAAAGGGAAATTTATGAAATAGTTCTAGAAGCTAGTAAAAAATCAATTGAAACAGTCATTTCAGGCTCTAATCCTCTTAAGGCGCATGAGACTTCTGTAAAAATAATCAGCCAGGGGTTATTGGATTTAAAATTATTAGAAGGTGATTTAAATGAGGTTATTGAAACAAACAAATATTTCGACTTCTATATGCATCGCGTAGGTCATTATTTAGGTTTAGACGTTCATGATGTAGGTGGAAAAAATGAAAAAGGAGATTGGGTAGACTATTCTCCAGGAATGATTACTACAATAGAGCCAGGTATTTATATAAATGAAAATTTAAATGTTCCTAATCAATATAAAAACATTGGCATTAGAATTGAGGACAACGTTTTAGTAACTGACAAAGGTTTTGAAGTTCTAACTGATTTAGTCCCAAAAGAAATTAAAGATATAGAAGTCTTAATGAGTACATGATTCATCATGATATTCTAATTGTTGGTTCCGGAGTCATGGGAGTAGCGCTAGCTGACTCTTTAAATCCTAAAGATTTTTCGATAGGTATTGTTGAGTCAAATTCTCATGCATCTTTTAGCAAAAGACATTTATCCATCAATCAAAAAAGTTTAAGTTTTTTAAAGAAGCTAGGTGTTTGGGAAAAAATATCTCCGAATGCATTTCCTTACGAAAAAATAAAAGTTTGGGAGCAAGAGGGTTCTGGGTATATAGAATTTGATGCGAATGAAGCTCGATTAAATCCTTTAGGTCATATTGTTTCAGAAGGTAATATTCAAAAAAACTTATTGGAAAGTTTAGAAAAAAAAGAAATATCATTTTATTGGGATAATAAACTCGAAGAAATTAATAGAAATGATGAAAAAATTACCTGCAAAACAAATAATAACGAACTAAGTTGCAACATACTAATCGGCTGCGACGGAATTAATTCTGCTGTGAGGTCTTTGGGAAAATTTAAGTCAAGATCATGGAGTTATAACCAAACCGCTTTAGTGGCTAACTTAAAAACTTCTTCTACTGATTCTACTATTAGACAAACTTTTACAAAAATTGGCCCTCTCGCCCTTTTGCCAATTAATGATGATGAACTGACAATGATTTGGTCGATAGATGATAAGTCTGCTTACATTTTTTTACAAAAAGAAAAAAAAGAATTTATTGCTGAAATAAATAATCATTTTGGGGAAACTTTTGATGATTTAGTTTTTTCGACTGAAATTCAGCATTTTCCTCTTAACCACCTTTCTGCAAAAACATTTGCCAAAAATGGAATCTTTTTAATTGGGGATGCAGCTCATCAAATCCATCCACTTGCAGGTTTAGGTCTTAACGCAGGACTAGGAGATGTAAAATGTTTATCTGAAGCTATAAATGATTTCGGTAAATTAGAATTAAAAAAAATAACTCAGGTTTATAACAGGAAAAGAATTCCAATTAATTTGGCGCTTGCAGCAAGCATGGAAGCTTTTAAAAGAGGCTTTGAAGCCAAGAATATATGGATAAGATTTTTAAGAAATTCCGCATTTAATATTACAAATAATTCAGATTTGTTGAAAAAAAAGTTTATGGAAATAGCCACAGAACTTTAAGATTCAAAATCATCAAGCGCATTATTCTCGTTCATTAAAATTGGTCGTCCATCATGCGCAGAGTTTAGAGGAATAATTTTTCCTTGATACCTTGCGCACAAAGTAGGAGCGCTTCTTTTCTCAGAGCCCATGTTAACTTCCAAGTCGACTAAAATTAATTCGACATCGTCGAATACTTTTAAAATTTTCATAATTACTAACTAGGTTTAAAAACTACTAAGCCTACAATTATTATAACTAAAAGCGTAGGCACCTCATTTATGATTCTAAAAAACCTCTCTGAAAAATTATTCAAATCGTCTTCAAATTTCTTTAAAGAGAAAAATAAGAAAAAATGATAAAGGGTCATCAGAAAAACAAAAAATATTTTTAAATTAAGCCAAAATTGATTTCCTTGTACGTAAACCAGATATATTCCAGTTAACCAAACTGCAGCCATAGACGGAGTTGCAATAACACTGTGTAACCTTGATTCCATAACTTTAAACACACTGCTTATTAATTCTTCTTCATTATGTTTAGCGTGGTAAACGAAAAGCCTCGGCAAATAAAACAAAGCTGCCATCCAAGCAATTACGGCAACAATATGAATGGTTTTAATCGTTAGATAAATCATGTTAATCCCATTTTGCCTCAGGAGGCATTGACATTAAAATTGCTTCAGTAGACCCTCCAGTTTTTAAACCAAAAAGTGTTCCTCTATCCCATATTAGGTTAAATTCAACATACCTTCCCCTCTTTAAGAGTTGTTTTTCTTTTTCTTCTCTTGTCCAAGAAAGATCTTTTTTAGCAGTCACAATTTCTGTAATTATATTTAGAGTTTCTAAACCCACTTCCTTTACAAAATTAAAATCTTCTTCCCATTTTCCAGAGTTTAAGTGATCAAAAAAAATTCCTCCCACTCCTCTTGGTTCCTCTCGATGCGGCAAATAAAAATATTCATCACAATTTTTTTTAAATTCTTTGTAATAGTTTGCATCGTGCTTATTACATGCAGCCTCTAATCTGTCATGAAAATATCTTTTATCCTTTCTATCTTCAAGTGTAGGAGTCATATCAGTACCTCCGCCAAACCAAGAATCTTGTGTTACAAGAAAACGAGTATTGAAATGAAAAGCAGGAATTTTTGGAGATTGCATATGTGCTACTAAACTAATCCCTGAGGCCCAATAATTTGGCGAACCTTCGGTCCCTTTTACTTGAGTTCGATAATCTTCAGAAAATTCTCCGGAGACTGTTGAGATATTAACTCCAACTTTTTCAAAAACATCTCCTCTCATGATGCTTATCTCGCCACCACCTTCTCCTTTATGCTCCCAAAGCTTTCTAGAAAATTTTTTTGAATCCAGACTTTCAAAAGTTTTACAAAATTTATCACGAAGAGTACGAAACCATTCACTAGCCTTTTTTTTCTTATCTTCTAAGTCTTTTATTTCCATACAGAAATTTTCTTTTCTATAAATTCCTTTAAAAAATTTACGTGATGATCAGTGTCGTTTAAACACTCAACATAAGTGAATTTTGCTCCTCCAGAATTTAAAAAATATTCCTTATTTTCTTCATCTATTTCTTCTATTGTTTCTAGGCAATCGACACTAAAACCTGGAGCGATAACCATAATATTTTTACAGCCTTCTTTAGGTAAACTTTTCATAACCTCGCTGGTATATGGTTTTAACCATTCAGCATTTCCCAATCTTGATTGAAATGTTGTGATACTTTTTTTTTCTTCAAGTTTTAAATTCTCACAAACTAATCTTGTTGTTTTTTGGCAAAGGCAGTGATAGGGATCGCCCTGGTCAAAATAATTTTTAGGTATTCCATGATAAGTAAAAACTACCTTGTCAGGTTTTTCAGACTCGAGTTTTGGTCTTAACGAGTTTGATATAGCGGAAATAAAATTTTCATCATCATGATAAGAATTGATAAAAATTAAACTAGGCACCCATCTCCAATTTCTAATCTCTTCTGAGACTTTGTCAAAAATACTTCCGGAAGTTGTAGCAGAGTACTGAGGGAATAATGGTAAAACTAAGATTTTTCTACAGTTTCTATCTTTGAGTTTTTTTAATGCAGTTTTAATGCTTGGGTTACCATACCTCATACCCAGTGCAACTTCGTATTTTTCGGGAAGCTTTTCATCTAATCTATCAATTAATTTTTTTGAATAAACCATTAGAGGAGACCCTTCATCAGTCCAAACAGATTTGTACAACTTAGATGAGCTAAAAGGCCTGAAGGTTAAAATAAATAAATTTAGAATAAACCACCAAACAATTTTAGGTATTTCTATTACTCTACTATCCGATAAAAACTCTCTTAAAAAAGCCCTGACGTCTTTGACAGAATAACTGTCTGGGGTACCTAAATTACATATAAGTATCCCTATATTTTCTTGATCTTTGTGAGAAAAATTTTTTTCGCCGAGAAAACTCATTTAAAAGACTCCCTTATCATTCTTACAAAAGTTTGCACATTTTCTTCTGGAGTTTCTTTTAAAATTCCATGGCCTAAACCACAGATCCACCCTGCTCTCTCTTTTTCACTAAAATTCTCTATAGACTTGATAAATTTTTCTAATTCTAATTTCATAGAAGTATTTGATAAAAGCATTAATTTTTCGTCAAAATTTCCCTGAATAAAATAATCTCTTGATAGCTTAAAATATTTAGACAAAGATTCATTTGAGTCGATACCTAGCCCAGCGAGAGATGTCTGTTTTAATTTGTTAACTGAAATTATCGAATCGTAATCAATCCCTTCTCTAGCATAATATCCAATCCTTTTTTCAAATTTTGAAAAAATTTGCTCATGCATCATGTCTAAGTATTTTAAAAAGCTTTTTTGTTGTAAAAAATGAGCAGAAGAATCGAAAATCATCACAATTTCTGCTCCAGCTTCAAGTTGCATGGTTATATTTTCAGAAATTACCGGAAAAAGAAAATCCTTAAGAATTTCAATTTGGAAATCTGTTAAATTTAAAGTTTTCTCACTTTTATTAAGTCCCATCGAGTAAACAAGTAAAGTAAAAGGGCCACCGACAAACCCGATAAATGATTTATCCTTTGGTAAAACTTCAAGAGTTCTTTCTATTGCTTCTCCCTGGAAAGACAAAGAGTTAATATCAAAATTATTTTTAAATACTTCTTTAAAATTTACCTCGGTCAATAATTTTCCAAATTTCGGCCCAGGAGAATATGTTAAATCCATTCCTAAACTTTCTAAAGGAAACAAAATATCACTAAAGAGGATAGCAACATCAAAATCAAAAGAATTTATGGGTCCCATAGCTGTTTCTGCAGCCAAAGTTGGTGATTTACAAAGTTCCTCAAAAGAATTTTTGGTTTTTAAATTTTGATAATGACTGTGGTATCTTCCAGCTTGCCTCATAAACCAAATCGGAGGGGTAGATTGAGGAACGTTTGCTAGCGCATTGAGAAACTTTTGATTGGGCATTTTTTATAATTCTTTCGCTACTTCTAGTGCAGCATAGGTCAAAATACAATCAGCTCCAGCTCTTTTAAAAGATAAAATAGATTCTTTCATCACTTCTTCTGAAAGCCAACCGTTGTCAATAGCTCCTTTAAGCATAGAATATTCCCCACTGACCTGATAAACAAAAGTAGGAACTTTAAAGGTTTCTTTCACCGAAGAAACAATATCGAGGTATGGCATGCCTGGTTTGACCATTACTATATCTGCGCCTTCATTTATATCCATAGCAACTTCTTGTAGAGCTTCATTTTTATTTGCAGGGGACATTTGATAAGTGTCTTTATTTTTATTTCCAAAGAATTTTGCAGATTCTACTGCGTCTTTAAATGGTCCATAAAATTTTGAACTATATTTTGCTGCATAAGAAAGAATTACCGTGTCTTTGAAGTTATTTTTCTCTAAAGCATCTCTGATAACTTTAATTCGTCCATCCATCATATCTGAGGGAGCAATTACATCGGCTCCTGCTTTCGCAAGAGATAAAGCCTGATTCTTTAGAACATCAAGACTTAGATCATTATCAACATCTCCAACTTTATTTAAAACTCCATCGTGGCCATGATCTGTATAGGGGTCTAAAGCGACGTCAGCAATGATTATTAATTCAGGAAATAGGTCTTTAATTTTTGATATTTCAACATTTAAAAAATTATCTTGATTAAGTGCTTCTGTTCCTGCTGAATCCTTTTTTTCCTCTTCGATCACTGGAAATAAAGCAACTGCTTTAATACCAGTATCGATAATATTTCTTAATTCTGCTTCTAAAACATTTGCTCCTAATCTGTTGATACCTGGCATAGATTGGATTGGCTCATAGCCAGATAAATTTTCTTTGATAAAAATAGGCTGAATCAAATCATCAACGGTGATTTTTGATTCGGCCAAAATCGATCTCAAGCTATTTTTTGACCTATTTCTTCTCAGTCTAGTACTGGGAAATTTTCTTAATAAACTCTTCATAACTTAAATTGGAACGCAATGTTACTTTGCTCTTTTAATTTTATCTAGCCAATCTTTATAATTCTGATAAGGATAAACTTTTCCTGGAATAATTTGGTTGATCTCATCAAACGTTTTACCCAACCCACAGGAATGATTAGCGTTTTCTATTGAAGGAAATTTTTCAAAAATAAATTTGAAAGAACTTGAGCTCATCCAATAATAATGGCTATTTTTTTCAATATCTTTCGGCAATTCATTTGACACTAATTTATAAGTAGATATCAATTCCAGTTTTTCTTCATGAGCATCTAAATGCGATAATTTATACCACTTAGTGTCTTTATAAAGCCCTAAAGGCGGACTTTCGTTTTCTCCCAAACTATCAGAAGTTCCATTAACCCAAATTCCCTTTGATGCTAGTTTTAACCAAGTCTCAACTCCACTAGTCCATACCAAATTTGTATTAGAAATTGAATTAATATTCTCAATAACATTTCCTCTACTAACATAAATTCCAGAATTTTTAATTCCAGAAACTTTTTGTTCTGCTTTTGAAATAGACACTCTATTAAAAATTTGTGACGACTCTTTACTAGAAGGGAAATAATTTTTAACTTCTTTCAGTTTATTTTTATATGATTCTAGTGGTTCAAATGATGATTTAGAAATTTTCTCACCTTCTTCTGTTTCGCCTTTTATATGTAAAATTTGGCCTTTCGTTGAGTTTATTATGCTCACTCCAATTTTTTGGTGGCAGCCACCACCGTATTTTTTTAAAATTTCCCTTTCTTTAATTACTAAATTAAAAGTTTCTTCATCTCCTATATTCTTTAAAAGATTTTTTAAGTCATGATTTTTTGACGATATTTCTAATGCTAGCGCGCCTTGAGCTGGTGCTGCTGGATTTTCTGATAAAGGTAGTAACATCCATTTTGATTCTTTTAATAGCTCTAAAAGATTAGATTCTTCTTTAAAAAATTTAGAAGAGGCCAAAAGTCTTTTCATTGCAGCAAATGCGATGACTAAACCATCTTTTTCAGACTCAAAAAGTTTTGAAAGCCTCGTTTGAATATTCCCCCTAACATCGACAAATTTTATATCTGAAGGAATCCAAGGAAGTGCGTTGGGTAAAAAATTAGATAAGTTTTCTTTTCTCCTAGGAGAAGAAGTTAAAAGTTTTATAGTTTGCTTTCCCAAAGATTTTTTTTTAAAAATAAGAAGGTCTCGTGAATCAGCTCTTTTTAAGGTGGTTATAATTTCTGTTCCTTCCAAGAGTTCTACGGGCAAGTCTTTCCAAGAATGAACTGCCAAATCTGCATTATTACTTAAAAGTTCTTGTCTTATGTCATTTGTAAAAACACCTGCATCGGGCATTTGATGTAAAGGTGTAGTTAAATCAATATCTCCAGATGTTTCTTTTGTAACAAACTCTATCTGAATGTCTTCAAATTTGTTTTTAATCTTATCAGCCACAATTTGTGCCTGAACTTGCGCCAACAGACTTTTTCTTGAAATGATTCTTAATGTTTTCAATATAACTTTAAAATATATAGAGAATGTAATTATAAAATTTATATCTATTAAATAGTACTTTCATTTATACTTCATTTTGTAAGTAACTCTATTATTAATGAATTATAAAAAATACTTTGCTGACGAATTAACCTCACTTAAATCCCAAGGTCTTTATAGAAAATTTAGAGAGATCAATAGGAACCATGTTAACTTCCCTAAAGCCACCGAACGTTTTGAAGGCAAAGAGAGGGCTGTTGAAGTTTGGTGCAGCAATGACTATTTGAATCTAAGTCAACATCCTGTTGTGATCTTAGAATCAATAAAGGTAATCAAGGAATTAGGAACGGGATCTGGAGGAACCAGAAATATTTCAGGTACATCCTCTTATCATGCCGATCTTGAGAATGATCTTGCTGAATTGCACAATAAAGAAGCCAGCTTATTATTTCCCTCTGCTTACACGGCAAACCAATCAACTCTATGGACATTATGTAAGAAGCTTGAAGGTTGCGAAGTTTATTCTGACGAACTTAATCATGCTTCCATGATTCAAGGAATAAAAAATGCGAATGTAAAAACTCATGTCTTCAAGCACAATGATGTTGAACACCTTGAAGAACTGCTCAAAACATCCAATGCAAATACGCCAAAGTTAATAGTTTTCGAATCCCTCTATTCGATGGAAGGTCTTCGTTCACCTATAAAGAAAATTGTTCAGCTTGCAAAAAAATATAACGCTTTAACATATTTGGATGAGGTCCATTCAGTTGGTTTATATGGCCCAGAAGGAAGAGGAATTGCGGCAGAATTAAATGTTTCTGATGAGATTGATATCATTAATGGAACCCTTTCAAAAGCTTTTGGGCAAATGGGTGGTTACGTTGCAGCAAACAAGGACGTTATTGATTTTATAAGAAGTTTTGCTCCAGGTTTTATATTTACTTCTTCAGCAAACCCAAGTATTGCGGCGGCATCTATACAAGCTATTCAAATTGCAAAAAGAGCTGACATTTTAAGAGAAAATATAAAAGTTAATTCAGATTTAATCAGAGAAGGTTTAACGGATTACAACATACCTTTTTTAAAGAACGACAGTCACATAATCCCCATCCATCTTTATGAGCCGGAGCTTTGTAAAAAAGCAGCTAACACTCTGATAAATGAACACGGAATTTATATTCAGCCAATATTTTACCCAACTGTTCCAAAAGGCGATGAAAGGTTCAGAGTGACCATTACTCCCAAGCACTCGTCTGTCGATGTTAAGAGCTTTGTCGAATCTCTTGATAAGGTTTGGAATGATTTAGGTTTAAAGAGAGCTGAAAAAGTTACTCGTAAAGAGATTAAGAAAGTTTCTAAAATTTATTAATTATTTAAAAAAGGAAGAACCCAGGATCTCTGCCAATCTGGGTTCTAATTTGATTTGTGTAGTTTATGGTGAGTTTATAAAAATAATAAATGTAAGTTCTATTATTTAATTGAGGGTACACAAACCAAAATCCTCTTAGAAAGTCCTCCTAATTGAGAAATTAGCATTAACCTCTTCTCCAACAGACGCTTGGTGTGTTGAGTGTGAGTGAGGGAAATACGTTTCATCTGTTAGGTTTTCTATATTCATTTGCAACATTAAATCGTCGGCAATTTGATAATATGCCGCTACATCAACTCTAGTGAAACTCGGTAAATAAGGAGTAGCCCCACTTCCAATTTGCTGATCGCCTTGAGAAGTTAGGCCAAATCCAATACCGAATTTATCATTAACCTGATAATTGGCGAATGCAGAAAATTGATAATCTGGAATTTCTTTATTCTGAGCAACATTATCACCTTCAAAATCAGCATAACTCATCGTCAGTTCAAGTTGATCTGAAATTCTTCCTGCTAGTTCAATTTCTATACCATCTACGTTTTGATTAACAACTTCTTGTTGTTCAGCAACATTATTAACTGTAACGGCAGTCATAGCAGTTCTTTCTGCATCAAAGTATGCAGCAGTTAAAAATAACTCATCAGAAATAGCCCATTTCAGACCTATCTCAGCATTTTCGGTTTCACTGGCATCTAAGACCTCATTCAATGAGCCTATAGGTCCAAGACTGTTTGACATAGCTTTATATTGCTCTCCAGCTACAGGTGCAAAGGTGTTACTGTAACTTGCATAAATTGAAACATTGTCCTGAGGTTTGAAGATAATACCTGCTCTGGGTGATGTTAAATTCTCTCCTTTGGTAACAGTAGCTTCAGAACCAGGCTTAAGATTAACTACAGTGATTTCGTAGTCGTCGAATCTTGCGCCAATAAGGAGCTTCAAGTTGTCAGATACATCTATTTGGTCTTGAAGGAAGAAAGAAGTAACTTCAAATTCAGTAGTAGTAATGTTGTTTAGTTTCTCAGTGAAATCTAACGTAACAGCTGCACCAGCCTCATCTCTATTAAAGATACCAGCTCTCATGTCAGCAATCGAAAAAGTTTCCCTATCACTTTTACCTGCTTGCGAACTACCTGCCGCGTATATACCAGTTCCGTCATTAGCTAAAGGCAAAGCTCCAGCATTTGTGAAGTTAGTGTTGTATCGGAAGTTTTTGTTGTCGGTATCAACCACTTCAATACCGAATAAAATGGTATGCGTGGCAGAGCCTATTTCAAATTCGTTTACAAAATTAGCTGAAATAATTAAATTATCTCTTGTAGTAGGATCTAAATATCCATCTAAAGCAACTTCTTCAAGTGTTGCACTATAACCAGCGACGTAAAGGTTTTGATACATTTTTTCAAATTCATTATTAGTGATAGAAAAAATAGCTTTTGAAGTCTCTGAGATGTCTCTAGTAATGGTAGCTCTTAAAATATCAGCAGTTAAGGTTTGGGTATTTAGATCTGGGTGTCCAAAAACGATATCAGCCAACGCCTCTACTGGCTCTCCATTAGAACCTGTAGGTATGCCTCGGTCAATAAATCTTTCGTGATCAGCATATTCATAAGAAACATCTAACATAGTGTTATCACTCATTTTAATTTTCACTGTTGGATTAAATCCTGCTCGATCTCCGTCATAGTAAGACCTGTGATTGTTAAGATAATCACGATGAGCCATAATTCTCAAAGACCTATCTTCATTAATCGAAATGTTGTAATCCGCAACAAAATCATAAGCGCCGAAAGTGTTTGAGCCGATTGAAAATG
This sequence comes from uncultured SAR86 cluster bacterium, assembly GCA_902562135.1. GTDB lineage: Bacteria > Pseudomonadota > Gammaproteobacteria > Magnimaribacterales > AG-339-G14 > AG-339-G14. The sequence goes on along the minus strand of CACESE010000001.1, from coordinate 85,806 downwards.
AGCCAAAAGTTTCTCCCAGGACACCTTTTTTAGAAACTCTGTTGATTACTCCACCAGTTCCACCTCTTCCAAATAATAAAGCATTAGGACCTCTTAAGATCTCTACTTGCTCTACATTATAAAGAGAACGATAGTATTGAACGTCGTCTCTAACACCATCTTGGAAAAAGTCAGCTGTCGATCTGTTACCGCGGAAAACGATTGCATCTCTGTGGCCCTCTCCTTGAGAAGTACTCACACCGGGTGTATATCTAACTACATCCCCTAGTTGATCAAAACCTTGTCTAGCAATTTCATCGTCAGTGATAATAGATACAGATACTGGTACGTTTATTACTGGCACTGGAGTTTTAAGTGCGTTGACTTGATCAGAGTAAAGAACGTTACCTTTCACAACTAGTTCTTCTTCCTGCGCAATCAAGGCACCTGAAACTAAAATTCCACTTGCTACTAGCAAGCTAGACAAAAATATTTTTTTCATAAATTATTCCACTATAAATATAGTCTATAAATGATAATGATTCTCATTATTAATACAAATGATAATGAGAATGATTATCATTTTTATATATATAAATAACTTATGGTTATAAAGGTACAGGAGTAAAAAAGGTACTTTTGTGGATAAATAAGTTTTTTTTAATGGCAAGGAGGAGCTCTACCCTTCAACCAGTGGTTTATGAGTCACAATATTAACCCCCAAGAATCATCATGATAGAATTATCTAAGTGATATATTTGATGAACAGACTAACACTCATTCTTTTTTTTTCCTTAATTGTCGCGTGTGAATCTCTTGATCCATCAATATACTCTGATAATCATCATGTAATGACGATTGATCGTTCTCAAGTCAAGAGTCTGAATTGTGTTTATCTTTATGATACTGAAAAAAGAGAGAGCGGTTGGAATAACTCTTTTGCAACTTCAAACGCATTACGTGTTTTGAAAGACCAAGTTCACATAGCAGGAGGCAATGCTATTGTCATAAGAGATATATATTCATCACAAGAGTATAAAGATGGTTATCAGCTGGATGCAGCGGGAGTTTATATTGATGTTTATAAATGCCCATTTGATGAGCAAAAAGATTAGCAATTTTTTTAGATGGTGGGCCCGGGAGGACTCGAACCTCCGACCAACGGATTATGAGTCCGCTGCTCTAACCAACTGAGCTACAGGCCCAAAATTATTCGTCTAGGAAGCCTTTCAAATGACCAGATCTAGATGGATGTCTTAACTTTCTTAGCGCTTTAGCTTCAATTTGCCTAATTCTTTCTCTAGTTACATCAAATTGTTTGCCTACCTCTTCTAAAGTATGGTCTGTGTTCATACCAATTCCAAAACGCATTCTTAAAACCTTAGCTTCTCTTGCTGTCAAACTCCCTAAAACTCCGCCGGTAGCTTCAATTAAATTTGATTCAGTCGCTGAATCTATCGGTGAATCTAGCAATGGATCTTCGATGAAATCACCCAATGTAGTATCGTCTTCATCTCCTATTGGAGTTTCTGTAGAGATTGGCTCTTTAGCAATCTTTAAAACTTTTCTAATTTTATCTTCAGGCATATCCATCTTTTCACTTAACTCTTCAGGAGTAGGCTCTCTGCCGTTTTCTTGAAGCATTTGCCTTGAAATTCTGTTCAATTTATTAATAGTTTCAATCATATGTACTGGAATTCTAATCGTTCTCGCTTGATCTGCTATAGATCTTGTAATTGCTTGTCTGATCCACCAGGTCGCATAAGTTGAGAATTTATAACCTCTTCTATACTCAAATTTATCTACCGCCTTCATTAAACCAATGTTACCTTCTTGAATTAAATCCAAAAATTGCAATCCCCTATTGGTATATTTTTTGGCTATTGAAATGACAAGTCTTAAGTTTGCTTCAATCATGTCTTTCTTGGCTCTTCTAATTTTTGTTTCGCCCTTAGTCATCTGAGAGGCAAGCGATTTAATCTCAGAAACTGATAAACCAATTTCTTCTTCGATGCCCTTTATTCTGTTTTGAAGCGTTTTAATATCATCTTTATAATCTGATAACTCTCCAATATAATTTTTCTTACTTTTAAATATGGGATCTAGAAATTTTAAATTTGTTTCATTATCTCTAAATATGTCCAAAAATTCTTTCCTTGGCATTTTGCTTTGTTGAACGCATAGATCATAAATTTCTTTCTCTATTCCTCGTATTCTTTTTGCCAAAAGTCTTGGTCTTAAAGAAATAACTTCAAATCTTTTTGGAGATAACTTCAAAAACTTAAATATATTTCCTAACTTTTCTAATTCTTTAACCGCCTCGTCACTATTCCTGCCTTTTTGATCAATGACCTTTTCAGTTTTATTAAATTGTCTTTTCAAAGAAGCTAAACGTTTTTCAAGTTCTTGCATGTCAATGCCTGCGCCGTCATCTTCTTCGTCGGAGCTCTCATCCATTTCAACATTTTCTCCAGCTTGAGGACCAGGAACAACTTCTTCCTCCTCATCCATAAAACCAACAATGATGTCAGATATTCTTTTATCTTCTTTCTTAATTAATGCGTATTCGAGAAGAAATTCCTCGATGATTCCAGGAAACTTTGCGCAGGAGTTTAGTAAGTCTCTTGCGCCTTCTTCAATACTTTTAGCGATTACGATTTCCCCTTCTCTAGTGAGAAGATCCACTGAGCCCATTTCTCTCATGTAAAGCCTTACTGGATCAGTTGTTCTTCCAACTTCCGACTCTATTGCACCCATTTCGTTTTCCGTAGGCTCTGGAGCCACTGGCTGATTTATAGCTTCCATAGCATCGGAACCTTCTTCGGGAGCATTTTCGAGAACTTGGAGGCCTAAATCATTGATGGTCTGAATGACTTCATCTAATTGATCTGGATCAGATACGTCTTCCGGAAGAAAATCGTTTATGTCTGCAAATGTAATAAAACCTTGTTCTCTGCCCTTTTCTATTAATTCACGCAGCCCATTATTTTCAATATCTTCGTCATACATAAAAAGTCGTACCTCAAAAAAAGTATCAAATTATATCTTAAAACTTATGTAAATTTCTGAAAATTATTTAAATTTCCTTCAAGATTTTAATTTCCTCTTGGTCTAGATTTTCAAAATTCTCTAAAAGAATTTTTTTAAGCTCAATCTTTTCATTTTCTGCCATTGTGCCCTCAAAATATTTAGACTTAAGCTTATCTTGAAAGTTTGTTTCATCACTTTTTTTCAAATAATTTATTGCTTGAATAATGTATTCTGCTGCTGCATCTGGCGAGATTAGATTTTTATCTTCAGTTAAACTGATCAGGAAACTTTTTTTCTCCTCAAAAGCGTGAAGAATCATTGGAAAAGTAAGACCATCTTTACTTCTCAGAAAGTTAATAAATTTTGATACGAATTCATCATTTAATTCCACTAAAAAATCAACTTCTTCTAAATGAGATAATTCTGGGCATTCTATAAGAGTTTTTATAATGCTTTTAGTTACTTTATCTAGCTCATAACTTATTTCTTTTTCTTCTACTTTTTGAATTTTTTTTCTTTCCGGAATGATTTTATTTTCTTCTTCAAGCTTAATATCGACTTTTTTAGAAAATTCTTGAATCAAAATATTTTTATAATTACTTGATGGCATTGAGGAAATAAGACTTGTAAATTCTTTAGACGCGGCAGCTTTTTCTTCAATAGAGTCTCCATATTTATTTAAAATTAAGCTGAATATATAGTCAGAAAGTACCATTGCTTTCTCAATTCTTTCTTCAAATTCATCTCTCCCCTCTTCTTCAAGTAAACTAGATGGATCATGCTCATCTGGAAGAAATAGAAATTTTAAAATCTTTCCATCTTTAATTGTTGGCAAAGAAATTTTCATCGCAGATTCTGCCGCCTTCATACCTGCTTCATCACCATCAAAACAAAATACTACCTCATCAACATAACCAAAAAGCTTCTCAAGATGAGTTTTACTTGTAGCTATACCCAAGGTAGCAACAGCATATGAAATTTTATTCGAAAATAAAGACAGCACATCTGTATAGCCTTCAACAACAATTATTTTTTTTAAATTCCTATTATTTTTCAATACCTCATGCAATCCATAAAGTTCTTTACCCTTTTTAAAAACTTCATTCTCTGGGGAATTTAGATACTTGGGCATTTCCTCATCTATAACTCTTCCTCCAAATCCAATAACATGACCTTTCTTTGATTTAATGGGAAAAATAATTCTATTCCTAAAAACGTCATAAATATTATTTTTTTCGTTTTTCTTAAAAAGCCCTATTTCATTTTTAATGAGCTCTTGCTGTTCAAGTTTCACAAAATAATCTTTCAAATTAGCCCAACCAGAAGGCGCGAAACCTATTTCAAACTCTTTAAGTATCTCTTCTGATATCTTTCTACTCAACAAATAATCCAGAACTTTTTTTCCTTCGGGACTATCTTTCATCTGACGTGAAAAAAAGTCTCTTGCAAGTCCATTTGCATCAATTATTTTTTTGTACTTTTCAAAAGACTCGCCTTGTATTTTTTGAGGAATTTCTAAACCAGCATTTGTGGCTAAAGTTTCTATAGCATCAAGAAAATCTTTGGACTGATAATTCATTAAAAAACCAATCGCATTTCCAGAGGCACGACATCTAAAGCAATAATAAAATTGTTTTTGAGAACTTACACTAAAAGACGGATTATTACCGTCTTCACAAAAAGGACATAATGACCAATGATCCTTCCCCTTTTTTTGTAAGGGGATGTATGAATCTATAAGAGAAACAATATCGGTTTCATCTAAAACTCTTTGAATAAAACTATCGGGTAAAAAACCTGCCATTAAAGTTGTTCTCTCATAAAAGATTCTAATGTCAATTTAGCGGCATATCCATGAGAATTATTAAAAGATTTTACATTTTTATTTTTTGTCTCAATTTTAAAATCAGTAGAAGTATAATTTTCATCATGGTAAAAGATTTTCACATCAACTTTAAATAACAATTTTTTTGAAAATTTTTCTATTTGCCTGCACATGTCATTTTTAGAACCATCGGGGTTAAAGGGCATGCCAAAAACAATCTGACTTATCTCCCATTCCTTACAGATTTCTAAAATCTTTCGTTCAAGCTGATTTTTTTTTGAATAAGAAAAAGAAAAAAAATTTTCTGACGATTTGGTCAAAGTGTTGCCGAGAGCAAAACCAACATGTTTAGTTCCATAATCTATACCGAGTAAATTTGTTGTCATATTTTTGGAGAACCAAAATTCCAATCCCGAATAATAGTAATCTCAAGATAGTCATTCATCATCTCGCTAAAAGGAATAAAAGGTGATGCTGTTTTTAAAATATCTATTGCCACTTGATCAATTGTTTCAATCCCAGAAGATTTTATTAGCTCAAAATTAACTAACTCACCAGAAGAATTTAAAGTCGCAGAAAGTCTTAAAGAAATTGGTTCTTGATTATTTAAATATTCTTTAAAAGAAGAATTGGCAATACTCTCTATTTGTCTTTGCCATGCACTGACATATAAATTCGCAGCATTTGTAATTTCGTTTTCAGTAAAAAGTTTTTTATTAAAACTTTCGACTTTATCTCCTAAATCTAATCCATTAGCTTTTTTTGTAACCTCGAAATTTAATTGACTGTCTAATTCTTTAAACTTTGAAAAGTTCAAATTTACACTTACTACATTCTTATCAAACGTATTTTCATCGGTAACAAAACTTAACCCTGCGATAACAAAAACATGTAAGCCAAATGAAATTAATAAAAAAGCATAAATTTTTAATTTCATATTTTTATTATCTCTAATTGGTCTACGAAGCTTTCGGCGAGATTCTCTCCTGTCTGGTCTAATAATTCTCTGAAACATGTTGGACAGGTAATATTTATTTCGGTTAAGAAGCCTCCTACTACATCCAATCCGGCAATAAAGATTCCTTGCTTTAACAAATCTTTGCCAATGACACTCGCTATCTCTTTATCTCTTTCATTTAAAGCTTCAGTCGATGCAGTTCCGCCTATTGCCAAATTTCCTCGAAAATCACCCTCTGGTGGTTTTCTCAAAACAACTGATTCCGGTAAATTTCCATTTATTATTAAAATCCTTCTGTCTCCAAGGTAAACGTCATCTATAAATTTTTGCAACATCAGCATTTCTGAATTATCAAAAGGCATACTATTAAGGGCTTCAGAGCAATTATCGGCATTGACTATTTGAACACCATCGCCGCCCATGAGACCTAAAGGTTTTATTACTACCTTTTTGTGAATGTTAATAAATTCTTCCATTAGTGACTTCTTAGAGGTAACCACAGTATCAGTCATGAAGCTTGGATAATTTAAAATAGATAATTTTTCATTAAATGTCCTTAAGCTTGAAGGTCTATTAACCACTTTAAGACCTTTATTTTCTGCTGCCTCTAAGACATAAGTATTGTTTATAAAATTCATGTCGAAAGGAGGGTCTTGTCTCATTAAAACAAGATCTAAAGAAGCGAGCTCTATTTTCTCCTGATCTTCTAGAGCAAACCATTTATTTTCATTCATAAATACTTCAATTTTTTGTGCAACTGCCATTGGCGTTTGATTAGAAAAATACAAATTTAAATTTTCTATGTAATAAAGTTCTTTGCCTTGATTTTGTAACTCGCTCATCAACAATAATGTTGAATCTTTTTTGAAATTTATTTCAGCAATTGAGTTCATTACTATTCCAATTTTCTTCATTTAGTTAGCCTCGCTTAGGACCTTTAGCATTGATAATACTACTATAGGCATAGATTCTGTCTTTATGACTAAGTTACCGCAATTAACCCCAGTAAAATTATACTTCTTGAATAAATCTTCTTCTTTTGTCGAAAACCCCCCTTCAGGACCGATTGCAATATCTAAAGTTGAAAATCTTTTTATATCGCCGATATAAATATCTGCTTTTGGATCTAGGAAAAATCTATTCTTTGACTTTGATTCACCTATCCAATCTTTTAAATTATTCTGAGAAATCTTAGGCAACCAATTTAATCCTGATTGCTCGCAAGAACTTGCAGAAATAAGCTGCCACCTTTTAAATTTATCTTTTTTAGTGTCTCGAAGCTTAGTTCTTTCAGTAATTAAAGAAGCTAAGGCGCTCACACCAAGCTGAGAAGAATCTTTTACAACTTTATCAAAATTTTTAATATTAGAGACTCCCAAATTAATTTCGGGAATCAAAGGTTTTTCTTGAATAATATTGTCTTCTAGTCTCAAAGAAATTCTATTACGTTTTAAATCTTCTAAGCATCCTAGGGAAATCGTGCCCTTTCCATTAAAAACTTCAACTTTATCCCCTTTATTTTTCTTTAAAACTTTCAAATGATTTGATGCACTTAAAGGAAGATTGATTAAAGAATTAGGTTTTAATTCTTCAGGATAATATATCCTAGGTATTCTCATTCAGTTATTATTCACAATCTTGATAAAAATAAAACTATGACAAAATTATTAATAGTAAGACATGGAGAAGCTTCAGCCTCTTGGGAAGAATCTTCCGATCCAGGGCTAAGCGATTTAGGAATTGTCCAGGCCGAAGAATGTGCAAACATGCTTCTTAAACTTGAAGGAATTGAAAACTACGATTTGAAAAGCAGCCCTCTTAAAAGAGCAATCGAGACTGGAACAAAATTAAAAGAAAAACTCAATAAAGATATGTTCATTGATCCAGTTTTTACTGAAATACCATCTCCAGGAATTCCATTGAATAAAAGGCAGCAATGGCTGAAAGAAATTTTTAATAAAAATATTAATGAACTTGAAAAAGCTCAATTGAATTGGCATCAAAGCATAATTTCTAAAATTAAGGAGTTTAAAAATCCAACGATAATTTTTTCCCATTTTATGGTGATAAATACTATAGTAGCTAATGCAGAAAACTATCGCTCAATGGTTAGTTTTTATCCAGATAATTGTTCGGTAACTGAATTTGACATAAATCAAAAAAAAATTGAGTTAGTAAATCTAGGAACCCAGTTATCTACGCACGTAAATTAAATATGTCGGCAAACGAGGAAAAAAAAACTCTCAAGTATCAAGTTGGTCTCTCAATGAGAAGGTACTTCAAGAATCTTGACGGTAATAAACCTAAAGATGTTTTTGAAATGGTTATGAAAGAGGTTGAAAAACCATTATTAGAAGAAGTAATGATTTATTGCAAAGGTAATCAATCTGAGGCATGTAAAATGTTAGGTATTAACAGAGGTACTCTTAGAACAAAACTAAAAGCATATAAGCTCATCTAATATGTCAAAAAATTCTTCGATAAAAATAAAAAGAGCCCTGATAAGTGTCTCAGACAAAAAAAATATTCTTGTTCTTGCAAAATCATTACAAAAGGAAAGTGTAGAAATTATTTCAACTGGAGGGACATTAAAGTTCTTAAAAGAAGCAGGAATAGAAGTTAAAGATATTTCTGAATTCACAGGATCTAAAGAAATGATGAATGGAAGAGTGAAAACACTTCATCCAAAAGTTCATGCAGGAATTCTTTCAAGAAGAAATATAGATAAAAATGAAGTAAAAAAAAATTCAATTGAGGAGATTGATTTAGTAGTGGTGAATTTATATCCCTTTGAAGAAACAGTAAAAAATAATGGAACTTTTGAAGAGGCGATTGAAAATATAGATATTGGAGGCCCTACAATGATAAGAGCTTCAGCAAAAAACTTTTATTATGTATCCGTCCTTTCTTCACCAAATGAATACGAAAGTTTTATTAAAGAATTTGAGGAAAATAAAGCTATCTCTTATGCAACTAGATTAAAGCTTGCAGAAACAGCTTTTAGTAATGTGACTAAATATGATCTATCTATTTCTAATTTTTTTGAAAATTTAGATGAAGAGGATTTACCCAAATCAATCTTTGGAGTTTATTACAAGTCTGATAATTTAAGATACGGAGAAAACCCTCACCAAAAAGCTGCTTTTTATAAACTTTCTAATGAAAGTCCAAATGGAATTTCTTCTGCAACTCAACTGCAAGGAAAAGAGCTTTCCTACAATAATATTGCAGACACAGATGCAGCGCTTGAGTGTGTAAGCAATTTTTCTGAAGCTTCTTGCGTAATTGTTAAACATGCTAATCCATGCGGAGTAGCGTCTTCTAATTCTGTTTTAGAAGCTTATAAAAAAGCATTTGCATGCGATCCAACTTCTGCATTTGGGGGAATAATAGCGGTCAATAAAGAAATAGATGAAAAAACTGCAAACTATTTAATAGAAAATCAGTTTATTGAGGTGGTGGCTGCTCCAAATTTTACAAAAGCTGCTATGGAACAGTTTAAGACTAAAAAAAATGTCCGACTATTGGTAATTAAAAATCAAAAAAAAATTAATCCGGGTTTAAAATTTCACTCTGTAGATTCAGGATTACTTTTACAAAGTATTGATACTGGAGAGATTGAGAACAAAGATTTAATTGTAGCAACAGAGAAAAAGCCCAATAAAGAAGAATTAAAAAATGCTATGTTTGCATGGAAAGTTTGTAAGTATGTAAAATCTAATGCGATTGTTTATGCCTCAAAAAATCAGACATTAGGAATAGGGGCTGGGCAAATGAGTAGAATTGATAGTGCTGAAATAGCAGCAAAAAAAGCAAAAAAAGCTGGTTTCGATCTAAATGGCTCTTGTATGGCTTCTGATGCTTTTTTCCCGTTTAGAGACAGTATCGACGAAGCGGCTAAAAATGGCATTTCATGCATAATTCAACCTGGTGGCTCTATCAGAGATGACGAGATTATTTCAGCAGCGAATGAAGCAAACATGATTATGATATTCACTGGCATGAGACATTTTAGACATTAAATGAAAGTTCTTGTAATAGGTTCTGGAGGAAGAGAACACGCGCTAGTATGGAAAATAGCTCAAAGCGATCTTTGTGAAAAAATTTTTGTTGCCCCAGGAAATGCTGGCACAGCAAAGGAGCCTAAAACAAAAAACGTAGACATAAAAGCTGAAGATTTAGACGGATTACTAGAATTTGCAAAAACTGAAAGGATTGATCTCAGTATCGTTGGTCCCGAAGCTCCTCTAGTGATGGGAATTGTTGATTTGTTCGAGAAAAATAACCTTCTTTGTTTAGGTCCTAATAAACTAGCTGCTCAGATGGAAGGATCAAAAATTTTTATGAAAGATGTCTTAAAAAAGGGGAACATTCCTACTGCAAATCACAAAGTATTCTCTGAGGCTGCAACTGCAAAAGAATTTCTTAAAAACTGTGAAATTCCTGTCGTTTTGAAAGCAGATGGATTAGCTGGCGGCAAAGGAGTAATAGTTGCATTTTCCAGAGAAGAAGCATTTGAAGCACTCAATAGCCTGATGGTTAAACAAAAACTTGGTTCAGCTGGAGATAATCTTGTTGTAGAGGAGTTTTTAAGAGGAGAAGAAGCCAGTTTTATTGTCCTTTGTGATGGTAAAAATGTTATTCCTTTAGCAAGTTCTCAAGATCATAAACAAAGAGACGACGGGGACAAAGGTCCTAACACTGGCGGGATGGGGGCTTATTCCCCTACCCCTTTAATTACGAATGAATTGAATGACGAAATTATGAATAAAATAATTGAACCTACTCTAGCAGAATTAAAAAACAGAGGCATAAAATATAAAGGATTTTTGTATGCAGGGTTAATGATCGAAAAGAATGAGATAAAAGTCTTGGAGTACAACTGTAGATTTGGCGATCCTGAAACTCAACCAATATTAATGAGAATGAAAAGTGATTTTTTGAAGCTTTGTTTGAAAGCATCAAAAACAGAATTAGAAAACGAAATTATTGAATGGGATGATAGATATGCTTTAGGAGTCGTTATGGCATCAAAGGGCTATCCTGAAAAATATGACATTGGTTTTCCAATTTCTGGAATCTCAGAAGAAAGCGAATCAATTAAAGTATTTCATTGTGGAACAAAAAAAATAGCTGGAGAAATTCTTACTGATGGAGGTCGTGTACTGTGCGTGACAGGTTTGGGTGAAAACTTGGAAAATGCCTTTCAATCTGCTTATGAATCAACTTCAAAAATTTCTTGGGAAGGAGCTTTTTATAGAAAGGATATTGGAAAAAGGAATCAATGAATCTTAACTTAGAATTTCCTTCAAAGCCTTGCCAGGACTATTTTCCTTCATTAAGCTTTCACCGATCAAAAAACTATGTATTCCATGTCCCTTGCAGTTAAAGATGTCTTCTCTCGTTCTAATTCCGCTTTCCGAGATAACATTAATATCATTAGGCATCTGTTTTGCAAGTTTAATTGACAAATTTTTATCTACCTCAAATGTCGTGAGATCTCTATTGTTAATACCCAACAGCTTGGGGTCAATTGTTAGAGCATCAAATAACTCAGCTTCAGAATGAACCTCTATAAGAATATCTAAATCTAGCTCTTTAGCAAGTTGAGAAAAATCTCTCAATTGAATTTTGTCCAGAGCTGCCACAATCAAAAGGACACAATCACCGCCATATGCTTTTGTTTCATATATTTGATACGGATCGATCATAAAATCTTTTCTTAGAATAGGTAAATCACAAGAATTTCTTACTATTTCCAAATATTCTAGTTTTCCTTGAAAAAAAGGTTCATCTGTGAGAACACTCAAGCAAACAGCTCCATTTGATTCGTATTCTTCAGCAATCTTTTGAGGGTCGAAATCTTTTCTAATCAAGCCCCTGCTTGGAGATGCTTTTTTTATCTCAGCAATAATTGCAGTTTCTTCCTTGGCGACTTTCGTGGAAATTACCTTTTGAAAATCTCTTTTTTTAAATTTATCGAAATCATCTTCTAAAGATCCTACAGATCTAGAAGAAAGAGATTTTTTTACCGTCTCTTCAGTAATTTCTATTATTTTATTCAGATGATTCATTGAAAGCGTTTGAAAAAGATGCAAGTTCGTTTAGTTTTTTTAAGGCCTTACCTGATTTTATAGCATCAATTGCAATTTCAAGGGCACTTTCAAAATTTCTAGCTATACCTGAAACGTAAATGACTGCCGCTGAATTTAAAGAAACAATATTTTCACCTGCCTTAAAATCTTCATTTCCTAAAGTCGCTTTAATCAGATCTAAGCTGTCAAATGGTGACTCTATTTGAAGGTCTTTAAAATTTTTTTGATGAATGTCGTATGTTTTGGGATCAATCTCATATTCTTTAATTTTACCTTCATCTAATTCAGCAACATGAGTTTTGTCTACTGAACTTATTTCATCAAGACCATCCTTAGAATGGAAAACCATTGCTTTATTACTACCAAGATTTCTCAAAGTTTCTGCGACAGGAATAATCCACTTAGAATCGTATACTCCTAAACTTTGTCTTTTAGCATTTGCTGGATTTGTTAAAGGACCAAGAAGGTTAAAAATTGTTTTATCAGCAATTCTTTTTCTCGCAGGCATGACATATTTCATTCCAGGGTGAAAATTTGGCGCAAACATGAATCCAATTCCAATTTCTTCTATGCATTTTGCTACCTCCTCTGGTTTGATATTCAAATTTACATTTGCTGCTTCTAATAAATCTGCACTTCCACTTTTGCCAGTAGCCGAACGGTTTCCATGCTTCGCAATTTTTACTTCAGCAGCTGACGCAACAAACGCAGATGCTGTTGAAATATTCATCATGCTTTTTCCGAGGCCGCCTGTACCACAACAATCAACAAGATTATCTTGTGATTTCAATTTTACTTTAAGAGAGGAATTTCTCATTGCTAAAACTGCCCCTGTCAATTCATCTGAAGTTTCTCCTTTACTTGATAAAGATGTTAAAAAATTTTCGATTTCCTGATCAGCTACTTTGCCCATAAAAATATCTTGCATCACTGAAGCTGATTCTGACTGAGTCAGATTATTTGATAAAACTTTTTTTATAATCTCTTTAGAACTCATTTTGAAGAAAGAAAGTTTAATAGTATTTTTTTTCCATTTTCAGTCTTTATAGATTCTGGGTGAAACTGAACCCCTGATATATTGAATTCTTTATGTTGAATTCCCATAATGACGCCGTCTTCAGATTTTGCCGTAATTTCTAATTCATCTGGTAATGATTGTGGATCTATTGTCAAAGAATGATATCGAGTCACTAAAAAATTATTTTCAATATTTGAAAATAAAAATTTAGAATTGTGCTGAATTTTCGATAATTTGCCATGCATAGGTTTTGGAGCTTTCACTATATTTCCTCCAAAAGCCTCTCCAATAGCTTGATGACCTAGACACACTCCAAGAATCGGCAGATTCGCTCTAAATTCTTTTATTATTTCTAAAGAAATGCCTGCTTGTTTTGGCGCACAAGGGCCAGGAGAAATTACAAGGTATTCAGGTTTTAATTTTCGTGCCTCTTCTATTGTAATCTCGTCATTTCTATACACTTTCACATCTTGTCCCAGTTCTCCAAAGTATTGAACAAGGTTGTAAGTGAATGAATCATAGTTGTCTATCATCAGCAACATTAATCCATATCCTCGATTGCTTTAAAAATAGATTGAGCTTTATTTAAAGACTCTTGAAATTCTGATTCAGGATCTGAATCATGCACAATTCCGCCTCCTGCTCTTACTTTAATAGTATTGTTTTGTATCACAGCAGTTCTTATAGCAATTGCGGTATCCATATTTCCAGTCCATGATAAATATCCAACCGCTCCGCCATAAACTCCTCTTCGGTCAGGTTCCAACTCATCTATTATTTCCATAGCTCTTACTTTAGGAGCTCCTGATAAGGTACCTGCGGGCAGCGTTGCCTTTAAAACGTCTATAGCAGATTGATTTTCATTCAAATCTCCAACGACATTTGATACTAAATGCATCACGTGTGAATATTTTTCAATAATCATTTGATCAGTCGTCTTAACACTTCCTGTTTTAGCAATTCTGCCTACATCATTTCTTCCAAGGTCTATTAGCATTAGATGCTCTGCAATTTCTTTTTCATCATTTTTTAATTTTTCTGCCAATTCTGCATCTTCTTTTTCATTTTTCCCTCTCTTAATGGTTCCTGCTATTGGCCTTACTGTGACTTGATTATTTTGAAGTCTAACTAGAATTTCTGGTGACGCGCCTACAATATGCAAATCGTCAATTTTTAGGAAATACATGTATGGAGAAGGATTTAATTTTCTTAACGATTTATATAAATTTATTGGAGAGCCCGTAAAAGGGCTTGAAAACTCTTGCCCATAAACTACCTGCATAACGTCTCCTTCAATAATATAGTCTTTAATTTTTTTCACGTTATTTAAATACTCTTGCTTAGAAACAGAAGAGCTAAAATTTATTTCATTTTTTTTGGGCTCTTCTTTTTCTTCAAAAGGAGTTCTGACAATATCTAAAATTTCTTCAATTCTGGAAAGAGCTTGATCTTGGTTATCTTCATAATCATTAACAATAACAAATAATCTTTTTTCGTAATTGTCATAAACAATGACTTCATCTGAAATCATTAAGGATATTTCTTTGTAATTCAATTCGGGTTTTGTTGAATTACTTAATTTGTTCTCTATTAATCTGATCGTGTCATAACTAAAATATCCAACTAAACCTCCTGCAAAATCGGGAAGACCTTCAACTTTTTCTGTTTTATGCAATTTTATAAATGAGTCAATTTCTTCCAAAGGATTATTTCTAAAACTTATTTTATTTTTAGTTGGCAGCCCAATAATCGAATACTTTGCCCATTTCTCACCCCCTTCTACACTCTCAAAGAAATAGGAATTATCTTCATCTAAAAACTTCAAATATATTTCCAAAGGAGAGAATTGTTCTCCGGATATATTTTTGAAAAAGGCTTTTCGTTTCATCGCTTATTCATAAATTAAGTTATATTTTCTTGAAAGCTCACCTTTATTAGCTTCAATAACAACTTTTGCTGCGTGACAAATTTTCTTCTTAGAATAAGGTTGACCTTTTTCAAGAATAAGATTTTTATCATCGTCGATAAATAAAATATCAATTTCAATACTTGTATTTTTCATCCACATACATCTAAATTTAGAATCACTCCATAAAAAATGTAGTTCGTGGCTGGGTGCCAATTTCTCTTGAAACATCAAACCCTTTTTTCTTTCTTCATCAGTAGTCAAAAACTTTATACAGCTTTTTTTGTCTGCTCCAAAGCTAAATCCTTCAGAACAGTTAATTTCGCTCGCAAAAAGATTAATTGCAAATAAATTAATAAAAATTATCCCTGAGATTCTTAATTGCATTAGAGTAATTTTTGTTATTAAAGATCGCTGAACCTGCAACAAATGTATCTGCTCCAGCAGACGAAATATCAGAAATATTTTCTGAATTTACTCCACCGTCTATTTCCAGTCTGACTTCAAGATTCTTTTCATCGATTTGTTGTCGTAAATTTCTTACTTTATCCAAAACTTCGGGAATAAATTTTTGACCTCCAAATCCCGGGAAAACGCTCATTAAAAGAACCATATAAATATCTTCTAAATATGGCTCTAAAACGTTTAGGGAAATATCGGGATTCAAAACTAGTCCTGGTTTACAGCCTAAATTTTCAATTAACTCTAGAGATTTATCAGGGTCGTTTGAAGCCTCTGGATGAAAAGTTATTGATGTTGCGCCACTGTCAGCAAACATTTTTATTAAATCGTCCACGGGTTGAACCATCAAGTGAACATCAATAGGACAAGAAATGTTATTTTTCCTGAGAGATTCGCAAACCATAGGTCCAACAGTAAGATTTGGAACAAAATGATTATCCATCACGTCAAAATGAATCCAGTCAGCACCAGCTTCCAAAACATTTACAACTTCTTCTCCTAACCTTGCAAAGTCAGCCGACAGAATGGATGGAGCAATTATATTTGGTTGTTTTGACATATAGAAATTTTACTATTCAGTGATTGCAACGTCTAATTCTTCAATGTCACTTACTTTGTTAATGTTTTTTACAAGCCCATGGAAAACCTCTCCAGAAATTTTATTATCTTTTGTCAAAGGTTTAAGTACATCATTCCATAACTCTTTATTCAAAGATTCGCCTTGTGGGATGACACACGGATCTAATAAAGAAATACCAGAGTATGTATATTCTTTATCATATGATTCTGAATTAATTATTGAATTCATTAAATTAAAATCACCACTTCTAGCTTCATTTTTCTTTATAAGAACTAAGTGAGCTTTTTGTTTTAAATCTTTCGATATAAGCCTTTGAAATGGATAATCTGTCCATAAATCTCCACTTATTAATAAAAAAGGAGAGTCATCTAAATATTTTTTTCCTTGAATCAAAGCGCCGCCAGTTCCCAATAGTTTTTCTTCAATTGAATAATCAATTTTTATATTTAATCTTTTGCCATTCCCAAAATAATTAATAATTTGATCGCCTAAATGATGCAAATTGATAACTATCTCTTTAATTCCAGCACTTCTGAGTTTGATTAAGCTCCACTCCAATAAAGGCTTACCTTTTATTTTAATTAGCGGCTTGGGGATTTCATTAGTTAAAGGCTTTAATCTTTCCCCCTTTCCTGCAGCTAAAATAAATGCTTTCATGAAAATATTTTTTCCAATTTTATTTTTAAAGGCTCCTGCAAAATAGCTATAGAGCAAGAAAAGTTTTTTAATTCTGAATATTTTTCTGAAGTGTTTTTTAGATAATTAATTAATTTTTGAAAGTCTTTAAGCCTTTCTAACCTGTTTAATTGCTCAAAAACTTGAGATAACTTTCCTAAAATTCTTACCTGTCTTTGGATACTTGCGAAATCTATAAATTTGACAAGTGATTCTAAATTAAGTTCTATGTTTAAAATTCTTTTAAGTTTTTCATTATATTCACTATACCAATCAACAATTTTTTCTTCAGGCCAGTCGTAATAAAGATCTTTAAACAAGGAAGCAAGGTCAAGGCCAATTGGGCCAATGACTGCATCTTGAAAATCCAAAATTCCTGCTTTTTTATCTTTGGTATAAATTAGGTTCCTACATTCAAAATCGTAATGGCAAATAACTTCGGGTTGAAGACTGAGCTGGTTGCATACAAATTTATAACCTTCTTTGATTTGATTAAGTAATTTTCTATCAGACATTCCCAAGAAATTATCAAAAAAATATTTTTCAAATAAATTCCAATTCATTTCAAAAATTTCAAAATCTAATTTTTTAAAAAGCATGTTATTTTTGTCAATTGATTGAATTTTTATTAATTCATTAATAGCTAATTCATAAAATTTATCTGGAGCTTTTTCTATATTGAATTGGTAAATTTTATCCCCAAAGTCTTCCACAAGAATCAAACCTAAATCTTCATCCGAAGCATAAATCTGAGGAACATTTACATCATATTTATGAAAATAATTTCCTTTTGTAACAAAAGAGCTAACACTTTCTTCAATGCCTGGTGGAACAATCATGAGTATCAAAGAATTTTTTGAAGATTTAATACGAAAAAATTTTCTTTGACTAGACTCTATCCTGAGTTGATCTGAACTAATAATTTCTCCAAAAGAATTGATCTCAAAGAAATTTTTAAGCCAACTATTTTGAACGGAAGTTAAGTTTGAATTCAATAATTCATCCTAGCTGTTTTTTGCCTCTTCAGGAGCTGGTATTTCTTCGGGAACAAAAAAGTCAGGTGCTAATTTATCAAATGGAACTGAAGCGTACTCAGAAAAGTCTTTTACACCATTTTCCGCTAAGAGATTATCGTCTATACAAAAGTTTCCAGAAAACTCAGTGGAATTTTTAGTAAGAATAACATGAGCTGCGTCAGCCATTATTTCTGGAGTTCTTGATATTTTTGACATTTCATCCCCTCCTAAAACATTTTTTACCGCGGCAGTTGCTATAGCAGTTCTTGGCCATAATGCATTAACCGCAACACCTTGTTCTTTAAACTCTTCTGCCATGCCCAAAACACATAGACTCATTCCGTACTTCGCGATTGTATATGCAACGTGGTTTGAGAACCAATGAGGCTTCATATCCAATGGGGGAGAAAGATTTAATATGTGAGGATTATCAGCCTTAAGTAAATGAGGTAAACATTTTTTTGATGTTAAAAAAGTTCCTCGGGCATTTATTTGATTCATAAGATCGTATCGTTTCATATCGGTCTGAAGTGTGCCAGTGAGTTGAATTGCACTGGCATTATTTATACAAATATCTATGCCACCAAAATGCTCTGCTCCTGAAGAAACTGCGTTTTCAACTTGTTCTTCTGATCTAATATCACAGATTACTGGAAAAGCTTTTCCTCCAACATTTTCAATTTCTTCTGCCGCAGTATAAATAGTTCCTGGCAACTTGGGATGAGGTTCTGCAGTTTTTGCAGCAAGAATTATATTAGCTCCGTCTTTAGCAGCTCTTTTTGCGATCGCTAATCCAATCCCTCTACTAGCGCCAGAAATAAATAAAGTTTTATTTGTTAATTTTGTCATTTAATCTCCTATTAAAATTGTATTTTAACCTTCAATAGCATCTAATATCATTACAAACGTAATTTAATTATGTTTATTTTTTCCAAAGTAATTCTTTTTCACACAAGGTATTTATTACCTCTATTTTTTATTTTGATCGGCTCTTTTAGTTTCGGACAAAAAATAAACTACTCTGCTGGAAAAATATCGGCAATAGATGATGGAGGATTAATTTTGGAGAATTCTGTTTCTCTACAAATTGATGATTTGTCTGTATCCACCGAAAAACTATTTTTCACGCAAGAGACACGAAGTGGATTTTCTGAAAGCTTGTCTTTCATTATCGAAGAAAACAATTTTTGGGGGGAAGCTGAAAAACTTAATTTTTCAGAAAATGAAATTTCTTTTCAAAATGCGAGTTTCTCTTTATGTCCTTGTTTAGAAAAAATATGGTGGATAGAAGCAACAGAGATTTCTTTTTCTGAGGATACAAAGTCAGTAAATTTTAAAGATGCTAGGTTGAAAGTTCAGGGTAAAACTATTGGCGCTTGGCCGAAAGGCTCCTTTCCAGCAAGTTCGAAAAGAAAAAGTGGTTTTTTACTTCCAGAAATAAATATATCTAATAAGTCTGGAATAGATGCTTCGATTCCTTATTATTTGAATTTAAAGGAGAATTTAGATGCGACAATTGAACCTAGATATATTTCAAAGAGAGGCTTTGGTATTTCAAACGAATTGCGATACTTATCAGATAAATTCAATGGAATCTTAAATAGCTCAATACTTTCTAACGATAAAGAGTATGAAGATCAATATATGAATAATTCGTTTCGTTGGTCTTTTAATTTGCAACATTCTCAATCTTTAAAAGAAGACTTATTCTTACAAATCAAATATGCAAACGTGAGTGATACTTTCTTTTTAAATGATTTTGGTGGAGATTTTAATGGAACTTCAAAAACTCTTTATACACCACAGCAATTAATTCTTTCTAACTTTTCTAAAACTCATAAAGCTATCATAAAAATAAATTCTTTTAGAATTGTTGACCCTATTGGACAAGACCAATTTAAAGAACTGCCAAGAGTTGAATTATCTTGGTTCAATAAAAATGAATTCCTTAATTATGGAATAGATTCATTCTTCTCTCTTTTTAAAAAAGGAGGATCTTTTATAAGTAATTCTAGCGAGAGTATAGAAATGTATCATTTAACTCCTTATTTAATCTCCTCAAAAAAAATAAATAATTTATCAACTGAATATGAAGCAAAAATTAATTTCACCAAATTTAACTTTAATGGTCTTTCAATTAAAAGAACTCAACCTGAAGTAAATATTCGGTTTCATAGCGACTTGACTAAAAAGGATTCAACTATCGAAAAATTTATTAGGCCTTTTGCCTTAATATCTTATTCTCCGCAAAAGAATCAAAATGAGATTCCATATATTAATTCAGGAATTTTCTTGAACCAAAGAAATTTTCTAGAGACAAGACTTATAAGCAGAAATTACCTTTTAGAAAAGAAAGACATTTCAATTGGATTCATACATGAGTTATATAATATAAAAGGGAAACTCTTTGAGCTTCAATTTGCAAAGAAATTTAGCTCAACGAATTCGCTTCGAATTTCTAACCAAGATTATGACTTACCTGAGCCTTTTAATATTGATTTGAAGTATTTTCCAAATAAAAGGTCTTCTTTTAATCTAGGAATCAAAGTCGACGACAAAGATAAATTCAATACTTTAAACTTAGTATATGAACAGAATCTTGCCCTTTCTTCGTTTGCATTAAATTACTTCTGGGCAAAAGATATAAACGCCTTTCTATTGAATAGCACCTCAGAAAAAAAAATAAATCAAATTGATTTTGAGTTTAAACTTAAAGGGGATTACAAATATGATTTGAGTACAAAGTTCATTTATGATCTTGAAAACTCAAACCTCACAAATGCTGTTTTAGGTCTGGAATATGAAAACCCTGGATTAAGATATGGAGTTGCCTTAATACATTCAAAGGAATTAGATTGGGCCAAAGTTTTAAATGAAAAAATTTATGATGATTATAATCAAGAAAGTTTTAGAATTTATTTTGAATTAAAAGGTCTAGGCTCCCTAGGAAGACCATTAGATAATTATTTAAATAGAAGGACTTTAAATTAAAATGAATGTTATGAAAGCAATTAAGTTAATCTTTTTAATTTGTATTGCAAACAACACGTTTGCAGAAAAAATTAATTTAGACAGAATTATAGCCATCGTAGGAGATGGAATAATTATGGAGTCTCAACTTTTAGAAGCAAAAAAAACATATCTCAGAAATTTTGAAGCTGCCAATACAGATCAACCTTTACCTCCAGAAACATTTCTTGAAGAGCAAATTTTAGAGAACTTAATAATACAAGAACTTCAATTGCAAAGAGCTTTCAGGGCGGGGGTAAGAATCAGTGACCAAGAATTAAATGAGTCTATGTCCTTATTGGCATCAAATAATAACCTTACCTTAGTAGATTTTAAAAAAGAAATAGAATCGCAAGGCGATTCATATGAGAAGCTGAGAGAAGATGTAAAAAAAGAAATGATAATTGCGAGAGTACAAAGAGGTATTGTCGGCCCAAAAGTTTTTATTTCCGAGCAAGAACTGAATAATTTTATCAATTCAGTAGAAGGACAAAATCTATTAGTAATTGAATATAAATTTGATCAAATCCTTCTAAAAGATAAAAACCTCGCCGAGGAGGTTCTAGACTTGCTTAATCAAGGACAAAATTTTGATATTTTAAAAAATAAAAATGATCAATCTAGAAACGTAGAAGAGACCCTAACCTGGAAAAGAATTTCTAACATCCCTACTCTTTTCACAGAAATCGTAAAAGAAATGCAACTTGGAGAGTACAGAGGTCCTATTGAAAGTGGAGCTGGTTTTCATATCCTATATCTAAAAGATAAAAGAGGAGATACCGTAAGAATTGAGGATCAAGTGCTTGCAAGGCATATCTTAATTCAAACTTCTGAAGTCAGAAGCGATAGTCAAGCTAAAAAATTAATAGAAGAAATTAAAGAAAAATTGAGTAATGGAGAAGCTTTTGAAATTTTAGCAAGATTATATTCTGATGACCCTGGTTCAAAACTTGATGGCGGTGAACTTGGATGGTCGTCAACTGACAAATATGCTCCTGCATTTAAGAAAGCTTTAGATGAAGCGACTATCAATGAAGTAACCCCCCCTTTTAAAAGTGCTTTTGGATGGCATATAGCAGAGGTTCTTGACAGGAGAAAAGAAGATATCTCATCAAATATTCAAAAAAATAAAGCTTATAGAATTTTATTTGAAAGGAAGTTTCAGGAACAATTAGAAACCACACTTCAAGAGATGCGATCAGAATCATTTGTAGAAATAAAGAAAAAATCATGAGTCTAATTGCTATTAGTCCTGGCGATCCAGCTGGGATTGGTCCAGAAGTTTGCTTAAAAGCTTTAAGTAAAAATAAAAAGGATAATAAAAAATTCGTTCTGATTGGGGATATAAACCATTTTGAATTTCTGAATAAAAAATTAAATCTAAATTTAAAATTTAAAAGAAATTCAATTTCCTCGGATTTTATTAATGTAGAACATATTCCTTTGGTTTCTGCAGTAAAACTTGGCAAGCCCGATGTAAAAAACGCAAAGTATATATTAGACGTGTTGTTTGAAGCTTCTTTAGGAGCTTTGAAAAATAAATACTCCACTATTGTAACTGGCCCAATCAACAAAGCATTAATCAACGAATATGGATTTGAATTTTCTGGTCATACAGAATTTCTTGCGGACATATCTAATAAAAAAAACGTAGTCATGCTGCTTGCAAATGAAATTTTAAAAGTAGCTTTGGTAACAACGCATCTACCTCTTAAAGAAGTTGCCAATAATATTTCTACTTCCAAATTGGAAAATGTTATTAAAACTCTCAATAAAGAGCTAAAGCAAAAATGGAAGATAAAAACTCCTAAGATCTGTGTTTTGGGCTTAAATCCTCATGCAGGCGAAAATGGATTTCTTGGTTCAGAAGAAATAGAAATTATAAAACCTGCTATCAAAAGGCTCAGAAACTCAAAAATAATGGTAGAGGGCCCTGAATCAGCCGATACTGCCTTTGTTCCTGAAAAAATTACTAAATATGATGCTTACATTGCTATGTTTCATGATCAAGGCTTACCTGTTTTAAAAGCTTTAGGATTTGGAAATTCCATTAACATAACATTAGGATTACCGTTTACAAGAATTTCAGTTGATCATGGAACCGCGTATGAAATTGCAGGAAAGTTTGAAGCCAATGAAGCAAGCGCAATAGAGGCAATAAAAACATCGTTGGAAATGACTAGGTGAAAGAATTTAAAAAACTATCGCCCAAAAAAAAATTTGGACAAAATTTTATAGAAGATCAAGTTTTACTAAATGAATTAGTTGATTTAATTGAAATCGAAAAAAAAGACATTTTTGTCGAGATTGGCCCTGGAACTGGAAATTTAACTGAGCTAATCATAAATAAATCTACCTCTTGCACCTCTGTCGAAATTGATCGAAATTTAGTTCCATTATTAGAAAAAAGATTTAAAAATATAAAAGGCTTTAAACTTATCAATAGAGATGTATTGAGCTTTGACATAAACACAATTAGTGAAGGCGAAAAAAGCATCCGCATTGCTGGCAATCTTCCATACAATCTCTCGAGCCCAATACTTGAATGGAGCATCAAAAATATAAACACAATTATTGACATGCATTTTATGTTACAAAAAGAATTTGCTGAGAGATGTGCTGGAAATGAAAACTCAAAGTCTTATGGTAAATTGAGTGTAA
Organism: uncultured SAR86 cluster bacterium; assembly: GCA_902562135.1. Classification (GTDB taxonomy): domain Bacteria; phylum Pseudomonadota; class Gammaproteobacteria; order Magnimaribacterales; family AG-339-G14; genus AG-339-G14. The sequence goes on along the minus strand of CACESE010000001.1, from coordinate 62,592 downwards.
TATGTGATTATTTATTCGAAGTAAGTATTTTAAAAGACGTTGATAAATCTTTCTTTATACCTCCACCAAAAGTTGATAGTGCCTTTGTAAGATTTAAACCCAAGAGAAAAACATTTAATGAAATAGAGTTCGTAAATTTGAAGAAAATTTTAAATCTTCTTTTTAATGCGAAAAGAAAAAAAATTAAAAAAACTTTACTATCACTATTCAGTGAAAAAGATCTAGAAAGTACGGGAATAAATTTAAATCTTCGTCCAGATGAACTTAATACAGCAAGCTTTATAAAATTATCAAAACTTATTAAAAATAATGGCTAATTATGCAGTAGGAGATATTCAAGGCTGCTTTGAAGAATTTGAAAAGGGCTTAAAAAAAATAAATTTTGACGAAACAAAAGATTATCTTTGGTTATCAGGTGATTTAGTAAATCGGGGACCCGATTCATTAAAAACATTAAAAAAAATATACGAACTCCGCTCAAGAGTTCACATTGTATTGGGAAACCATGACCTGCATTTTTTAGCAAGATACTTTTCAAATCGAAAAAAACATAAAAATGACACTTTAGATGAACTTTTATTGAATTCTGATTGTAAGAAATTTGCAAATTTCTTAATAAAGCAACCTTTTTTCTTTTCAAAAAAAATAAATCTTAAAAATGGTTTGAAAAAAAAATTTTTAATGGTTCACGCTGGTTTGCCCCATAATTTAAGCTATGAAGAATGCATAAGATTAAATAAAATGGCTCAAGAATTTATTCAAGAAAACCCAAAAAAAAATTTAAAAAAAATTTTTTTTCATCACAGAAGAACTAACTTTAAAATTATTTCTATGAAAGACAAACTTTCTTTTTTCATTAACGTCTTAACCAGAATTAGAATATGTGATAAAAATGGAAAAATACTTTTTTCTTTTAAGAAAGGTTTAAAAGATCTTCCATATAATTACTTACCATGGTTTAAATTTAAAATTGCAGCTATGAAAGGAGACAATTATTTAATTTTTGGTCATTGGGCAGCCCTAAATGGAAAAACCAGAAAAAAAAATATAATTGGTTTAGATACTGGATGTGTTTGGGGGAATAAACTTACATTCCTGAGACTTGAAGACCAAAAAAAATTCACCATAAAAAGTGCTTAAATGAAAATTTTCTTAGTTGGCGGTTACGTAAGAGATGAAATCTTAGGAATTGAATCTCACGAGAAAGATTGGGTCGTCATTGGAGGAACAGAACAAGATATGCTCGACAAAGGCTTTATTTCGGTCGGAAAAAGTTTCCCTGTTTTTTTGCATCCCGTTAGTAAGGAAGAATATGCATTAGCAAGAAAAGAATTCAAAACGGACCCGGGACACAAAGGGTTTAGGTTCGACGTTAACTCCGAAATTACCATTGAAGAAGATTTATACAGAAGAGACCTAACGGTGAATGCCATTGCAAAATCGGAAACTGGAGAATTATCAGACCCTTATGGAGGATTAAAAGATCTTGAAAATAGAGTTTTAAGACACATATCTCCAGCTTTCAAAGATGATCCATTAAGAGTCTACAGAGTGGCTAGATTTTATACTTATCTTAATAAATTCAATTTTGAAATTCATTCAGAAACGATTGAATTAATGCAAGAAATCAGCAAGTCCGATGAAATAAATAATTTATCTTTTGAACGAATTTGGATGGAAACACAAAAGTGTTTGGCTATGGAAAACTCACATCTTTTTTTTGAAGTGCTCAAAAAAGTTGGCGCTTTGTACCCGTTTTCGACCGATTTGGATAAGTTTCATAAAAATATAAATACTTTGAAAAACTTTGATAAAAATAAAATTTCAGCTGAAGAAAAATGGGCAATCTTAAGTTTCGATCTACAATTAAATAAAGATACAAAAATTCCTAATTCCTATAAGAAAATGTCTAAAACTTTTATTGAATTTTCCAAAACTTTAAGAGGCAAAATTTCTTCAAAATTGATACTAGAAGCTTTAATGAAAACTGATAGTTTTAGAAATAAAGAAAATGCTAAAAAGATTTTCAATTTATACAATGAATTCTTTAAGATTGACCCTAAGCTCAAAAATTTAAATTTGGAAAAACTTTTAGAAAAATTAATTAAAATTAAACCAAAAAAAATATCTAATAAAAATTCTAAAGAAATTAAATTAGAAATTTATGAAAAAAGAATCGCTTTAATAAAAGAGGTAATTGGTGAATAAAGTAGTGCTCATAACCGGAGGGGCAAAAAGGATTGGTAAATCAATCTGCGAGAAATTTCATAAAAATGATTTTTCTATTATTTGTCATTACAACTCATCTGACAAAGAAGCGAACGAATTGAAAGAAAAATTAAACGCAATAAGAAAAAATTCAATAGAACTTATTAAGTTCGATTTGAATGACGTTAAAAATTATCAATCATTTTGTGACGAAGTTCTTAACAAATATGGAAAAGTAGATGTATTAATTAATAACGCTTCCTCCTTTTTTGCCACTCCTCTAACTGAAGACAACATGAGTGATTGGGATGATCTAATAAATTCGAATGTTAAAGGTCCTTTGGCTCTAACAAAACATTTAGCTGAAAATTTGAAAGAGAATTCAGGCGCTGTGATTAATCTTTCGGATGCAATGGTTGCAAAAGGTATGAAAAATTACTCGATCTATGCTGTAGCCAAGGGAGGTTTAGAGAGCCTTACTAAATCTCTTGCTAAAGAATTGGCTCCCGATATTAGAGTGAATGCCGTTGCACCAGGAGCAATTTTATTGCCTTCCGATGGGTCATCGGATGAAGAAAAATTAATTTCTTCGATTCCTTTAGGCAGAATAGGAAATGAAAAAGATATTTCTTCGGCTGTTTTTCATCTTTACAAAAACAAGTATATTACAGGTCAGATTTTAAGAGTTGATGGAGGAAGATCTCTTAATTAAGATGATTTAGTTATGATTAAAAGAGTTGAGGGAGAATTAAATGGCACTAAAGAAATGTCAAAAAAACATTTCATTGACGCCAAGGTTTTAAATGAATATTTAGAACAGGAAATAGAAAATTACAAGGGCCCTTTGACAATAGAAGAATTTATTGGCGGTCAATCAAATCCTACATATCTTTTAAAAACTTTTTCAGCTTCATATGTTTTAAGAAGGAAGCCTCCAGGAAATTTATTAAAATCTGCACATGCAGTCGATAGAGAATTTAGAGTTATTTCTGCTCTAAATAATACGGATGTACCTGTACCAAAGGCCTACCTGCATTGTGATGATGAAACACTCATAGGGACAGAATTCTATGTAATGGAATTTGTGAACGGAAGTGTTATTTGGGAACCAGATATTCCCCACGGAACAAACTTAGATAGAACCGAAATTTACAGATCCATGAATAATACTATTAAAAAATTACACAACGTTGATCCAATGAAAATTGGGTTAGAAGATTTTGGCAAACCAGGAAATTATGTTGGAAGACAAGTTTCAAGATGGTCTAAACAATATCAAATGTCAGAAACTGAAAAGATTCCCGCCATGGATAATCTTATGAAATGGTTACCTGAAAACCTCCCATCCGAAAAACCTACCCGTCTAGTTCATGGAGATTTTAGTTTAACGAATGTAATAGTTGACGATACTTCGAATGAAATTGCATCAATTCTTGACTGGGAGCTTTCAACTTTGGGAGATCCAGTAGCGGACTTTAGCTATCACTGTCTCAGGTATACTGACAATCCTGTTATTTCGAACAACGAAAATTGCCTAAATTTAGGAATTCCTACCTTTCAAGAATACGTAAAAATGTATTTTGAAAATTCTGAATTTGAAGTTTCTGAGGATGAGTGGAATCTGTATATGGCGTTTAACATGTTTAAAATAGCTGCAATTTTGCAGGGTATAACAGGCAGGGTGAGAGATGGTACTGCTGCTGGAAAGGATGCGGATAAACTTTTTCCTCAAACAGTAGAATTAGCTAATAATGCTTGGAATTTAATAAATAGCTAGCTTAAAAATGGAATCAAAATTCAAACCTAATTTAGATAGTAAATATTCTTATTACGTTTTGTCTGTATTGTTAATCGTTTATATTTTTAACTTTTTAGATCGGCAAATTATAGCCATTCTTGCGAACGATATTAGAGAAGACTTAGGTATATCTCTTAGCGATTTAGGTTTTTTATATGGGACAGCGTTTGCTATTTTTTATTCAATAGTTGGGATTCCCCTAGCAAAACTTGCTGATAGTTGGCATAGGAATTATTTAATTTCTGCTGGGGTTGGAATGTGGAGTTTGATGACTGCAGCTTCAGGTCTAATGAGAAGTTTTATTGGCCTAGCCATTTGCAGAATTGGTGTTGGAATCGGAGAATCTAGTGCAAGTCCTGCAGCTTACTCACTATTGTCCGATTACTTTTCTACCAAAGTTAAAACGACGGTGTATTCCATCTACTCTAGTGGAATCTATATAGGGGGAGGAATAGGAATATTTCTAGGAGGATGGATTGCAGACTCTTGGAACAATATTTATCCGATATCAGAACAGGCTCCATTTCAATTTGCAGGTTGGCAGATTGCCTTTATAAGCGTTGGTTTGCCAGGCCTTCTTATTGCCCTTTTGGTGTTGACAATTAAAGAGCCTGAAAGAGGCCATTCCGAAGGAATTAAAATTGAAAAAGTCGATAAACCTTTTTCAGAAGCCTTGAAAATTCTCTATGGAATTTTGCCAATTTCTGCGTTAATTTCTTTGCTTTACAAAAAAGAGAAAACTTCTGAGATTTTATATCAAGTCTATGCAACCTTTGCAGTGATATTAATGATCATAATTATGAGCTACCTAACGGGCGATTCACTTCAATGGGGAGCTTTTGGATTGGGATTATTTACTCTTATAAGTTGGATACAAACTATGAAACTAAGTGATCCAATAGCTTTTTCTCTATCTTTTAAATCTAAAACTATTATTTTATGTATGATCGGATTTCCCTTAATCAGTTTTATGGGCTACGCAGTCAGCGCGTTTTTACCTGCATATTTCATAGAAACATTTGAAGTGACGAAAACCGTTGCCGGGAGAAATCTAGGTTTACAAAGCGCCGTGTTTGGGTTTTTTGGATTACTAACTGGAGGGCTTATTTCGGATTACTTAAGAAGGAAGTTCTTAAACGGTAGATTGTATGTTGGAATTTTTGCTGTAGTTACTTCGCCGGTATCAATTATCTTAACCCTTCAAGCTGAAACATTATTAATTTTTTATACTTTTCATATTATCTGGTCTTACGTTTCAACTCTTTGGGTTGGATTATGTGTTGCTACTGTAACTGATCTTGTTTTGCCTAGAATGAGAGCAATGATTTCTGCTTTTTGGATTTTAATGGCTTCGATTGTCGGTTTAGCATTAGGGCCCTATTCTATTGGAAAACTTGCTGACTATTTTCTTTCTATAGATTTTTCAACTGCGGACTCAATAAGTTACTCAATTCAAATTTGGTGTTTAGTATTCATTATTAGTCTCATATCCTTAGTTCTTGCAACTAGATTTTTACCAAGCGAAGAGCAGACAAAAGTCGAAAGAGCAGTGGCTTTGGGCGAACAAGTTTAATCTGAAACAGTTACTTCATTATAAAAAGAATTGTTCTCTCTTAGTAATTCTTCAACACTTTTATTTGCAACTGGATGTAAAAGTTTAGGACATATTTCTGCTAAAGGAACCAACACAAAAGCGTACTTTAAGATATCAGGATGAGGAATAGTAATCTCTTCATTATGTATCTCATCATTAAAAGTCAATAAATCAAGATCTATTAATCTGTCAGAAAATTTTTCAATGTTTCTTTCTCGCCCCATTTCTTTCTCAATAGTTTTCAGTTGCAAATATGTTTGATTTAAGTTCGAATTTACTTCACAAACAATTACTTGATTGAGAAAATCATCTCCTTCAAATCCAACAGATTTACTTTTGTAAATTTTTGAAATGATTTTTATTTTTGAAAACTTAGATATTTCATCTAAGGCCTTTTTTAAATTTTCGCTTGGATTAATATTACTTCCTAAGCTAATTGTAATGAGAGACATTAATTCGATCTTATAATTTTTACACCAACATTCTTTGAGCCTCTCAAAGCTCCAGGCTTGCTAACAGAAACGAAAACTTTAGAAATCGATTTATTTTTCAAAATTAATTTAGCTATTTCTTCTGCCATTTTTTCAACTAGATAAAAAGAGGAATTTTCCACCATATTTATAATACTTTTACCGATGGATTTATAATTTAACGCATCATTTATGTTGTCGGACCTGCCTGCACTTTTATTGTCAAAATCCATTTCTACGTTTATTTTTACAATTTGTTTTACTTCTCTCTCCCATCCGAAAATACCTATTATGGTTTCTATCTCTAGGTCTTCGATAAATACTTTATCCATTATCAACCTCCTCTAAGCTCCATTTAGGATTAACAGAAATTTTGTTATCTTCTTTGGGAAGATTTATTTTTTCGTAACCTGTGAATGCAATCATTGTTCCATTATCTGTGCAATGCGAAAAATCTGGATAAATCGCTGAACAACCTTGGTGTAAGTCTGTAGAAAATCTTCTTCTCAACTCTTTATTAGCTGCCACGCCACCTGATAAAACTACTTGCTTCAAATCAAAGTCAATGAGTGCTTTATTAGTTTTATGCAATAAACAGTCAATTGCAGCATTCTGAAATTCTAAACAAATATTTGAAACTAATTGATTCGAAAGTTCACCTTCCTTTTTTAATTCATTAACCTTATATAACACAGCGGTCTTAAGGCCGCTAAAACTAAAATTATAATCATTCGAGTTCAAAATTGGGCGAGGCAGCCTATCTTTCATATTTTTTCCTCTTACAGACATTTTTTCAATTTCAGGCCCTCCTGGATATTTTAAACCTAACAATTTTGCAGTTTTGTCAAAAGCTTCTCCAACAGCATCATCTATAGTTTGACCAAGTATTTTGTATACTCCTGATTGTTCTACTTTAGCCAAAATAGTATGTCCGCCCGATACTAATAAAGTTAAAAAAGGATAACAAAGCTCAGGTGCATCATACTTAGCCATCAGTAAATGTGCTTCCATATGATGAACAGGAATTACAGGTTTGTCTAAAGCAAAACCTAAAGATTTAGCAAAAGCCGCTCCAACCATTAACGGTCCTCTCAGCCCAGGTCCCTTAGTGTAAGCAATTACGTCAATATCTTTCAGATTAATATTAGAATCATTTAGTCCTTTCTTTAACAAAGGTAAGAATTTATTTGTGTGATCCCTCGCAGCTAATTCTGGTACAACTCCTCCGTATAACGAATGTTTGTCAGCTTGACTGAATAGACTCTCAAAAATAATTTTTTTATTTTTTCCATCGTATAAAGCAACTCCTGTCTCATCACATGAAGTTTCAATTCCTAGAACAAGCATTTTTAAATAATAACAGATCAAAAACGTCATCCAAAAGTTTTGCATTATTACTATTTGATAGATAGAATTGCCATCCAAATAGTTATGCCAATTATAAAACTGAAAGAAACTGAATCATTCGACGCTGGTCTAAGACGTTTCAAAAGGTCTTGTGATAAAGCAGGTGTTATTGCTGAGGTAAGAAAAAGAGAGTTCTATGAAAAACCTACCGCAGTCAGGAAACGTAAGGCTGCAGCAGCCGTAAAAAGAGCTTCTAAAAGACGGAAAATGGGAACAATGCCGCCTCTTAGAGCTAGATTCTGAATTAATCATGTCTCAAGAACTATTAACTTCTATTCAGGAAGATGTGAAATCATCCCTTAAATCAGGTAATAAATTTAAAGCATCTACACTGAGATTGATTGTCTCAGCGATAAAACTTGAAGAAAAAAATAAATCAGAGCTTTTATCTGATACTGAAGCTTTAGAAATACTATCTAAAATGATAAAACAACGTAAAGATTCTATCGATCAATTTGAAACCGCAAATAGACTGGAATTAGCTGACAAAGAAAAAAAAGAAATTGAAATAATTCAAAACTATCTTCCTAAACAATTATCAGAAGAAGAACTTTCAATCTTAATTAAAGAGGTAATTAAGGAGGTTAATGCCGAATCCGTTAAAGATATGGGAAAAGTGATGGGCACGCTAAAACCAAAAATTGTTGGGAAAGCTGATGCCGGCAAAGCAAGCAGCTTAGTTAAGAAGCTATTGTCTTAATTTTTTTAAGGTTTCTACAATAGTAACAGTTTGTTGATCAGCTTCAATATTAAGCAAATCTCCTTCGTTGACATATTTTAAATTCGTATTTTTTAAGGTTTCAGGAATAATAGAAATTACAAATGATTTTTTTGTCACTTTAACCACGGTCAGACTAATTCCATTTATAGCAACATAACCTTTTTTTAAAATGAAATTAGAAATACTACTTGGCAGTTCTATTTTTAAAAGATTTTCTTTCGCTTTATTAAAACTTATAACTTTACCTTTGGCATGAATATGGCCAGATACTAAATGCCCTCCAATTTCATCTCCAAGTTTAAGAGACCTTTCAAGATTTACAGGTACTTTCAAATTTAAATAATCAAGATTTGTTAATTTGAGAGACTCATGAATTACATCAAAAAAAACTTTTTCAGGATTAAACCTTTTAACGGTCAAGCAAACACCATTAACTGCGATGCTATCTCCTTTTTTTAAACCTTTTGTAAATTTTTTTGAAACACCCACAGATAGACTAATTCCATATGACTTAGTTTCCTTAGAAACAGATTTCGAATATTCTTGAACAATTCCACTAAACATTTTTATAAATTTAAATCTGAAAATTTAGCTATTGAATAAACTTTAATTCCTTCTTGATTTAGATTAGATCTGTAAGAATTGCCACTTTCATCTTTTTCTTCTCTATCGAAGGCTACTAATGCTGCAATTAATTTTGCATCATTATTGTTTAAGTAATCCAAAGCGCCCTTTATAGCAGTTCCGGCTGTCAAAACATCATCAATTACTAAGACTTTTTTATCTTTCAAAGTTCCAATAAAATCTCCGCCCTCACCATGAAGTTTTGTCTCTTTTCGGTCAAATACATAACTAATTTCGTTTTTAGTTTCTTTGTAATATTCAATTCCAACTGCAGCTGCAAGTGGTATCCCTTTATATGCGGGGCCAAATATACAATCAAATTCTAAATCATTATTTAAAATTAAATCTACATAATGTTTAGACAAAATTGTCAAAGAACTTGCATTGAAGAATTTTGAAATATCAAAAAAATAATTACTTTTGATCCCAGATTTTAGAGTGAAATCTCCATATCTTAAGGCATCAAGTTCTTGAGCTTTTTCTAAAAAAGATTGCATATATTTGATATTCTAGACACTTTCTCTATGGATAAAAACTTAAATAATCTTTTCGTAATTTCCAGTCCTTCAGGTGGAGGAAAGTCAAGTTTAATTGAAGCCTTGTTGTCTGAACCAAATGCTCAAAATCTTAGTTTATCTATTTCTTTTACAACAAGATTAAAAAGGTCTACCGAGAAAGAAGGAAAAAATTATTATTTCATCGATCGAAAAGAATTTGAAAAAAAAATAAATAACAATGATTTTCTCGAATATGCTGAGGTTTTTAACAATTTTTACGGGACTGAACGACAAAAAACTGAAAAGATCCTTAAATCTAAAGACTTATTACTTGAACTTGATTGGCAAGGAGCTTTTAATATTAAAGAAAAATTTATTGAAACAAAAAATATTTTTTTAATACCTCCCTCCTTTCACGACTTAAAAAAAAGGCTCAAAAACAGAGGTACTGAATCAAATGAATCCATCGAAATGCGTCTCTCTGCTGCTAAAGAAGAGATTTCAAAACATAGCTCATATGATTATCTAGTCTTAAATGACAATTTTGAGTTTGCTTTGGAAGATTTGAAGAAAATAGTGCTAAATAAAGTATCGATAGAAGATTTTAAATCAAGAGTGACAGACAAACTTTTAAACAAGTTACTAGATTAAACAAATAATTTTGAGTAGAATCATCACCCACTATGGCTAGAATTACAGTTGAAGATTGTTTAAAACAAATACCCAATCGTTACGAAATGGTAAAACTTGCTGCAAAAAGAGTAAAACAATTAGCTGTAGATGGAAGAGAACCAACAGTCGATCCAGAAGATGATAAACCAACTGTGATAGCTCTGAGAGAGATAGCCGCCGGAAACGTTACAACCGAAAACATAGACAGCTTCAACTTTGATGCCCTTGAAGAAGAATTTTCTGAGCAACTTCAGTCTGACGAAGACTAATCATCAAAAAGTCTGATATTTCAATAAATTTGCTAAACTTTCTGTATGACAGCAGAAACTAAGTCTATTACTAAATTATCATTAAGCCTAAGTGAATATTTAGACGATAAGCAGTTAGAACAGGTAAAAAAAGCTTTTTTTTATGCCTCTAATGCTCACTCAGGGCAATTTAGATCTAGTGGAGATCCTTATGTATCTCATCCGATTGCAGTAGCAAAAATATTAGCAGATTTTAAGATGGATGGAGACTGCTTAACAGCTGCGATTCTTCATGATGTCATTGAAGATTCCGGGATACCTAAATCTTATTTAAAAAATGAATTTAATGTAGATGTAGCAAATCTTGTTGATGGAGTTAGTAAGCTCGACAAAATTTCTTTGACGTCAAAACAGGAAGAGCAAGCAGAAAACTTTCAGAAAATGTTACTTGCAATGTCCAAAGACATAAGAGTAATCGTACTTAAACTAGCTGACAGATTACATAATATGAGAACCCTTAAATATCTGAATAAAGAAAAACAAAAAAGAATTGCTACAGAAACTTTAGAAATCTACGCACCCATTGCACACAGATTAGGAATGCATCAATTTTATAGGGAATTAGAAGATCTTGCTTTCGAAGTTATTCATCCCTACAGAAATAAAGTTTTAAAAAGTGCTATTAAAAAAAATACTAGAGGAAGAAAAAAAATATTAAAGAAGATTGAAAGTTCTATTAAAGAAAAATTGAATGAATATGAACTCAATAGCCAAGTAAGCGGAAGAATTAAACATTTGTATGGAATATTCAAAAAAATGAAAACTCAGTCTAAAAGTTTAGATCAAGTTTTGGACGTTTATGCCTTCAAAATTACTACTAACTCGGTTATGGATTGTTATAAAGCGCTGGGCATATTGCATAACTCCTTTAAACCTATTGAGGGCAGATTTAAAGATTACATTGCTATTCCTAAGTCGAACTCATATCAATCAATTCACACTGGCATAATAACTTTTGATGGGCTTCCAATAGAGGTTCAAATAAGAACAAATGATATGGATGAATTAGCAGAATATGGCATTGCGGCACACTGGATTTACAAAACAGGTAATAAAGAAAATCCTGCACAAGTTAGAGCAAAAAGATGGGTTAACACTCTTATGGAAGTCAAAAAAAATGTTGATGACCCTCAAGATTTTATTGAGATTGTTAAAACCGGTTTAGTGCCTAATGAAATTTACGTATTTACTCCAAAAGGTGACATTATTGAATTGCCAAAAGGCTCTACACCAATAGATTTTGCTTTTGCAGTTCACTCGGATGTAGGCATTCACTGTAGAGGATGCAGAATTAATAAGAACCTTGCACCTATCAGCGTTCCGCTTGAAAGCGGGCAAACAATAAGCATTATTACAGATACAATTCCCCAAGCTAATCCATCATGGTTAGAATTCGTAAGAACCTCAAGGGCAAGAAGCTCTATTAGAAACAGTTTAAGAGATTTAAATCTATCCAAAGCAAGAAAGTTTGGTAAAGCTATTCTTGAACAAGCCCTTGCACCTCATGAAATTAAACTAAGAAATATTCCAAAAAATAGAATGGATAAACTTCTTTCGTCTATTAATGTAAAAAGTGTAAGAAAATTATTAGAGGAAATTGGATCTGGAAAAAGATCAAGTTTGGTTGTAGCTCATCAAATAATCCAATTCTTAGATTTTGATCAATCTGATTTGATTGAGCTTTCAAATATACAGATAAGCGGATCAGAAGGTCTTGTTATATCTTATGCTCCATGCTGCAGGCCGATACCAGGGGACAACATAATAGCTCACTTCTCTAACACAAAAGGTATTGTTGTCCACACCGAAAGATGTAAAAACATCAGAACAATTAGAAAAGACCCTGCCTTATGCGCACAAGTTAACTGGGCGGAAGAGATTGAAGGAGATTTTTCCGTAGAAATTAAAGTTTTATCTGAAGATAAGCCGGGATTGCTAGCAGAAATTTCAACGGCAATCTCAAATTACCAAGCAAATATAGAAAGTTTCAAAACTGATACGCCAATTGGAAATAGTATTCAAATGCATATTGTTATGAATGTTACCGACCGTGATCATCTTGCAAGAATTATGAGAAAATTAAGACGCCTAGCACCAGTCTTATCAGTTTTTAGAGTTCAAAATAAAGATTTACAAGAGTGAAAAATGAAAAAGGAAATAAATACTCCTAATGCTCCTAAAGCCATAGGTACATACTCTCAAGCTATTGCAACTGAAAATTTATTATTTATTTCAGGTCAAATTCCATTGGACCCTGTTTCTATGAATCTTGTGGATGGAATTGAAAACCAAATAAGACAAGCATTTGAAAATATAAAAAATATTTTAGAAGCTGAAAATTTAACGTTCTCAAACATAATTAAATTAACTATTCTTCTAGATAATCTTAATAATTTTGAGTTAGTTAATAAAATAATGGCAGAGTTATTTATAGAACCTTACCCTGCTAGGGCTGCATATGAGGTCTCAAAATTACCAAAAAATAGTTCTATTGAAATAGAAACTATTGCTATCAAAAATTAGTGACTAATTTTTTACTCAATACTTCTATAGAAAACATAAAAGGTGTTGGCCCTAAAGTAAAAATTCAATTAGAAAAAATTGGAATTGAAACTATACAAGATGCACTCTTTTATCTTCCTAAAAGTTATGAAAACAGGACAAAAATTACAAAAATATCGGATGTTGAACTTGGAAATGCTTATCAAATCGAAGGAGAGATTCTTGAAAGTAAAATTTATTATCCTGGTAGAAGAGCTTTTTATGCAAAAATTACCGACGGCACTGGATTTATTCAAATAAGACTATTTTTCTTTTCAAATCCTCAAGCAAATGCTTTTATTAAAGGATTAAAAATTAGGATTTATGGGGTTGTAAGAAATACAGGCAACAAATTAGAGGTTTTTCATCCAAGCTATAAAATATTTACTTCAAACCAAAGGCCTCCTTTAGATAATACCTTAACTCCTATTTACTCCGTTGGGTCCAGTAAAATTTCTCAGTTCAGGCTAAGAAATATTATAAAGAATTGTATAAATAAAATACCAAGTGAAGATTCTTCTGAAAAAAAGATTGATGACGTATTTTACACAAACAATATTTCTGAACTTTCTATTAAAGAATCATTGCAAATTATTCATAGTCCTTCCGTTAAAGATGAAATATTAAAGATTAAAAATTTTTCACATCCTGCTCAAAAAAGATTAATCGTTGAAGAGTTATTAACTAATTTAATTGGTGTAAAAATTTCTACAAAGAGAATTGACAAATTAATTAGCCCGAAGATTATCAAATCTGATGCTTACCTTGAGAAATTCAAAAAAAATCTACCTTTTCAAATGACTAAAGCTCAAGTTTCAGTTATCGACGAAATCACTAATGACTTAAATCAAATAAAACCAATGAGAAGGCTTGTTCAAGGGGATGTAGGTTCGGGAAAAACCGTAGTTGCTGCAGCTGCTATGTTGTCTGTTGCAAAGAGCAATTTTCAAAGCGTTTTACTATGCCCTACTGAAGTGCTTGCGGAACAACACTTTAAGAATTTTTCACAGTGGTTGAAAAATGAAAAAATAAATATGAATCTTTTAACAGGAAAAACAAAGAAAAAAGAATGGGAAAAGATTAATGAAGATTTAATCTCTGGAAAAACTAAAATTCTTATTGGCACTCACTCCGTTTTTCAAAAAAGAGTCTCGTTAAATAACCTTGGCTTGGTTGTGGTGGATGAACAACAGCGTTTTGGAGTAAAGCAAAGATTTGAAATACTTCAAAAAACATCTAAAAATTTAATGCCTCATCAACTTTTTATGACTGCTACACCTATACCTAGAACATTAGCGATGACTATGTTTGCTGATCTAAGTGTTTCAAAAATAGATGAAATGCCACCTGGTAGAAATCCTGTTTCGACTTCGGTTATGTCTAATACTAAAAGAGATGAATTAATAGAGCGATTAGAAGTTATATGTAAAAACGGCAATCAAGCGTTTTGGCTATGTACGATGATAGAAGAATCAGAGAACTTAGATGTTCAAACGGCAGAATCTTCTAAAAAGTGGTTAGAAGAAAAAAGTAGCGATTTAAAAGTGGGATTAGTCCATAGCAAATTAACTAAAAATCAAAAAGATAAGGCAATAAACGAATTTAGAGAAGGAAAAATTGATGTGTTAGTTTGCACTACAGTGATTGAAGTAGGCATGGATGTCCCAAATGCTAGTTTAATGATCATAGAAAATGCAGAGCGATTAGGACTTTCTCAATTACATCAGTTAAGAGGCAGAGTTGGAAGAGGTCCAGACATGCAGGCTCACTGTATACTCCTTTATGAGGGAGAGCTTGGAGAAACTGCTGAAGCTAGAATGTCGGCAATGAAAGAGACAAATGATGGATTTAAAATTTCTGAAATAGATCTTGAAATAAGAGGCTCTGGAGAAATATTAGGAACTAAACAATCTGGCGGCATGGAGTTAAAAATAGCTGATCTTATTAGAGACGCGCGGTTTTTAGATAAATCTGAAAAGCTTGCAAGAGAACTAAAAGACCGTCCTGAATTAGTTGATTTACTAATGAGCAGATGGATTGGCAAAAAAGAAGACCTGATTGCAGCTCAATAAATCTTAGTAAAATCTGGTTTAAAGTAATGGTGAAATAACTAAACTCACAATTGCCATCACATTTATCAAAATGTTCATTGAAGGACCAGAAGTATCTTTGAATGGATCACCAACTGTATCACCTACAACTGCAGCAGAATGAGTATCTGTTCCTTTTCCACCAAGATTTCCTTTTTCTATAAATTTTTTAGCGTTATCCCATGCGCCACCAGAATTAGCCATCATAAGGGCCATAGAAACACATCCAATCAACCCCCCTCCAAGCATTCCTCCCAAAGATTCGGGACTAAGACCAAAACCTACAATCACAGGAGCGCTTACTGCAATAACCCCAGGAAGTAACATTCTTTTTAATGCTGCTGAAGTTGCAATATCAACACACTTTGCAGTATCGGGCTCGGCATTGCCTTCAAGAAGACCTGGGATTTCTCTAAATTGTCTTCTTATTTCATTTATCATATCGAAAGCAGCATCCCCCACCGCTGTCATAGTAATTGAGGATATTAAAAAGGGAATTGATATTCCTATAAACATGCCCACTAAAACTTGAGGATCAGATAGTACCAATTCAAATTGTTCATTATTGTGAGAAACTGTTTCAACAAAGGCTGCAATAATTGCTAACGCAGCTAATGCAGCTGCTCCTATAGCAAATCCTTTTCCAATAGCAGCAGTAGAATTGCCAAGCTCATCCAATGAATCGGTAATTTCTCTTGTTTCACTTCCCATTCCCGACATTTCAGCAATTCCTCCGGCGTTATCCGCAACTGGACCATAAGCATCTATAGCCATGGTGATTCCAACAGTTGCTAACATACCAACAGCAGCAATTCCTACTCCGTAGAGCCCTACTAAACTTGTGGAAACTAAAATAATTGTTGCAAGAATTAGAATTGGTAAAACAACTGATTGCATTCCAACTGATAAACCTGTGATCATTACGGTAGCAGGACCTGTCTCTCCTGACTTAGCAATTTTTTCTACAGGAGTTGACCCAGTGTAATACTCTGTTATCAAGCCAATTAATACTCCTCCTACTGCCCCAGCAAGTACAGCCAACCAAGTGTAAAAAACATTTTCATTCAAAATCAATTCAATTAAAAAGAAAGCTGCAATAACAAATAATATTGCAGAACCCATAGTACCAGTCCTTAAAGCCGTACCTGGATCAGCCTTCGAAAAGATTCTCACAATAACAATTCCCAAAATTGAAGCCAGTAATCCTAAAGAAGCCAAAGCCAAAGGAAGAGCCATCATACCGCTATCATCTAAGGTTGCTGCAATAGCAATAGAAGCGATCATAGATCCGCAATAAGATTCAAATATATCAGAACCCATTCCAGCAACATCTCCAACATTATCTCCTACATTGTCTGCGATAACCCCGGGATTCCTAGGATCGTCTTCAGGAATTCCTGCCTCTACTTTACCTACTAAATCAGCTCCCACGTCTGCGCTCTTAGTATAAATTCCTCCTCCAACTCTTGAAAATAAAGCTACGCAAGAAGCGCCCATACCAAAACCTTCAATTGCTCTTGCAGTTTCAGGATCACCCCCGAAATAAAAATATAATCCGCCCAAACCAACAAGACCTAAGGAAGCTACACATAACCCCATGATTGAGCCGCCGTAAAAGGCTACTGAGAGCGCTGATTGAGCTCCCTCCTTACTAGCTGCTGTGGCAGTTCTTACATTAGCTTTTGTCGCGGCAAACATTCCTAACCAACCGGCCAATGATGAAGATAAGGCTCCAGCAGTGACTGCTAAAGCGGTATTGAATCCAAGAAATATGTAAGATAAGACTATTAACACTGAAACGAATAAAGCTAAATAGGTATACTCCCGTCTCATGAATACCATAGCTCCTAAATGTATCTGATCTCCAATTTTTTTAACCTCATCCGAACCGCCGTCGTATCTCATTACCAGCACAAATAAAAGTAATGCTACGACTAAACCAAAGATGCCCAATAAAGGCGGATAGATAAGATTTAACTCCATGATTTTCTCCTAAAAAGATCAGATTAATTTATCAGAAATAAAGATAATTTTCAGAATTTTGATTTCATTTTTTGATCATAAAAAATTTCCTTTCTCAAGTTATTTTCACTCGATGAAATAAGACATGCGATCATAGAATCGCCACAAACATTTACTGAAGTTCTTAACATATCTAACAATCTATCTACTCCTATAATTAGGGCGATACCTTCGACTGGAAGTCCTACTTGCTGAAGAACCATTGCGAGCATTATTAATCCAACACCAGGCACTCCCGCTGTGCCAATGGATGCTAAAGTTGCTGTCAGTATAACCATTAAGAAGTCTGATACGCTCAAATCAATTCCATATGCCTGAGAAATAAACACAGTAGCAACTCCTTGCATAATTGCTGTTCCATCCATATTTATTGTCGCTCCTAGAGGAATAGTGAAGGAAGCAACTGATTGATCTACTCCAAGCTTATCTTTTGCGGTTTTTAAAGTAAGAGGCATAGTTGCACTACTTGAAGAGGTGCTAAATGCAAAAAATATAACCTCTTTTAGTTTTGAGTAAAAAATAAATGGATGAAGCCCAGTAAAGAAATAAAGAAAAAAACTGTAAACAAAAATTCCATGAATAAATAAAACACAAACTAACAGAAAGAAATATCCTGCAAGGTCATAAATTATTGAAAATCCGATTTTAGAAAAAATATCTACTAACAAACAAAAAATACCGATGGGAGCAAATAGAATTATTATTTCAACAATTTTTAACATGAGGCTGTTTCCAGATATAAAAAAATTAACAACATGTTCATTAGATGACAGTGATCTAACTCCTAAACCAACTATCAAAGAAAAAACAATTATTTGTAACATTTCCCCGTTTGCCATGGCTTGAATTGGATTTGTTGGAAAAATATTTATTAAAACTTCTTTAAGAGATGGTGGACTAGGCGCTGTAAATTCCACATTTGTGATTAGACCTACGCCACTTCCAATATTAAAAAAATTTGAGAAAAAAAGGGCTAAAGAAATAGCAATCGAAGTCGTAACTAAGTATAAAAGAATTGCTTTGAGGCTTATAGATCCTAATTTAGATGAATTCGTAATTTGAGCAACTCCGGTTACTAAAGAAAAAAATACTAATGGGACAACCATTAGTTTCAATGAGGCGATAAAAATTGCTCCTAAGATACTAAAAAATTGAATAAAAAATGATACTAGTTCATTTTCCAAAAAAAATAGATTTACCAAGGAACCCAATAGGATTCCTGCAAACATAGAGAAAAGGATTTTAGTTGTATAGGACATTAATAACTCTTACCAGAGCCTTCTAATGGAATCATGTCAAAATCCTCCTTTCCCACGCCACAGTCTGGACATACCCAATCATGAGGAACGTCTTCCCATTTTGTTCCAGGTGGAATACCTTCTTCTGGCAGACCTTCTGCTTCATCATAAATCCAACCACAAACTATACATTCCCACTTTCTAAAATCTTCCATAATAAATTTCTGTAAGGTTATTAATTTTTGAATAATATATCAGTGTGACCGAAAGATTGAAAAACTATTTTTACCTAATGAGATTGCATAAGCCAGTAGGCACTTTGCTACTCCTATGGCCCACCCTAATTGCACTGATTGTAGCTTCTAACAATAACCCAAGTTTAAAACTGTTTATCTTATTTAGTTTAGGCGCACTAATCATGAGATCAGCTGGATGTGTGATAAATGATTTGATTGATAAAGATATAGATAAAAAAGTAAGTAGAACCAAATTTAGGCCTATTGCCTCAGGACAAGTGTCTTCGACCGAAGCCATAGTTTTATTTTTTTCTCTTATAGTTTTAGCCTTAGTTCTTCTTTTTCAACTTAACCAGTTGTCGTTTTACGTCTCTTTCGCGATTCTTTTTCTAATTATTATTTACCCTTTTTCAAAAAGATTTTTTAAACTACCGCAGATAATTTTAGGATTCACTTTCTCTGGTGGAATACCAATTGCTTTTGCCGCAACTATAAACACAATTACATTTGAGTGTTTGGTATTGATGCTAGCAAATTTCTTATGGATTATGTCTTACGATACATCGTATGCTTTATCAGATAGAGATGATGATAAATTGTTGGGGATTGGTAGTTCAGCAATTTTCTTTGAAGGATACGAAAGGGCTTCTATATTTTTATTTGGTTTATTAGGGATATTACTTTTTGGTTATATAGGATTTTTAAAAAATTCTGATGTTTTATTTTTTATATTATTTTTTGTTACTATAATTTTCTTCTTATATATTTTTTTTAAAACTAATTTTAAAGATCCTAGTTCTAGTTTTAGTTTCTTTGAAAAAAATAACGCTTTAGGATTTTTAATGTTTATTTCTTTTTTAACACTTTTTTTAACATGAAAATAAGCTTCAATAGCTCTATAGAAGAAATTTCTAAAAAAGAATGGGATTCATTAGTAAACGTTGTAGATTATCCCTTTCTAAAACATGATTTTCTCAAATTACTTGAAAATACAAGCTGTGTTGGAGCTGAAACTGGTTGGATACCACTTCACATAAGCATTTCTAGAGATGACGAGCTTATTGCAGCAATGCCACTATATTTGAAAAGTCATTCTCAAGGAGAATTTGTTTTTGATCATTCTTGGGCAAATGCATTTTACCAACATGGACTAGACTATTATCCTAAATTAGTTAGCTCAATTCCTCATACCCCAGCATCCGGTCCAAGACTTTTGTTAAAGGATGGTGAAAATCAAAAAGAATTATTTTCTCTTATGAAAGAAGGAGTTAAAAGTATTGCAAAAAAAAACAATATTTCTTCATGGCATATTTTATTTCCTGAAGAGAGAGAAATAAATTTCTATGAAAACTCAAATCTTAGTATTAGAAAAAATGCTCAATTTGTATGGTTCAATCAAAATTTTAAAAGTTTTGAAGATTACTTAGACTCTTTTAGAGCTAGGCATAGAAAGAATGTAAAAAAAGAAAGATCAAAAATAAAAAAACAAGATTTAATAATAGAAACATTTTCTGAGGAAGAAATTAATTATGATCTGCTTGATAAGTTCTATAAGTTTTATTTATCAACCAATATCAAAAGAAGTGGATTTTCAGGATACTTGACGAAACAATTTTTCTTGAATTTCCCTTCGAACCTTTTTAAAAATTTAGTCATAGTTTTGGCTAAAAAAAAATCTAATAACGAAATGGTTGGCGGATCACTTTTCTTTAAAGATGATAAAAATTTATATGGAAGATATTGGGGTTGTATAGAAGAATTTGATTGTCTACATTTTGAATGTTGTTACTATCAAGGAATTGAATATTGTATAAAAAATAAATTAAAAAGATTTGATCCAGGCGTTCAAGGAGAGCATAAAATCAAACGAGGGTTTTCACCAACCGAGACATATTCAGCTCACTGGATAGCTGATGACAGATTTAGAGAAGCCATAGACGATTTTGTTATTAAAGAAGAACGACATATAAATCTATATCTAGAAGATGCAAAAAAATTACTCCCGTTTAAAAGTTCTTGAAAAACACCCTTTAAAGAAAGAAATTTTTTTTCTTATTGAAAAGGATAAGGATTTAGAAAATTTATTTCTTGATAACTGCAACTTTAAAAAATTTAAACGTCCAAAAGGATATGAAGGACTGGTAAGACTAATAACCGAACAACAATTATCAGTAGCATCCGCCAGAGCTATTTTTTTAAGAATTAGAAAAAATCTTAAAAGTTTCAAACCAGAAGAATTCTTAAAGTTATCAGATCAAATCCTTAAGGAAACTGGTTTGAGCAGACAAAAAATTTTATATTGTAGAATCCTTGCAGAATCGATTAAAAATAAACAACTTAATTTTAGAGAATTGCATAAAATGGATGACGAAGAACTAAAAAAAAATCTTATAAAAATCAAGGGGATAGGTGAGTGGACGGCAGAATGCTACATGCTAGCTTCTTTAGATAGACCTGATATTTGGCCGGTAAAAGATTTAGGCTTACAAGTAGCTGTTCAGAGAATTAAAAATTTAAAAAAAAGACCTTCAGAAGAAAAAATGAAAAAAATTAGTAAGATATGGAAACCATATAGATCAACAGTTGCTAACGTGTTATGGGCATCTTATGACTAATTTGAAAAAAAAAGTATTAAGAAAGTAAACTAGAACAGCATTATTGATATATTTTAAGAATCAATAATTTTATAAAAAAATTTTTTTTGAAAACTTAAATACAATTTATATATGTACAAAAAAGAACACAAAAAATTACAGGAGCTTCAAGTTATACAAGCTTCTAATTTTTTACTTCTTTCCAAGTTGTTTTCGAATTTAAAAATTAATAATAATTTTCATTTCCACCTTCCAATGTCAAGTGAGAAGGAAAGAAAATTATCTAAAATAAATTTTAATCTAAAAAAAATTTCAAAATATACTTCTAACCTAGAAATAGTTATGGAATCCCCTTTATCTAAAAAAGATATAAAATTAAATTTAAGAATTTATCACGAAGCTAAATTGGCTGAAGTTACAAGGTTTCAAAATTTTCATATCAGTTTATTGGAAATTTTTCCTACTAATTTAAAATTTGGTTTTTCAAAAGATGAAAGATTACAGTGGAATTCTTTTACAAAAGAATTTTTAAATTTATGCTTAAAAGAAGGAAGATCTATTGAAACTTTTATACCTTCATGGCTTTAATAGTTCACCGGAATCAACTAAAGCTAAAATTTTTTCGCAGTTTTTATCTAAAAATAATAAAGCAAAGGTATTAATTCCAAACCTTCCTAACTCGCCAAAAGACACAATTGAATTACTCAGTAACATAGTAGAAAAGGAAAAATCTCAAATTTCAATAATCGGTAGTTCATTGGGAGGCCTTTACGCTTCTTTTATAAGTGAAAAATACAAGATTAAAAGTGTTGTAATTAATCCTGTTGTACCTAATCACCTAAAAAAAATGGAGAGCATAATTGGTGAACATATTAATTTTCATACCAAAGAAAAAAACTTTTTCTCCCAATCCGATTACAATGAATTATTTGCTTGCTCCATAAGTAAATTAACTAATCCTCTTAATCATTTATGTCTTGTTCAATTAGGAGATGAAGTATTAGATCATAATTTGACGTTAGAATATTTTAAAAATTCGTTTGCTTTAATTGAGAATGGAGGAAACCATCAATTTGATAGTTTTGAAAGATATTTACTATTGATAATGGATTTTATGATGAATTGATCAAAATCAGTGCATTTTAAGTATCAAAATAATACAAAAAATGCACTAGAATTAACCATTTTCTTTGATATTATTATAAATTCGATAAATAAATTTAGGAGACAATATGTCAGATTTCAAAACTTACGAATACATCTGGTTAGATGGTTACACACCAGAAGCAAATATGAGGAGTAAAGTTAAAGCTACCGATGATGATACCCCGCCAGATTGGTCTTTTGACGGTTCATCAACTCAACAAGCAGAGGGTGGAAGCTCAGATTGTTTATTACTCCCGGTGCAAACATACTCAAACCCTCATGGACATGATTTAGTCATGACTCAGGTTCATGCTGCTGATCATACAACTCACCCTTCCAACTTTAGAGCTGCAGCGGCTGAAGTTGTAACAGATGAATGGTGGTTTGGTTTTGAGCAAGAATTTTTCTTCACTGACCCTAAAACAGGTGAACCTCTTGGCTGGGAAGATGGCACACCAAGAGAACAAGGTGAATATTATTGTGGAGTTGGCGCGAGTAATGTTGTTGGAAGAGAAATATCTGATGCTCACTTAGAAGCATGCCTTGAATTAGGGATTACACTTACTGGTACTAATGCAGAAGTTGCTTTGGGCCAATGGGAATATCAATGCTTTGGTAAAGGAATTAAAGCAGCTGATGACCTTTGGGTTAGCAGATACATGCTTTTCAAAATAGCTGAAGAATTCGGCGTGGGAGTGAACATTCATCCAAAACCTAAGACAGGGGATTGGAATGGATCTGGTATGCACACAAACTTTTCAAATGAAGAAATGAGAAGTAAAGGCTCTAAAGAATTATTCGAGTCAATGTGCGAGAAATTGGGTAAAGTCCACGAAGATGGAATAGCTTCTTATGGTTCAGATAATGATAAGAGACTTACTGGCCTGCACGAAACCCAGAAAATTACTGAATTTTCATATGGTGTAAGTGATAGAGGAGCTAGTATAAGGATACCTGTTTACACTGTTGAACACGATTGGAACGGATATTTAGAAGACAGAAGACCTGCTTCAAATGCAGATCCGTACAAAATTCTTGCTCACATTGTTGGAACTTTAACAAAATAAAACTGTAGTTAAATTTGAAACTCTTCTTTATCATGAAGAGTTTCAAATTAGGACAAAAGATAATGAGAAAAATATTCTCAAATACAATCTCGTCTAAAACTAATTTCTTTTTTTTAAAACTAAAAGCTTTAATTAATGATTGTGAAAAAAGATAATTTACAATCCTTCTCAAAATTTGCCTTAGATTCTGTTTCTTCAAAATTACTTATTGTCAGTAAAGATCTCAAAGTAACTTACTTGAATAAAGCTGCTGAAGATTTTTTAAATATTTCTTTAGAAGATGTAGAAGGAAAATTAGTTTCTGAGGTTTTTCACGAAAAGCCTAAAAATGATCTTGAGCTTCAAGAATTGTTTGAAAATAAGAAACATTTAAAAAGACATATCACAACATTATTTTTAAAAAATAATTTAAAAAAGAAGACTTCTTTTGTAGCAACTTATTTCGAAGATAAGAACCAAGATGAATATATTGTTTTTGAATTTTTTGATAACGATAAATCATCGATGGATTCTAAACGAGAGCGTCGCTTTAAGGGTGATGTAATAACAAATGCTTTTTCAAAAGTTTTGGCTCATGAGATAAAAAATCCTTTAAGTGGAATTAAAGGCTCAGCACAATTATTGATGAATAAAGTTGAAGATCCTGAAAATAGAGAATTTTTAAATATAATTCTTAAAGAAACTGATCGAATCACAAAAATTATAGATCAAGTCTCTAAAAAGAATTTTCAATTAAATCAAAAGCCTTTGAATGTTCACGTTATTTTAGAAAAAATTCCCAACTTTGTTGATTCTTTAAATCTTACGGCAGTTTCTGTTGAAAGAGATTATGACCCAAGTATTCCTCTACTTAATGTTGACGATAATCTTTTAGGACAAGTTTTTTATAATCTCGCACGAAATTCAGTTGAAGCGATAGATTCTAGTAAGAAAGGAAATAAATTAATTTTAAGAACTAGGATAATCTATGAAACCTTTATCAATAAAAGTTTTCATAAATCAGCTTGTTTAATTGAAATTTCAGATAATGGCCCAGGTATACCGGATGATCTAATAGATTCAATATTTTTTCCTCTAGTTTCTACTAAAGAAATTACTTCTGGTTTAGGACTTGCTATAGCAAGAGGTATAATTAATCAGCACAAAGGCGAAATTGATTGCATCAGTGATTCTAAAGGAACAACCTTTTCAGTAATTCTCCCAATTGAAGAAAATTCAGAATTTTTAAAGGAGGAATTAAATGCCTAGACCAAAGAAAGTATGGATAGCTGACGACGATGAGTCTATAAGATTCATTTTAGAAAAAGGCTTGATAGATGCAGGCTTTCATGTGAACGTATTTGAAGACGGCAACGAGGTAGTAAATCATTTAGAAATTGAAAAACCTCACGTTCTTTTAACTGACTTAAAAATGCCTGGAAGAGACGGAATGGATCTTTTAGATACTTTTAAAAATGAATACCCAAATATTCCAGTTATTATGATGACAGCTCATTCAGATCTTGATACGACTGTTGAAGCTTTTGAAAATGGGGCCTGGGACTATATTGCAAAACCTTTTGATTTGAATGGAGCAATAGACAAAATAACCAAAGCTCTAAGCGAGAAAAAAAAGAATCAAAAAATATCATCCTCTAAAGAAGAGATCGATTTAAAAAGTGGAAAACTTATTGGTAAATCTAATGTGATGCAAGATTTGTTTAACTCTATTGGTAAACTGTCACATTCTAATAGCACTGTGCTTTTGTACGGAGAATCTGGAACGGGAAAGGAGTTAGTCGCAAGGGCTATATACGAACACTCTGATAGACAAAAAAAGAAATTAATTTCTTTAAATATGGCCGATATTCCAATCGAATTATTAGAATCAGAATTGTTTGGATATGAAAAGGGAGCTTTTACAGGAGCTTCTCAAAAAAAATTAGGTAGATTCGAACAAGCTCATGAGGGAACCTTATTCTTAGACGAAATAGGCGATATGCCCTTTGAAACGCAGACAAGAATTTTAAGGGTTTTATCCTCAGGTGAGTTTTATAGAATAGGCGGAACAGATCCTGTAAAAGTAGATGTAAGAATAATTGCTGCGACCAATCAAAATCTCAACGATAAAGTTAAATCTGGTGCTTTTAGAGAAGATTTATTTCACCGGTTAAATGTCATTCGTATTGCCCTTCCCCCTCTTAGAGAAAGAAAAGAAGATATTCCTCTGCTAGCCAATTACTTTTTAAATAAATATAGTGACGAATTAAAGTCAGAGCCAAAAATTCTTTCTAGCGAAGTTGAAGAATTGTTTAGACATTTAATTTGGCCTGGAAATGTTCTTCAGCTACAAAACTTATGTCATTCTTTGACAGTTCTTTCTTCTGCTCAAGAAATTGTCATGTCTGATCTCCCTAACGATTTGATAATACAAAAAAAAGGACCAGATTTGACATGGAACGATATGCTTGAAACTTGGGCTTCGAAAGAGTTATTAAATGGAGAAGATCATATTCTGAACTCTACCGTACCAATTTTTGAAAAAACTCTAATTAAAGTTGCTTTAAAAGCTTCAAAAGGAAAAAAAAGTGAGGCTGCAAAATTATTGGGCTGGGGACGAAATACTCTTGCCAGAAAAATGCAAGAACTCGATTTTTAACTCAATAAATAAAAAATTATTTTAATCTTTATTTGATTTACTATTAGAATTGCAATCAGAAGGGAGGTTGATTGTAGGATTTTTGTCAAAAAATCCTGTAGGAATCAGGTGAAATCCACAATATTCTACTGGCATAACTGGCCAATCTTCAGGCCTAGGAATATGAGTTACTCCAAAAGTTATCCAGGTTACTAAATCACACTCACTTATATCTCTGTTTTTCAAAGTGAGCTCTGATAGCCCTCCTTCACCTTCATGCATCACAGTATGTGTTCCTGCAGCATACATCTCTTTGGCTTCATATGGCGTTGCCCAAAGATTATGTTTAGCAAAAGAAGCTCTTTTACCAACAATAGACTTAGGTCCTGACATCAAAGTAGGGCTGTTGCCTAGTAAAATTTTATAAGCAGTAGAGTTTCCTATTTTATTCTTAACTTTTCCATTAACAATTTTCCAAGTTCTACTCGTACTTGGATCTATGTTTCTCTTTGCCTCATTTTCATTTTTTAAATGTTTTGAAAATGCTTTAAATTGTAACTCTGATGAGTTTTCAAAATCATTTGAAACCGGTTTAACATTGGTCTCAAAAAGTTGATTTTCTCCGCCATCTAAAAACCAATCTAATCTGACATTGAATAAATGTTGGTGAATTGGAGAAACTATTTCTTCTGTAAGCCTCATATCTTGAGCATCGTTGTGAACTTTGTCATTAAATGCACTGACTCCTACTATTCCAGTAAGTTTCATTTCGAGTTGAACAGTTCCATCTAAATATAAATACCAAAAAACTCCATAATCATAATTACCAACAGTTGAAAAAGAACTTATTACTAAACGTCTTGATCTTCTAGCCTCACTAAAACCCTCTCCAAAAGTATTAGAATGTTTCCATTGAATGCCAAAATCTTCCTCATGCAAACATATAGCGTTTTCGATAATTTTAACTGTGCCATCAGAGTTAAGTTGATTAGAATCTATATAAAAAATTTCTCCAAGGCAGTCACAACCTAATTTAAGTGAATTGGCCAAAGATCCAAAAGCATATTCTGTTCCGTCATGAACGGCTTTCCATGAGTGCATAGGGTCTGACGATCCATACGGAACTACCATTTCTGACATCGCAGCCCTGTATAAAATAGGTCTGTTTTGACAAGTAACGTTATGAAGAACCAGGCCAGAAATTGGATCAATTGAAACTCTAAGATTCCAACCCTCCCAAGAGATAAAATTATCTTCAACTTCAAAACCTGTTCCATTAGGTTGAGTTATATTTATTTCTTTGGGTTTTGTTCTCAGAAATTCTTGTGAACCTTCGTCATATCTTGCGCCTGCATCTGGAATTTTTGTTACACCATGATCCTCAATTTCAACCACTTTCATCTCTGTTAGATCAACATGCGCTATTAACCCAGTTATTGGTCTCGCGTAGGCATTGTCTTCAGGACTTTCTTTAATAAATGAAATAGCTTTTAGAGCGCGATGACCTGGCTTAATGTGTTTATTTACCATTCCCCCACCTGGCCAAGGATCAATCTGTATTAAATCTAAGTTTTTTATGTCTCTTTTCTTTAAAGCTTCGATGTAATCTTTATTTTCTAATACCAACATAATTGCTGAAAAGATTTCATTTTCGTTATAAGTTGGTTGTGCGGATGGAGTAAGTTGCTCATATTTTTCAACTTTTTGCTGAGTCAAGTTTATCTTTGCCTCAAAACCTATGGAGCCAGAATCAACTCCAACGATCACGAGTTCTCTATCGAATGGATCTCCAGGTTTGTAATTTATTATGAACTCTTTAGAAGGTTCCAATAAATTTACATAGCTAAATCTTGAAATATTATCTGTTCTGTCATCTTTATTAAAAATATTTACAGCTTTTTCTATTTCTTCAGCTGAAAGTGCAGATAATGGATGCGTCATATCAATAAGTTTCAATCTAATAAAGGGAGCCCATCAGCTATCCAACTGTTTATACCGCCTTTAAGAATATAAACGTCTATTTCAGATTTTTTTAATTCCTTAGAAAATTCATCAGACTTAAGTCCATTTTGACAAAAAAGTATCACTGGTCTGTCTGATATTTTATTTATTTCCTTCTTACAATTTTCTATATTCGGACCGGTATAGATTGCTTGACTTATTTTTCCTCTTGAAAATTCTTTTTCATTTCTTAAGTCAATCAACAAAGCGTTCTTATTATTCAATTGAAAAATTACTTCTTGCGAATCTAGTTTGGTTGCTTTTCTTGAATTTTCAGTATAAAAAAATAAAGTGATGGCTATTATTAATGGTAATACCAAAAACCAATTTGTTAATAAAAATTCAAAGAAATAAGGCATCAGAAGAGTATCATAACGTATTTGAATATATTAACTATGGAAGAAGGTAAAAATAATTTTCTAGTTTTGGTAAGACATGGCCAGAGCGAATGGAACGAAAAAAACCTTTTCACGGGATGGAAAAATCCTAACTTAACAGAACAAGGAATAGAAGAGGCGCGAAAAGCTGGTTCAAAAATAAAATCAATTAATTTAGATTTTGATTTACATTTCACCTCAGAATTATTGAGAGCACAAATTACCGGAGAAATTATTCAAAGAGAAATCGATCAACAAATTAAGACTATTAAAAACATTGCTCTTAATGAAAGAGACTATGGTGATTTATCAGGTTTAAATAAAGATGAAGCCAGAAAAAAATGGGGAGAAAAACAAGTTCATTTGTGGCGACGTTCTTATGATACGCCCCCTCCTGGTGGAGAAAGCTTAAAAGATACTTCAGACAGAGTGATTCCGTATTTTAAAAAAACTATAAAACCTGAGCTAGAAATGAAGAAAAATATTTTGATTACGGCTCATGGTAATTCATTGAGAGCTTTAATAAAAAACATTGAAGACATTACCGCAACTGACATTGTTAAGTTGGAAATTGCAACTGGAGAACCAATTATTTATTCTTTCTCTGATAATAAATTTAAAAAATTAGATATTTGATCTGACTGAAATATTATTTTTCATTAGCTCTTCTTTCACTCTAGCTATAGAAATTTCTTCGTAATGAAAAATGCTAGCTGCTAACACAGCGTCTGCATTTCCTATTTTAATTGCGTCGACCAAATGACTTAACTGACCTGCCCCGCCAGATGCAATTAATGGAATTCTCAAGTGTGAAGTAAGTTTTTTATTTAAGTCATTATCGTATCCAGTCTTAGTTCCATCTTTATCCATAGAGGTCATTAAAATTTCACCAGCGCCTAAACCTTCAACTTTTTTTGCCCATTCTATTGCATTCAATTCTGTTTTATTTTTCCCGCCGTGAGTATATACAGACCATGCATCTCCATCCTTTTTTGCATCGATTGCCACGACAATACATTGAGAACCAAATTCTTTTGATGCTTCTTGAATAAGATTAGGCTCTAGAATTGCGGAGGTATTAATGGATACCTTATCAGCCCCGGATTTTAATAAAACCTCGATATCTTGAAGCTTCTTTATACCCCCTCCCACCGTGAAAGGAATAAAAACCTGATTAGCAATTGCTTCAACTGTTGTAAGAGTTGTCGATCTTTCTTGATAAGAAGCATCAATATCCAACATACAAATCTCATCTGCTCCTTCAGCGTCATACCTTTTTGCAACTTCTGCCGGGTCTCCAGCATCAATAATGTTTTTAAAATTAATACCCTTAACCACCCTTCCACCTCTGACGTCTAAACACGGAATAATTCTTGCTGTAAGAGCCATTATTTATCGAATCTTTTTAGTATCTCTTTTAAATTTAATGAATTTTCATATAAAGCTTTCCCACAAATTGCGCCATGAATATTTTCATAGAGAGAAAGTTTTTCTAAATCTTCTATTTTAGAAATTCCTCCAGAAGCAATGATTGGGAATTTTGAAACATCTGCAAGTTTTTTGGTTTCTTCAAAATTAGGTCCATTCATCATTCCATCTTTATCAATATCAGTATAGATAATTTGATAAATAGGTAAGTCCTCGAATTCCATTATTAAATCCGTTGCTAAGACTTCAGAAGTTTTAGTCCAAGCTTCGGTAGAAACATAACCTTTTTTAGCATCTAACCCCAGGATTATCTTCTCTATATAAGTATCGCATGCCTCAAAAAAAAATTTTTTATTATCTAACGCTGCGCTTCCTAAAATAAAATAATTAATACCTAGGTCGTCATAAATTTTCAAAGCACTCGAGTTTCTAATTCCGCCTCCTAGTTGTAAGATAGATTCCGGAAATTTATGTCTAATTTTTTCAATAGCCGATAAATTAACCGTCGTGCCTTTATGTGCTCCATCAAGATCTACTAAATGAATTCTTTTTGCTCCCATCTCTATCCAATGGGCGGCGGCATCTGAAGGATCCTCAAAATAGACCTGCGTAGAATCCAGATCACCTTTTTGCAATCTTACGCATTTTCCGTTTTGAATATCAATTGCAGGAATAGGTATCATATTTTCCAATTGATAAAATTTTCTAAAAATTTCAATCCTTGCGCGCCACTTTTTTCAGGATGGAATTGAACACCGATGATATTGTCTTGGATGACTGCAGAGTTAAATAATTCCCCATGAGTAGTTTCAGCCAATATGTTATCTTTTTTTAATTCTTTTGAAGCATAAGAATGTACAAAATAAAAATTACTTGAATTCGGAATATTTTTATTAACAAAGTGTTTTTTTTTAAAAATAACTTGATTCCAACCCATATGAGGAATTTTAAGATTTTCATTTTCTGTGAAACGCTCCACTTTCCCTGAAAATATATTCATTCCTTCACTATCGATTGATTCTTCGCTCAATGAAAATAAAACTTGTAGTCCTAAGCAGATTCCTAAGTAAGGCTTCTCTGAAAGAGAGAGCTTTAAAATTTCAAAGAGGTTTTTCTTTTTCAAATTTTCAATACAGGCGCCCATAGAACCCTGCCCAGGGAGAATAATTTTATCTATCGATTTTAAATCTTCTTGTTTTGATATTACTTTGGCTTTAGCTCCTAAGTGGCTTACTGCCCTCAAAACTGAAAAGATATTACTCGCACCATAATCTACGACACCTATTTGCATAATAAAACCTCTTACAATGAACCTTTAGTGGAAGGTATCTGATCAGACTTTGCCTCATCGAATGCGCACGCCTGTTTGAGCGCCAAAGCAAATGCTTTGAAAATAGTTTCTGCTTGATGATGAGCATTGATCCCTTTTAAGTTATCAATGTGAATAGTTGCAAGGGCTTTATTAGTGAAGCCTTGAAAAAACTCTCGAAGTAACTGAAGATCGAAATCATTAATAGTGTCTTTTGTAAATTCAACATTCCAGCTCAGCCCTGGTCTACCAGAAAAATCCACTACTACTCTAGACAAAGCTTCATCTAAAGGAGCATAAGCAGACCCAAATCTTTTGATGCCTTTTTTTTCACCTAAAGCTTTATTAAATGCATCACCCATACAAATTCCCACGTCCTCAACAGTATGATGGGCGTCAACCTCTAAGTCTCCAGTTGCTGATAAATTAATGTCAAAATCACCATGTTTTGAAACTT
The DNA here is from genome assembly GCA_902562135.1 of uncultured SAR86 cluster bacterium. GTDB lineage: Bacteria > Pseudomonadota > Gammaproteobacteria > Magnimaribacterales > AG-339-G14 > AG-339-G14. The sequence continues at coordinate 31,170 of CACESE010000001.1, read as the reverse complement.
GCTCAAGCATATGAGAAAAAAAAGGAAGTTCAATCTTGTGGTCACTTTTACCGCTACCGTCCAAGTTCAAAGACAAAGTAATTTGCGTTTCCTTCGTATTTCTTTCTAAATCAATTTTTCTCATAAAAGGCTATTATAACGGAGCATAGGATTTAAAATTAAATTTATGAATAATTTTTCTCAAAAAATTATATCTTGGTATGATGCTAATGGAAGAAAAAACCTTCCTTGGCAAGAGGAAGATCCTTACAAAGTTTGGATATCCGAAGTTATGCTTCAGCAAACTCAAGTATCTACCGTGATTCCATATTTCAATAAATTTATTTCTTGTTTTCCTAAAATAGATGATTTGGCTGTTGCAAGTTTGGACGAAATTCTGTCGATTTGGTCTGGGCTTGGTTATTACACTAGAGCGAGTAATATTCATAAAACTGCGATTATTTTAAGAAAAGATTTTGACAGCAAGCTTCCAAATAATTTTGAAGACTTAGTAGCTCTACCTGGTATTGGCTTTTCAACTGCTGGTGCCATTTTGTCACTTGGTTTCAAAAAACCAGGAGTCATTCTTGATGGAAATGTAAAAAGAGTCCTATTAAGAATGTCAGCTAATAAATCGCCCATGAATGAGTATAAGACAGAAAAATCTTTAAAAGAGTTCGCTCAAATTTTACTTCCCAATGCAAATTTTAAAAAATATTCACAGGGTTTGATGGATCTCGGGGCAACTATCTGTAAACCTCAAAATCCAGATTGCGAAAAATGTCCAATAGTAATTGATTGCAAAGCTTATGATAAAAACATACAAAATTTGATTCCTCTAAAAAGCGTAAGAAAAAAGAGAAAAGAAAAAAAAATTGATTGGGTCCTACTTAAAACTGAGAATAAAGTCTTACTAATGAGAAATAAAGAATCTGGAATCTGGCAAAACTTGTGGCTACTTCCAAATAAAGATCATTTCACTTCAAAAAATATATCGAAGTTAAATCCCATTAAGAGTAATTTTCCTAGCTTCAAACACCAGCTTTCTCACAAAGATCTATCAATTTCAGTAAAGATTTACACAATCAAAAATAAAGATAGATTACCAATCGATAGAACCTCTTTTCATTGGGTAAATATTTCTGATTCGGTTAATATGGGAGTCCCAAAACCAGTGAAGGAAATATTAAATAAAATATGAGTGATACAGTATTTTGCAGAAAATTTAAGGAAGAACTGCCAAAAATGATTCGTCCACCTTACCCAGGCCAGAAAGGTGAGGAGCTCTTCAATTCGGTCTCAAAGAAAGCTTGGGATGAATGGACTGCTCTTCAAACCACTTTAATAAATGAAAAACAATTAGATCTTTCAAAAAAAGATGACAGGAATTATCTAAATACTCAGCTAGAATTATTCTTAAATAATGACAATCACGATACAGCAGAAGGTTTTAAAGAACTATAAAACTGTAAAACGCTAGATGTTTGATATTGAAAAATTAATTAATGAACTCACTTTAGATGAAAAGATTTCTTTATTAACTGGGTTCAATTCTTGGTATTCAAACAAAATTCCTAGACTCAACATTCCAAGCATCAAAATGTCAGATGGGCCTAATGGTGTTCGTGGAGATTCTACCTCGAATAAAAGTTCTGCTTGTTTTCCGTGCCCTATTTCAATTGGATCGACTTGGAATAAAAAATTAATAAAAAAAGTTGGAATTGCTTTAGGCGAAGAAGCACAAGATAAAGACGTAGACGTTTTGTTAGGTCCAACAATCAATCTTCATAGGCATCCTTTAGGCGGAAGGCATTTTGAAAACTTTTCAGAAGATCCAGTACTGACGGGAAAGATTGCTGTGTCATATGTAAAAGGCGTTCAATCTAAACAAGTTTCTGCCTGCTTAAAACATTTTGTTGCTAACGACACTGAATTTGAAAGGCATACAGTAAGTTCTAATGTTGATGAGAGAACTTTAAGAGAAATTTATTTATTACCCTTTGAAATGGGGGTTAAAAAAGCTCAAGCAAAATCTGTAATGTCTGCTTATAACAAGCTGAACAATATTTATTGTAGCTCTAATAAAGAATTATTAATGGATATTTTAAAAACGGAATGGGGTTTTAACGGATATGTTGTCAGCGATTGGGGAGCGGCATTAGAAACTGTAGATAATGCTAATGGAGGCTTAGATATGGAAATGCCCGGGCCAGGAAATACTTGGGGAGTAAACCTTAAAAACGCTATAGAAACAAAAGAAGTCCCATTGAATTTGATAAATGACAAGGTAAAAAGAATTTTATCGATAATGGAATTTACTGGCAGAAGTATGTCTCCTGAAAACAAACCTGAAAAAGAAAATAACAGAAAATCTCACAGAAAATTGTTAAAAAAATGTGCAAGTGAAGGAATGGTTTTATTAAAGAATGAAAATTTTCTTCCACTTGAAAATCATGAAAACAAAAAAATCGCTATCATTGGACCAAATGCAAAGTTTAGCCAAATAATTGGAGGAGGTAGCGCCAGCCTTAAGCCTCATTATCAAATTCATCCATTAGACGCTTTAAAAGCATACGTTTCAGATAAAAATATTTTTTATGCAAAAGGCGCACATACTCACAAATACCTTCCTAAACTTAATGAATCTTTATTCTCAGATCCTTCGGGTTTTAAAGTTGAGTATTTTGATGAAGAAATAGTTGAGTCTAAACTTATTAAAGTTGAAAAACTTAAAGGAAACAAATTTTGGGTTTTCGACGGTTTTGCTAAAGATATTATTAATAGAGAAGAAAGACCCAATATTAAAGTTAGATTTTCTTGCGAATATACTCCTGACATAAAAGGATTACATGAGTTTGAGGTATTTGGTATCGGACCTTGTTCTATGAAAATTAATGGAAAAGAAATAATAGATAACGCATCTGATATTCTTCCAGGAGAAGCATTTTTTTCTTTTGGCAGCGCTCCAAAAAAGGCTGCTTTAGAACTAGAAAAAGATAATAAATATCAAATAGAAGTCATTTATTCTTTTGAAGGAAGGTTTCCTGCAATTCAATTTGGTTGCCTGCCTCCTGATAAAGAAAATTTACTAGATGAAGCAAAAAGAATAGCTAAAAAGTCAGATTTTGTAATATTAATTGCAGGTACAAATTCAGACTGGGAAACTGAAGGAAATGACAGAAAAGCCTTAGAATTGCCATGTAATCAAGATGAATTAATAACTGAGATCACTTCAATAAATAAAAATTGCGTTGTGGTTTTAAATACTGGTTCACCGGTAAGTATGTCTTGGGTAAAAAAACCCAAAGCAATCCTTCAGTCGTGGTTCGGAGGACAAGAGTATGGAAACGCCTTGATGGAAATTATTTTCGGCAAAACTAACCCCTCAGGAAAATTGCCCACAACATTTCCTATTAAAATCGATGATACCCCTGCCTATACATCATACCCAGGTCAAAATTCTCAAATGGATTATGAAGAAAAGTTATTGATAGGTTACCGATGGTATGAAAAAAAAGGAATAAAACCCTTATTTCCTTTTGGACATGGTCTTTCTTATACAAATTTTAATTTTGAAAGTTTAAAAATTGAACCAAAGAATGAAAATATTTACTGTCGATTCAATGTTTCAAATATCGGAAAATTTGATGGAAAAGAGATAATTCAATGTTATGTAGCCAACCCTAATTGTCAAAATGAAGAACCAATAAAAACTTTACAAAATTTTAAAAAAATCAAAATAAAAAAAGGTCAAACTAAAACAGTGAAGCTTAAGCTAGATAAAAGAAATTTTTCCTATTGGGACGTAACTTCCAAGAGTTGGAGATTAAAAGAAAATGAGTATGAAATTTTAATTGGCTCTTCTTCTGAAAATATTCATTTAAGAGAGAAAATAAATTTCTAACCATTTAATAAATAGCTGATCTGACTCTCGGTAAGATTAATGGTTAAAGCTTTCATACAGCTTTCAGATTCAAATAAATTTCTTGGTCCTATTAATGGAAATATATTGTCACTTCTATTAATTACGTAAGCTAAGGCAAGTTCAATTGGAGTACAGTTTAGTTGCTGAGCTAACTCAAAACATCTTTCTCTTCGGCTTAAATTAGATTCACTATGCCATACTCTTATTTCTTCTTCCCTTGTAGGATTAGCTCCGTGCGTTAATTTAGGAAATAAATCTTGTTCTACAAAAAAACCTCGAGCTTGACTTGACCAAGGGAAAAGAAAAATCTCATTTGCTATCAAGTAATCTAGGTATTCGTCATCACAGTTAACGCATCCAGGCCAAACAGGCTCATTCATTTCAGCCAAACTAAAATTATTACTCAACACCTTAAAACCCTCTTTTTCAAAATTTCTGGCGTATTCGTTTGCTTTTTTAAATCGATCAAAAGTCCAGTTGGAAGCCCCAATTAAAGAGATAAGTCCTGAAGCTTTTATCTCATTCAGTTCATCGATGAATTCGTCAACTGGTATTTCTGGATTATCTCTATGCAAACAAAAAATGTCTAAATGATCTAAATTCATTCGCTCCAAGGATTCTTCTAATTGAGGTCTTATATAACCTGGCTCACAGTGAGGAGTGTGAGCACCCTTACCTAATATAACTATCTCATCTTTGAGATTTTGCTCATTAATCCATCTTCCAAGGAATCCATCCGACAGTCCGTTATTGTATATATATGCCGTATCGAAGATCCTGCCACCTTGTTGGTAAAAATGCTCAAACATACAAAATGCATGCAAATCAGAAAATTGGTTATCGCAACCAAATACAATTCTTGGGGTAGATTTATCTAAAATGTTTGATAAGTTTTCATTGAAATTGGGATTAAAGCCAAAATCATGTGTTTTAATTTGAGAATTTTTTATTTCGTTGTTCGGAAAATTAACACCAAGTTGGGTATACCATTTTTCTAGCCAAAGCATATTGCCAAGACTATCTCTATGCGTCATTTTTGGCGACTCAATTCTTCCTTGTTCAATACAGTTTGCTGCTTCGTCAATTTCTCTAGTAAATAATCCAACTTCATCATTTATTTCTATTTTTTCTTCAGTTCCTTCATTGGTAAATTTAATGACTGATTCCCCCTCATTGAATTGCCCGCAGTGCCATGGATCGGATACTTCGAGACAAAGATCATCTGATTCTATTATTAAGTTATTTTCGTATTCCTCATTAATTGCTGTTTTAATTTCTGCAGATATTTCGTCAGTGAAATCTAAAATTGCATTAGATTTTGCATCTACTCCTGTTTCATCCAACTCACCTTCAATAGAAATACCGATAGGATCAGAAAAATCCATCCTGTTTAATTTACCTGAAATTAATCTCACCATTGAGAGTGGATAGCAGCCAACATCTAAAATTGCGCCTCCAGCTAAATTTGGGTTTCTTAGTCTATGTTCTTTAGAAACATCTGTAGTAAATCCAAAAGAACTTTTGATTTTCACCCTCTTGCCTATGAAATATTTTTCTACTAATTCTAAAATTTTAAAAGTTTGTGGATGACATCTATACATAAAAGCCTCCATTAGAAATACTCTCTTCTTAATAGCTGCATTAATTAGAATCATTGATTCTGAGGAATTTAATGTAAGGGGCTTCTCGCATAACACATGAATATTTTTTCTTATACATGCCATTGAGTATAAAAAATGCGTATCGTGAGGAGTGGCTATGTAAACAGCATCTAAGTTGCTGTTTAAAAATTTATCAAGATCAACGAAAGCTTTAATCTGATGTTTCTCAGCAAAAGATTTAACCCTTCTTTCATTTCTCCCAAAAACTGCTAACAATTTTGAAGTTTTTGAATGTTTTATTGAATGTGCAAAAGCATTGGCAATACCGCCATTAGCAATTACCCCCCATTTAAGCTTTTTATTTTCAGCCAAGTTTTCCCCCTCTGGTATGACTTATATTCTAAATTGATTGCGCATTAAAGACGATTCTTCTAATATAATTTCTTTTCTCAAGCCCAGATAGCTCAGTTGGTAGAGCAAAGGACTGAAAATCCTTGTGTCGGTGGTTCGATCCCGCCTCTGGGCACCAAAAAAAATCTTTTTAATAAACAACAATATAATATTAAAATACCCCCCATGGGTATAAGAATTATTTATCTTTTGTCTGTCATGTCGTTCGTTCTTGATGCTAGACCTATATCTTACACAGGTGGTTCAACCATAATGGCATTTTCAGATAATATAAAAAATTCTATCTACTACCATTATTCGCCATCATATAAATACTCGATTGGGATTGAAGTAATAAGAGATGAATATTTTAATGATAATTATTCGTATGTCAGATATACATACTTATTAAATAGAAAGAATACTGAAAACTCTCAAAGAAATTTGTATTTTCAATCTGGTATTAGTTCAAAAGGTTTTGATGAATTTTTTTATGGTTTACATGGTGATTGGGAAACAAGAAGATTATTCGTTGGATTTGGATTAAAGGAAACTAAAAGAAAAATTCAAGACTATTTAGAACGGTACTATCAAATAGGAGTAGCGCCTTATCTTGGTGATTATGGCGACTTGCATACATGGATAATGATAAAGGCAAAAGAAAATTCTCTTGAGAATAAGTGGTCAACTTACCCTGTATTAAAATTTTTTAAAGGAAATATCCTTACGGAATTTGGTTATAACAAAAAAACTGAATGGGACGTACATCTCATGTATAGATTTTAGGAGAAAAAATGAAAAATATATTATTAATTCTTACTTTTACTTCTATGATATGGGGAGAAACTCCTCATGACGGCATGCATCATAATCATGAAGGACATATTCATGAAGAATTTGTAGATGGTAAGAAATTAGAAGTAGACCCTGAGAGATTTGATAAATTCATTATGGATCTTAGAGATACCCAAATTGCAATAGTGAATGTTCAAGGTATGGTGTGTGATTTTTGTGCTAGAGGTATTGAAAAAACATTTAAAAGAGACACTAATGTTAAAAAAATAGATGTTGATCTAAGCAAAGGAAAAGTTTTAATTGCATACGATCTTGCTCATGAAATAATCTTTGACGATATCAAAGAAAAAATTCTAATGAACGGACAAAATGCAATTGATATGCGGGTTATTGGTCTTTAAAAATTATGCAAGATAAATCAGCAAATTTTTTATCCTTATTTGCCTCGTCATCAACTTTAATATGTTGTGCACTTCCTGCATTATTTATTGCAATTGGTGCAGGCGCTTCTTTTGCAAGTTTAATAACAGTCTTTCCATTTTTAATTGTCTTATCTCAATATAAGCTATCCATAACAATGTTTGCTTCAGTGACGATCATTTTTGCTGGATATGTGAATTATAAAACCTATTATATGCCTTGCCCCACAGATCCTGATTTAAGTAAGTCATGCATGCAAACTAGAAAAAGATCAAGATACGTTTATTACATTTCAGTTATATTATTTATTTTTGCTACAATATTTACTTATATAGTTCCTAAATTAATATGAAACATTCATGCCATAAAGAAGAAATTCCTAGTCTTAACAGAATTGAAGGACAGGTTCGTGGAATTGCTAATATGATTAACGAGGAAAAGTATTGCATTGATATACTCAATCAAATAAAAGCAGTTAGAAATGCTCTTACAACTATTGAAGGGAAAATATTAAAAAAACATATGAAAGAATGTGTCAAAGAAGCATTAAATGATGAGAAAGGTTTTGACAATAAGGTTGAGGAAATATTAAAAACTCTTAAAAGATAGATTAAATTGCTTCTTTCATGAGTAACCTCTTTATATCAATGTTATAAAAGATCATAACTACGAACAAAGGACTGAAAATCCTTGTGTCGGTGGTTCGATCCCGCCTCTGGGTACCTTTCCTGTAGAATTGATATGTATGAAAAGTTTATGCAGTTCTAAGTTTCTGCTATCTATTTTAACTTTATCTGTATTACTGCTATCTTCATGTTCCAGTTCGGGTACGAACTTAGATTTACCCATTGCTGCTGACCCAGTTGATTCCAGAGAAACTTTTCAATCTTTTACAGAAACTATGTCCTCTCCATGGGGAGAAAGAACGATTGTATATTCCATGTCTAACTTCAGTCCTGCTTCTTTTTGGCCGTCAAATGATAAGTACAAAATAGAAGATTATGGTTTTTTAAGTGTGACGGCTAATGGCATTCATCCAGGAGATTCTCATAATCCTGACGAAGTATCTCAAGAAGGACCATACATGCTAAGCGCTCAGTGGTTTGAAGCAAATTTAAATGGCGATGCACATACCGACCTTATTTATGCTGGAAGTAATTGTTGTAACAGAAATTTTGTGTTGAAAGACCTTTTAATGACATTTATTAATGATGGCGAAGGCCATTTTAAGCTTTCGCCAGAAACATTCACTAATAATGAATTCCCTTGTATCAATGGCGGAAAAAGTTGGATTTCAAATAATGAAAGTACCCTGCATACATGCGGCAATGAAGCCGATTACACTAATGGAAAAATAGTCGCTGATTTCAATGGAGATGGAATTAGTGATTACTATGATACTAGCATCTTATATTTAAGTAATTCTGAAAAAAAATTAATAAACAGGAGTTTTTCAAATTTGCCTGATTTATTTTTTGAAGCTGGTCATGGACAGATTTTTGTGCATGATGCTGCGCATGGAGATTTAGATGGTGATGGTGATTTAGATATTTTCGTTCCTATCAGCGACCATACAAAATCTGGTTTTAAATTTGGTGGTGATACCTGTTCAGGGTGTAGCGAGAAAATACCCTTCACAATCTTAATCAACGATGGATCAGGAAATTTTACTGCAAATTATCTGATTCCACAGATAAATAACTGGGTCGAAGTAGATTATGACAATTGGGGAAGTAATATTGATCAATTGTGGCCGACTACTGCCACGATAGGAGATTTTGACAACGACGGTTATGGAGATATTGCGTTAGGTTGGTTTAATCCTAAGATATCCCATCGATTTGGGTTCTCTAACAATAGCTCAGGGGTGGTGTATTTCAACGACGGAAATAATAATTGGACCATCAGACAACATGTCGAACTTCCTGCAAACTTTTTTGGAAGCAATGGAAATGCAAACGATATGGAAGTTTTAGATTTTAATAACGACGGTTTTGATGACATTTTACTAGCATCGACTATCCATGAACCTTATTATCAATCTAGGGTAATCCAATTTTTTCAAAACGCTGGGGGCAATGCATTTATTGATGTAACTACAAACATCAGTCCTGACCATGCGAAATATGCCAACGGTAATCCTTATTCTCAGTGGTGGGTTGGTCAAGGGAAAATACATATTTTGGATTACGATAAAGACGGAGATTTAGACATTATTGACTCGACGACCAGAACCAGCGTTTATTTGAATAATCAGAATTCCTTTAATCTTTACGATAATTTCGTTGACACAGATGAAGATATTTTATTATGGCCTGTTGAGATAGACGGTAAATATCACTATGATTTTATTGGTTCACATTATATTTGTGATGTAAATTCCTGTACTACAAATTTTTTTCAACTTTTGGACCCTCCTGCACAGGAACTTTTTAATGATTTTTTTTTAAAATCTGAAGGATTTTTGGATTCTATGATTGATGCAAGTTATGTAGGAGATTATTTAAAAGACATATCCAATAAAAATGAAATTCATTTTCATACAAGTCTGGAATCTTCATCTATAGGATATATAGTTCGTGAACAAAATTTTGCTTTGTATAGTGGCCAATTAAAAGGGCTGTATCAAGGAAGTTATATTGGGATTGATATGAACCATAAATTTTTAAATTATGGTTATATTGCTTCAAAAGTGTCTACTCATTCTGAAAGCGTGACTAAATGGTTTGGCAATGGGAAAGCTAAACTTAATTTATTAATTAATGAAGTTTTTTTTAATATCAACTTAATAAACAATCCTAGTTTACATTTGAGCTCTGGACTTCTCTCGAATGAGATAAGAACGAAAAACTTCAAAGAAATGGGCAGTTCTATAAATTTAGATTACGCTAAAAATAATCTTTCTTATAAAGCAAAGTTTCTTAAATTTAAATATAGATTTAATCTAGGCAACTTTAAATTCATTTTTTCTGGAGGTAAGAGACAGGGCCTAAGTCAACAAAAATTTTATTTAAACTCTGTCGAAGGATTGAAATTTGATATGGATGCTGAAATTTCTAATAGTTTTTTGGCATTTAATATGGAAAAAGGAATTTTTTATTTTCAAGCGCAAAAAAATTCTAATTCTGATATAAGATTTATCAGCGGAATCCAAAAAAACTTTTAACTTTATGAATTTTTTTAAAAAAAGAAACATCTTATATCCTGCGATAAAACCCTTCGACACTGGAATCATAAAAGACGGTATTCATGAAATCTATTATGAGCAATGTGGAAACCCTGAAGGGAAGCCCGCTGTCTTTCTTCATGGCGGACCTGGGGGAGGAGCGGGTAAATTTTCTAGAAGATTTTTTAATCCAAAAAAGTACAGAATTGTCCTTTTTGATCAAAGGGGATGTGGCAATAGTAAACCACATGCGTGTTTGGAAGATAACACCACTTGGCATTTAGTACAGGACATAGAATCAATAAGAGAAAAGTTAGAAATTGATAAATGGCTGGTATTTGGTGGTTCTTGGGGAAGCACTCTAGCTCTAGCTTATGCTCAAAAACATCCTGAATGCGTATCGGAACTTGTCTTAAGAGGAATCTTTATGTTGAGAGAAAAAGAATTGAAATGGTTTTATCAGTATGGAGCTAGTGAAATATATCCAGAGGCCTGGCAAGGATTTTTAAATGAAATTGCCGAAGAAGATAGGCATGACCTGATAGAAGCATATCGAAAAATCTTTAATGGAAATGATGAAGAGAAAAAATTATCTGCCGCAAAAGCTTGGTCAAAGTGGGAAGCATCTACTAGTTTCATCAATCATAATCCCGATGCAGTAAAAGATTCAGTGGACGCAAAATTTGCTTTAGCTTTTGCCCAAATTGAAAATCACTACTTCATAAATAACGGCTTCCTAGATCATGAAAATCAACTTCTAGAAAACGTCGATTCAATAAGACATATTCCTACAGTGATTGTGCAAGGAAGATATGATGTAGTTTGTCCGGCAACAACAGCTTATGAGCTTCACTTGCTGTGGCCAGAATCTCAACTCAAAATAGCGCCCTTCTCCGGACATTCAGCATTCGAAAAAGAAATTTCAAGATTACTAATTGAAACAACTGATAAATTTGCAAAAAATTAGAAGATTGACAGATTTATAGAAATAAAAATATGATTGTTTTAGTTAGGATTTATAAATGTCAGAAAATTTATTATTAAAGGGTATCAAAGTAATTGATGCAGCAAGCTTTATAGCTGGACCAGCTTCCACAACGATACTTTCTGACTTTGGAGCTGAAGTAATTAAGATTGAGCCGCCAAAAATTGGTGACAGCTTAAGACATCTAATAATGAGAACGCGAAGAGTTAATCCGCAGAGTGAAAGAGATTATTGTTGGCATTTAACATCACGAAATAAAAAAAGTTTAGCTTTAGATTTGAATTCTGAAAAAGGTCAAGAAATTTTAAGAGAATTAGTTAAGGATTCAGACGTGTTTGTAACTAACATGCCAGAAAAGACTAGGCAGAAACTTAAAATTCGAGCAGAAGATCTTTTGCCTATGAACGATAGGTTAGTTTACGGGTCGCTTACAGGATATGGTGAAAACGGCGAAGATTCTCATCGTACAGCTTTTGACGTTTTAGCTTGGTGGGCTAGAAGTGGGTTAATGGATGTTGTGAGACCTTCAGATAATTCTTCTCCAGGTTCAATTCCAATAGGAATGGGAGATCAACCCAGCGGAGTTGCGCTATTTGCAAGCATCATGACTGCTTTATATAGAAGAGAAAAAACAGGAAAAGGTGGAGAAGTTTATACTTCATTAATGGCGAATGGAGCTTGGTCCAACGGTAGTTATATCCAAGCGGGTTTATTTAATGCAGATTTTCCTGATCGCCAGATAGAAGCTCCACTTCATCCTTTCGGCGGAAGATATAAGACTAAAGATGGGAGATTTTTATTATTAGCCATTATCGATGCCGCAAAGGAATGGCCAAAATTTTTAAAAGCCATGAATTTGGAATACTTAAATGAAGATGAAAAATTTTCTAGTTTTAAGAATTTAAACTCAAATTTTCGAGATCTTTATAAGATATTAGAAGAACAATTTGCACAATATAATCTTTCAGAGGTTATAGATAAGTTAAAAAATTCAGGAGTTACCTTTGGCTTTATGAATAAATCTAATGATCTTTCAGAAGATCAGCAATTTTTAGATAGTGAAGTTTTAATAAAATACGATAATAAAGCTTTTGGTGATGATTCTTTGACCGTTAACAGTCCAGTATTTTTAAAAAACGAACCCAAAAAAATTCCTGAAAAAGGACCAGAACTTGGAGAACATACAAAACAAATACTCCTAAGTCTGGGCAAAAGTGAACAGGATATAAAACAACTTAAAAAAGAGGGAATAATAGATTTCTAAATGAGCAGAAAACTTGAGTATTTTTTTGACTGCAGCAGCCCTTGGACTTATCTTTCTTTTAGGGGAATTTTAGAGTTAAGAAAAAATAAAGAATTTGAAATAATTTGGAAGCCGATATTGGTTGGAGGTATTTTCAATTCAACCAACCCAAGTGTTTACGAAAGCAGGAAAAATCCAGTTAAAGAAAAAATGGAATACTCCCAAAAAGATATGGCTGACTGGGCGGCAGAAAGAAAAATTCAATTCAACTGGCCAAAAATTTTTCCTATCAACAGCGTAAAATCAATGCGTGGAAGTTTCTATTTTTTAGATAAAAATCAAAATATTGAAGAATATTTAGAAAAAGTTTTTAAAGCTTATTGGACTGAAGGGAAAGATATTTCAAGCAATGATTGTCTGAAAGATATAGTTACTTCTTTGTCAGCATCAGCTGATGACTTTATGGAGTTCATTGACCTGCCAGAGACCAAGAAGAGGCTTGTTGATAACACGCAGGAATTAATGGATCGTAATGGTTTTGGTTCTCCAACTTTCTTTTTAGACACCGAAGATATGTATTTTGGAAATGACAGAATTCAACTTATAGGAAATAAGCTGTGAACATTACTCATTTTCTTTTTTCTTTGCCATTTCTTCGATACTCTTAGCGTCTTGTTTAAACATCGTTTTTAAACTTTCCTTAGAGATGCCCTCGCCAAAATTTCTTTCAGCCTTGCCTACATCAATTCCTCTTCGAACTGCGGGTCTAGATTTTATTACGTCAAACCATCGTCTAACATTTTTAAAAACGTCTAAATCAACCTCGTATCTTTTATATGCAGTCACCCAAGGAAAAGATGCCATATCAGCTATGGAATAATCTCCAGCTAAAAATTCTCGTTCATTAAGAATCCTATCCATAACTCCCAATAATCTATCGTACTCATTTTTATATCGTTCTTCTGAATAAGAATGATCACCAGGAAAATTTGGTGCGTAATTAACAAAATGACTTACTTGTCCAGCCATTGGGCCTAAACCGCCCACTTGCCAAAATAACCACTCCAATACTTTTTCCTTTTCGGGTGATTTTTGCGGAAAAAATTTTCCTGATTTTTCTCCCAAGTACATTAATATAGCTCCCGACTCAAAAATACTCATAGGTTCGCCATCAATAATGTTTTCATGATCCACAATAACGGGCATTCTATTGTTAGGACTAATTTTTAAAAATTCTGGAGTAAATTGGTCGCCTTTGCCTAAATTTACTGGAATGACTTTATAATCCATCTCACATTCTTCTAGCATAATCGAAATTTTCCATCCGTTAGGAGTCGGTGCGTAATAAAGATCTATCATTTAAAAATTGTTATTTTGTATAGTGTATTATGCACTAGCTTATGAAGCACTATATCTCTTTAATTATCTTTTTTTCCTCTTTTATATTTGCTGATGACACTCCTATTTCACACGCTCCGATCGGTGTAATGGGTGATCACACCCATCAAAAAGATGAAATTATGGTTTCATTAAGATTTTCCACAATGAAAATGAGAGGAAATTTATTAGGAAGTAATACCATAAACGATAATCAGATTATTGAAATACCTAATCCAAATGCTGGTATGTCAAACGCCCCTTCAAACTTGAGCATTGTTCCCAAAGAAATGGATATGAAAATGTTTATGTTAGGAGGCATGCTTGCTGTCACTGATAAAGTGACTCTAAATGGAATGATGATGTTTCAAGATTTAAGTATGAGTTCTGACACTTTTCTAGGAATGATGAACAGAAACCTATTAGGCTCTTTTAATCTTTCATCCGAAGCTCTCTCTAATATTTCATTTTTTGGATTAGTTGATATTTTTGACTACGATTTACAAAAATCAATTATTAGTATGGGTATTACAAAGTCAATTGGAGATAACAATAAAACCGGTAATATCTTAACCCCGATGAACACACGAATTGATATGATAATGCCCTATGGTATGCAGGGTTCCGACAAATCAACAAAATTAAATCTTGCATACACCCATAAAAGATTTTATGACTCTAGTTCAATAGGTGTTCAAGTTAAAACGGATTTAAATATTGATGAGAAAAATTGGGCTTTTGGAAATAAATATGAAACTTCTTTTTGGTATCAAGAACTTGTAAATGATAATTTAGCTTGGTCCATTAGGTATAAAATCACAAAAGAAGAAAGTATTGAGGGAACTGACTCTCGAATTATCGGACCTGTACAAACTGCAAATCCCTTTAACTATGGCGGAATCAATTCTTATTTAGGGGTTGGCTTAAACACCAATTTTAGTCTGTTTCAAAGCGACCATTCGGATAGATTAGCTCTCGAATTATTGATGCCAATAAAACAAAATAAAAATAATTTACAAATGGAAGATAAAAACAAACTCATTATTGGATATCAAAAAGCTTTTTAAATATATTTAATAGTTGATTAGAGTAAAAATTGCATTATTATTTATTCAGTCTCGGGGGGAGAAATGAATCTTAGATTAATTTTAATATTTTTTGTTGCGTTTCCTTTTGCAGGATATGCCCAAATTGAAACAAATTCATTTAGTAATTTAGCTGAAGAAGTTATTGTTACAGCAAGGAAACGAGAAGAAAATTCTCAGTCAGTACCTATATCAATTTCTGCTTTCACAGGTGAGACAATTGAGCAAATTGGCATATACACGTATGAAGATTTAGATCGAATTTCACCTAATCTGCAAGTGGTTAAAAATGGAGCCTATGGCACTGCAGCAGTAACAATAAGAGGTGTTGGTGGAAGTGGTATTTCTGTCACATCCGAATCTCAAGCTGCAACTTACATTGACGGAGCTTATATTCCAAGAACTCAAGGAAATTTTCTCGACCTTTGGGACCTGAATAGAGTTGAAGTATTAAAAGGTCCACAGGGAACTTTATTTGGTAAAAATTCAACAGTTGGAGCTGTGTCTTTCTTCTACAATAAGCCTAGTTTTGACTCTCAAAATTATAAAATAAGAGTCGGAGCTGGAACGGATTCAAGAAATGAACTTGCTCTTATGGCTAATCTTCCTATTTCAGACTTTACCGCTCTCAGGTTTTCATACAGTCAAGAAAAACAGGATGGATACATTTATAACACTACACGAAATGAATTTTCAGGCGCAGTTGATGCTGAAACTATTAGATTATCTGGCGTCTATAAGCTCTCGGAGGATATTAATGTGTTTTTATCACACGTTAATTACAACAGAGATGGTAGCAGAGCTCTAGGGGCTTGTAGAATAGTTGCACATCCTTTGAATGGCGCCGGAGTAGTCGGCATAAACGGATCGGCTTTAATGGGTGCTGCTAATGTTGCCGATCCAAGTCTCGCTGCAGCCATACAAGCAAATTGTAACGCAAGTATTCCAGGAGTTAGCGGAACTTCAATAACAAGTCCTCGAGTGGATGATGATCTTAAAAGAACAACAATTGATACAACTTATAAAACGAGTTTCGGTAAACTCAAATTAATTTTTAATCACTCCAATTTAGAGTCTTTAAACGGAAACCTCGGCTTGAGTGTAAATGGAAATAGACCAGCTAATGCCTTGCCTGCAAGTGGGCAAACCTCTGCATCATATTTAGACCCAAGAGATATAGTTAATAACGCAACTTCTAACCAACTTGAATTGAGATGGTCTGGTGAAGCTCTTGATGGAAAACTTGATTATGTCGTTGGAGTATATACTTTTGATGAATCAGGGATTAATCAACTCAATACAATGTATTATGACGGCGTAGGGTCAGACGAAACTCAAGCCACAGTTAATGCAAGAGCAAATGTAATTTTGGCCAATCTATTTACCTTACTTGGGACAGATTGTTCTAACCCAGCAACTCAAGCTCAATACTGCGCTACTGTGCAAAGCTTACAAGCTTTAAGTTCTCAACAAACTACTTTTGCAGAAAATAAATCCGACGCATTCTTTTTCGAGGGAACATACGCTTTAAATACAAACACAAATGTAACCTTTGGTTACAGATTTACGAGCGAAGACAAAATGGTTAAAACTTATTCCGATGCAATTATTCCTGGGTTAAGTAATGGATTTGGCGGGCTAAGATCTCCAGTTGCTCAAGCTTGTGCTCAAACTTTCAATGCTGGAATCTCAGTAAACCTTGGCCCGTTTGGAACTTTTCAAAAAGACGCTTATTGTCAAGGCGCTCAAAAATTTGAAAACGATTCTTTTAGATTTGCGCTCGACTATACATTGCCGAATGGCTCGCTTATATATGCTTCTTACGCGAAGGGATTTGCTTCTGGCGGATTTAATAATGATGACAAAGTAACATCTTTCCCTGCCGAAACTGCTGATAATTTTGAAATAGGCACTAAAGGAAGCTATTTAAATGAGAAGCTACAGATTAACGCAAACTTCTTCTTATTCGATTATGTAAACAATCAAAGAAGCATTGGGAAAGTGGCCCAAAATGGAGTTGCATCTATCGTCACAGTTCCCATCCAAAAAGCTGAAGTTGATGGTTATGAAATTGAAATCAAAGCTTTTCTAAATGACTCTTTTTCTTTGATTGCTTCGACAGGTGCTTATGGAGGTAAGTATAAAGAATTCGTAGATGATGCCGGAAATGATCTTACTGGATATGCTTATGACGCTGAAGGTCCCGAGTCTAGAACTAACGTTACACTGTTGCATAATTTTTCTTTTAACTCCAAAAATATTTCTTCTTCTTTGAGCTGGACCCATGTGGGCGACGATTTTACAACAACAGAGCTTTACGATTACTCTCAATTACACAATTACTCTACGTTAGACTTTACCTCGAGTTTAAGACTTTCTGATTCTCAGTCTTTAACTTTAGTTGGAAAAAATATAACTGATGAGCTTTATGGCTACGCTCAATTTGGCGACCCCTTTCTGGCTAGCATCCAAACAACATATTACGCACCTGGAGAAGAATGGAAGCTTACTTATCAACAGTCTTTTTAAAATTATCGTTTTAAAAACTTTGTATAAGTCCAATAAAAGATTGCAGGAAGAATAGCTACACCTACAAAAGCCAAAGTTGCTGAATTTGCTTCCATAGCTGCCGCACCTATGCCAGAAAATATAATTGCAACTCCTACGTTTACCAAGCTAATTACAAAAATAAATTTGGTAAAAGGCATTTTAGCTAATCCTGCACTTATGGTCAGCAGTTCCGCAAAAGCTGGTACAGGTCTTGAGAGAATTAAGCCCAAAACACTAAAATTCTTAAGAGATTTTTCAGCTTCATAAAAATCATTTTCGCTGATCATTTTTCTAGCTAGAGGTCTCGCCGCAAATCTTCCCAAAACGTAGCCTACACAAGCTCCAAAATTTAAACCAATCCAAACAACAAAAGATGCAAGTACCCAACCTAAAGATACACCTGCCAGCGTATTAGTCAGGCCATTTGGCACCGGTAAAATTACATCAGCTGTAAGTGCTAAAATAACAACCAAAGAAACTGATAGCGTATTATCGCCTGCCCATAAAAGCAATGCATCGCCATATGTCGACAATGGACTTTCAAAGAGAATAAGGGGAAGTATTAAAGAGGTAATAACTATGATCCCAAAAATAATCCACCTTAACCAGTTGGGTAATTTCATTATTTTCTAATAAATTTAAAATAAATAATTGGCATTAAAATAACTAATAATAATAAAAATAAGTATTCTTTAAAGGCTAAGATCATTATCCAAATTGTAATAAATATTGAAGCAATTAAAGAAGGTGGCTTGATAAATTCATAATCTCCATCTAACCAAGAAGAGCCTAGCGGAATTCCGCCCTGTCTGTCATCTCCATGCAAATATGCATGAGCAGGATTCATATCTCCGACGACGTCTCTTTCAACGATAGATGAAATAGTGAGTTTCATTCTTTCAAAAACTTCCGATTCTTTTTCTGAAAGATCATTTTGCTCATAAGGATCTTCAATAATATTGAATAAACTATACGAAGCAGGTACAGGAATTAAATTAGGCTTGGACGAATAAAGTTTCCATTCGCCATCAAAAAGCGCCCTTTCATCCGTCATTATTCTGGCCCCTATGAAAGCGTTGCTAGGTGGAATAGTAGTATTCGTCAATAAGGCTTGCCATTTGTCAACACCGTCAAAATTTCTTTTGTCTACTTTGATGTCCACTGCAGTTAATAAAGTTGGTAATAGATCTTGAACAAAAAAGAATTGATCGGATTTAGAATTTTCAATTTTTCCTTTCCACCAAATTACTGCGGGCACCCTTATACCACCTTCCAATGCCGAAGCTTTACTGCCTTGTAATCCAGCTGTACTACCCTTAGCATCAATTAAATTTGGCGCCATGACCTCAAAAATTGGATTGATATCAAATAATGGGCCGTTGTCACTGAAAAAAATAATTATTGTTTCTTCGAGCAGGTCCTCTTGTTCTACAGCTTTAATAATTCTGCCAATTTCATGATCTAAAGCATTAACATTTGCAGCGTAAACTCTATCTTTTGGATCTTCCAAATAAGAGAATGCTTCTATATTTTCATTAGGTGCTTCAATCGGAGTGTGTGGAGCATTGAAAGCAACATATAAAAAAAGCGGTCTGTTTTGGTCTTTATTCTGAATTATTTTAATTGCTTCGTTCGCTATTAATTCAGTTGCATAGCCCTCTTCCTCCAGTGATTTTTCATTTCTATGCCAATCTAATCTTCCTGCTGCAGTATGATCAAAATAACCTATTCCACCAGTTAAATGACCGTAGCTAGTTTCAAAACCTCTACTCATTGGTAAAAACTCTTTTTTAGCCATACCAAGATGCCATTTCCCTGATAATGCTGTTTGATAACCAGCTTCTCTTAAATACTCTGGCATAATTTTTATTTCTATTGGCATTCCAGTCTGTTCGGCGGCAGGATTCATAAACGGTCTCACTACCCCATGATTGAATATATGAAGTCCTGTTAATAACGAAGCTCTTGTTGGGCTACAAACTGGGTTGGCATAAAATCTATTCATTTCCATCCCATCTTGAGCTAATTTATCTATGTTAGGTGTTGGAATGTATCCTCCATGATAAGAAACATCGCCCCATCCTAGATCATCTGTAAGAATTATTATGATATTAGGCTTATCTAACGAAAACGCAAAACTAGAAAAAAATATAAATAAAATAAAGTAATTAAATTTCATAATTGTAATTATTATTGTTTAAGATAATGTCTCCCTGAAGTGTTATTCTACCACTTGAGACAAAAATTTTTTTTTAATGAAAAATAAACTTAAAGATCTAACAAATTTAAAATATCTTTCTGATGCGATAGTATCCTTTGAGCTTAAAAAATATGAGGTGATTTCAAAATTTGCAGAAACATCAGATTGGAATCAAGTTTATGTTAATGATAGTAGGTATGAATTAATCAGACTGATTATGCTATCAAATTTTGTAACTAAAGGCTTTTTTACTATGAGTGATCTTGTTGGAGCGACTAACCTTAACACTAGAAGTATTGAACGTTTAATAAGCAGAGCAACAAAACAAGGTTATTTTGAGAAAATACCGAGCAAAGATAAAAGAGTAATAGAATATCACCCTACAAAAGAAGCTTTCTCAATGGTTGCAATGCACCTTTCGCTAATGGAAGTTTTAGCAGATTCTTTAGGACCTGGAATTAAAGAAAACCTAGAAAAAAATATTGGCGTTTCTATGGATCAAATCAAAGAAATAATTTCTGAACTTCAAGAAACTAATTAAAAAAGGCGCTTAGTAATCTAAGCGCCTTTTTAATATGAATAAACTTAAAAGTTTCCGGTAATCTCGATACCAAA
This sequence comes from uncultured SAR86 cluster bacterium, assembly GCA_902562135.1. GTDB lineage: Bacteria > Pseudomonadota > Gammaproteobacteria > Magnimaribacterales > AG-339-G14 > AG-339-G14. The sequence continues at coordinate 10,839 of CACESE010000001.1, read as the reverse complement.
TCTACGGCCATCTGCCATAGCATATCTTTGGCCTCCACCACCGCCTCTTCCGAGTTCAAGCGCAACTCGCTTATACTCGTAGTCTGAACAGTTAGTGCAGAAGAATCCAATATCAAAATTATCAGTTCTTTCAAGCGTGATATTTAAATTAACCATTGTGTAATCTTCGACGTCGTTTACACCTGCCCAAGGATCAAGCCCAAGGACATAGTTATCTTTATATGCTGCTGAAACTGCATAAACAATGTCCCCTAGATTAGTGTTTTGAACATGCTCAAAACTTACATTTAAGTTGTTCTCAGCACTTTGAGGCATTTGCTTTCCTGCCAAATCTTGCACTGAGGTAGGATCTCTGTCATCCAGGAACCTATCCCAAGTAGCGTCAATGTATGAATACGCAACTGCAAATCTAGTTTGAGGTCCTAAAGCGGTTCTATAAGCAAGGTCTAAACCATTAATTGTGGCATCCCCTGTTTTTACACAACCTGCTGGTCCTGCTGCGGTGGTACATACTAGCAACTGTTGATGATCTGTGTAGTCATATTGATAAGCGATCGCTTCTATCTGGCTTCTGCCATCTTGAATCGTAGCCTTATAACCCAATTCAATCATCTCTAACTCTTCCATAGCTGCAGGAGTATTAGCCGCATTGGCACTAAAGTTAGCAAACCCGACACTACCAGCTTTGAAGCCGGCCGCATACGTAAGCCAAGTTAAACTATCATCACCGATGTACTCAAGTGTAGCTTTTGGATTAAATTCTTCATGAAACGAGCCGTTACTTACTACAAAAGGAGCTGTAACAAATGGTACTCCAATTGCATTTGTTGAGCCTGTATAAGTGTAAGGTTTATCATGGTCAGTATAACGCCCCGCTAATAAAAGGTTAATTTGATCAGTTAATGGAAACTTAACGTTTGCAAATATTGCCAAAGATTCCGTATCCAAATCAACATTAACAGAACTTGTCCACTCTCCCGTAAGAGCTAAATTAAGGTTTTGGACATCATTTGCTGTTACGAATTGGCCAAAAGCAGCCGGTCTAGGCGTAGCTGGATTTAAATAAGCCTGACAGTTTCCTGCGGCGGCACATGCTGCATAAGCTGCAATAATATTTGGCACAGCCAAAGGATTCACACCAATTGCAAAATCAGCTGCGTTTCCGGGATTAGCCGCAGTCACCGCTGCAGCTGCAGCCCCTAAACCAAAAGCAGCTGCAAAACTACTTTGATTACCTGAAGCGAAAGTATCAATCCTACTACCCTCATCTTTCATGGCATAAATTCCTGCAGACCATGTAATATCATTTGAAGAATCAGAGTCTAATCTAAGCTCAATAGATGTTGTTTCAGTGTCTGCCGCGTGCTCTTGATAAAGAGCATTAAGATCTAACTGATCAAAATCTCTGTCTTCAAAAGAATTTACTTTTTGATAACCTAAAATAGAAGTTAAGGACATTCCGCCTAGGTCTGTTGTTGAAGAAAAAGACACATCAGTTGTCTCAACTATATTAAATCCTGAAATACTCATTGGCTGACTGAATTCATCGCTAAGCGCTGTAACTACTAGAGGGTTGTTCATATTAGGCGTACCTAAAGTCTGATAAGAAGTCGTTGCGGCGTTTGACGAACATACATCTCCATTTGTGTTGTTTGCTGGTAATGCAGCAACACCGAAATACTCAGCGCCAAAACCTGCAACCTTAGAGTTACAAAGGAAAGCTACCTCAGAAATTGTTGCATCTTGCTCAAGTAAAGTGTTTGCTAATTTCAAGTTCCATTCGGTTGCTCCACCTTCTCCATAAAGAGATAGTCTATACCCAGATAAATGTACTCCATCGTCTTGACCAGAATTTGGATCAAAAGATACACCCTCATCCTGTTCTCTAATCAAGCTAAATCTTGCTGAAATAGAATCAGTTACCCCACCTTGGAGCATAAGATTTAAGTCTTGTCTTGCGTTGTTTCCTCCTCTTACTTTAATTCTTGCGAGTTGTTCTTGAGTAGGTTTTTTTGTGACTATGTTAATAATTCCACCGAGAGCGTTTGTACCATAAATTGCTCCTTGAGGTCCCTTCAAAATTTCTAGCCTCTCTATATCGTCAAGTCCATTCATGAAAGTTGAAACTCTTGGTTGAGTAACTCCATCGACAACCATCGCAACCGAGGGATCAACTGCAATGTCAAATCCATAAGTTCCGACTCCTCTTATTCTTACTCCCATTCTAGCTTTTCCTTCTCCTGAAACTTGAACATCGGGTGTCAACAATGCAATGTCATCAATAGCATTTACTCCTGCTTGTTCTAAGTTTTCTCCAGAAACTGCTACTAAAGCAGCTGAAGTATCCATTAGTGTAGATTCACGCTTTTGAGCGGTAACAACTAATTCTTCTAAGACCGCTTCTTGTGAAACAACTGTTAAAGAAAATACAAGTGATGAAAGTATCACTAATAATTTAATATTTTTCATAATTTCCCCCATTAAAAGTGCAATTAGCACTTCTTAATTTTATTTTTAAAGTTATAGGATTAAAAGTCTTTTTGTCCGTCTTTCAGTCGGTGATAATAAAAATTGATAAAATTAATACTGTTTTTTGATAATATAATTTATCCAATGGTAGAGGAGAGATATGTCTGAGAAAGTTTATGTGATAGCAAATTTTGAAATAAATAATCCAGAAGAATTTAGAAATTATGAAAAAGGTTTTTTTGGAATTTTGAAAAAGCATGGTGGAGAATTTATTACTTTTGATGACGCTCCTGACAAAATTGAAGGAAAAGGGCTAAGCGGAAGAGTTGCCATGTGGACATTTAATTCGAAGGATGAATTTGACAACTGGTACAACGATGAGGAATATCAGAAGTTATCAAAAGACTACAGACATCCAAATTCAATAATGCACAATTTATCAGTCATTAAAAGTTTAGGGTAATTACACATAATGCAGCTTAATTTTTTTAATAAACCTCACTTTGAAAACGGATCTTTAAAAAAAATTTCTGAAATTTTAAAAGCTCAGGGAATCAAAAAACCTCTAATTTGCACTGATCCTGGTCTTGCCTCTATTGGTATGACAGACAAAATAAGAAATCTTTTATCAAATGAGCTTTCTCCTACATTCTATGAAGAAACGCCAGCCAATCCGACTGAAAAAGCTGTCGACGAAGCTTTGGAAGCTTATAAAACTAATGACTGCGATGGGGTAATCGGTTTTGGAGGCGGATCTAGCATGGACCTAGGAAAAGCCGTAGCACTAATGGCTAATCATGAAGGTAATGTAATTGATTATTCTCTAAATGAGGGAGGTTTTACAAAGATAAAAAAAACTGTGCCTATGATTGCCATACCAACTACCTCTGGAACTGGAAGTGAAGTATCTGTGGGATCAGTAATTATTATGAATGATGGTAGAAAGCTTATTCTAGCTAGTGAACATTTAAGACCTGATGCAGCAATCTGTGACCCCGAGCTTACAGTGGGATTGCCTCCTATTTTAACTGCTGGGGCAGGAATGGACGCTCTAACTCATTGCATCGAAGCAATTATGTCTCCAATTAATGATCCTCCTGCTGAAGCGGTTGGTTTAGATGGAATCGAGAAAATCGTTCGCGATAAAAGCTTGGTCAATGCCTGCAAAGACGGACAAGATCTAGATGCTCGATGGAATATGATGATGGCATCTACTGAAGGAGCCATGGCTTTTTCGAAAGGTCTTGGAGCAGTTCATTCCATGAGTCATGCAATTGGAGCAAACCAAGAATTAAGATTGCATCATGGAACTTTAAATGGCGTAATTTTACCCACTGTGATTAGGTTCAATAAAGATCATGTCGGAAATAAATTACCGAGGATACTAAGAGCAATGGGTAAAAGCGAATCTGCTGACCTTGCTGACGAAATAGAAAAATTCAACGAGAAGATAAATCTGCCCACTGGACTTAAAGAAATGGGTGTTACAGAAGAAATGATTCCAGAACTTGTAGAACATTCGATCACAGATCCAAGTAATGTCACTACTCCTAGACTCCCATCTCCTGAAGAATGGGAACAATTATTTTTGAGTGCAATGTAAATAATTATTTTAGATTATGGAAAAGGTTTGTTTAGTAATTGGAGCCGGAGCAGGAATTGGTGGAACTGTTGCCAAAAAATTTGCTGCTAATGGGTATCACGCTTTCTTGGCACGAAGAACTGACAAAGAAGGATTAGATAAACTAATTAATGAAATAGAAACATCGGGAGGCAAAGCTTCTGGCTCCTTACTTAATGTGATCGAAGAAAATTCAATTGAAGATTTAGTAAACAAAATTGAATCTGAGATTGGTCCAATAGATACAGTCATTTATAACATAGGAGCTCAAATTGGAGACAGAGCTCTTGCCGAAACTAGCTATAAGGCTTTTGAGATGGGCTGGAGAATGGCTACGTTTGGACTTTTTAGGTTAGCACAGGTTGTCACACCAAAAATGAAAGAGAGACAAGCTGGCAATATTATTGTTACATCCGCTACATCGGCTGTGAGAGGAAACGGTGGTCAACATTCCCATGCTGCTGCAATGGGAGGAAGAAGGATGTTATGTCAATCATTGAATGCTGAATTTTCTAAGGACGGTATTCATGTTGCCCATGTAATAATTGATGGAGCTGTAGATGCGCCTGATACTTTAGGGAAAATGTTAGGACCTGATCTATTTGAAAAATTTAAAGAACAGAAAGGTAAAAACGGAATGATTTTACCTGAAGAAGTAGCCGAGACATATTTATTCATAGCAAAACAAAAAAAATCTACTTGGACTCACGAAATTGACATAAGAGCTTTTTCTGACCAAGCTTGGTGGAACCATTAAATTAAAGAGGCTTTTTTATGAAATCAATTTTGATATTTTTATTATTTATTTCATTTGCTGCATTCGGAATGCATCACGAAAAACTTGATGTAATAGTATTTGCCATCGACCTTGAAATTAATGAAGGAAAAAAGGATAGTGCCAAAAATTTTGTCTCTAAGATAACAGACAACGTAAAAAGAAATGAGCCTCAAACTCTGGTTTATCAGTATCATTTTTCGAACAAAGAAAACAAAGCTTTTTTATTGGAGATATATCCAAATAATGAAGCAGCCTTATTACATATGAAAAATTTTACTGGCAGTAATTGGGAAGCAGAATTTGTTGAAAATTTTTCTATCAAAAGCGCCAGTATTCTAGGAAAAGCAAATTCCAAACTTAAAAAAGCAATGGAACCCTATACAACAGATTTTCGAAGTAATTTGTCAGGCTTTGATAGAGTTGCCGATCAGTTAAGCAAAGAAATTATTAATATCAAATAAAATTTAGCTTAAAAAGTTATTTAACCTTTCATAAGCATTAACAAAATCTTCTTTAAATTCTTGTACTACATCACTGGCTGAAATGCTTTGATTCATTAGTCCAACTCCTTGCCCAACCCAATAAGTTGCTAAATCTTTAGCCCCTTCATGTCCTCCGGCAGCAAGTTTATTAACTTTTTGCAAAGCAGGTTCTGCCACCATAGGTTGAAGCGGCATTGGTAAAGGTTCAGGTGCCGACTCTGATTCCCAGGCTTCTGTCCACGGAGTTACGAGTTGTCTTGAGTGTTTTCCAGTCCTGCTTCTTGACCTTACAGTTTGGCTAGAATTTGCGGCAACCATTTTTTCTTTTATTACTGGTTCGACTTCAGATTCAATTGTCGTCAGCCAAACAGAACCGCACCAAGCTCCAGAAGCTCCCATTGCCATTGCTGCAGCCATTTGTTTACCAGTGACAATTCCTCCAGCTGCTAAGATCGGTACATCTCCATATGGTTGAATGGCCTCATGTACTTCGGGGATCAAAACCATTGTTGAAACACTCCCACAGTGTCCCCCTGCTTCTGTTCCAGAAACAACTAAAATATCTACTCCAGCTTTTACTTGATTAATGGCATGTTGAGCAGTTCCTAGTAAGGCAGCAACTTTACAATTATTTTTCTTACCCATTTCAATCATCCAATCTGGTGGTACGCCCAAAGCATTTGCAATAATTTTAATAGGATGGTTAAAAGCTACATCTAATAAAGCTTTTGCGCCATCAGATTGAGTATTCTCAGCAAATCCTGAGCCAGCGGTGTCAATTTCTCGTAATTCCGGAGCTTCTATACCATGATTTGCTAAAACGTCAGTCCTAAAATCTGCATACTCTTGAGGGATCATTTTTGCTAGTTTTTCAGGATTAAATTTCTCATCTTTTCCAACCATTTTGTTTGGAATAAGCACGTCAACACCATAAGGTTTTCCATCTATGTGATCGTCGATCCACTTAAGTTCTCTCTCTAACTGTTCAGGCGACATACCTACCGCTCCTAGAACTCCACAACCTCCTGCCTTTGAAACAGCAACTACTACATCTCTACAATGTGAAAAAGCTACCAAAGGAAATTCGATATCTAACATCTCACAAATTGGTGATTTCATTTTTTTCTCCTAAAATTTTTTTAAATTTAACTATATAAAGTTTATACTAATTTTAGTCATGAAACCTTTATCTTCAATTTTTTTCACATTAATTTCAGTTTCTTTGGGCCTGTTGTTTACAAGCGCTCTTTCATTTAACACCTTTCAATTCGGTGGAATATCTATTCTATATTTCGTCACTTTGTATATTTTTGTTTTACAGTGGATTATTTTTGTTCCAGCTTACGTAAAACAAACAGAGCACTATTTTGATCTTACAGGATCTATGACTTACATCACTTCAATCCTTTTAGTAACTTTTTTCTCACAAAATATTGATCTAAGAGACATTTTAATTTCTTCTTTAATCATTGTTTGGGCAAGCAGACTCGGATTATTTTTATCGAAGAGAGTCACAAACGCGGGGGAAGATACGCGTTTCGTTCACATAAAACCTAATTTCTATCAGTTCCTTATGACCTGGACGATTCAAGGACTTTGGGTGTTAATGACCGCAGGAATGGCTTTTGCAGCGCTAAGTTCGAAAAATAAGTTAGGACTAGACTTGTTTGCTGTGATTGGAGCTTTAATTTGGTTATTAGGTTTTGTTATCGAAGTTGTCTCAGACAAACAGAAAACAAATTTTAAAAATAATCCTTCAAACGAAGGAAGGTTTATTCAAGAAGGCTTATGGTCTTGGTCTAGGCATCCCAATTATTTTGGTGAAATTGTTTTATGGATCGGAATTGCTGTTATTGCCTATCCAGTAATTGAGGGATGGCAATATTTTGCATTATTGTCTCCTATTTTTGTTATTTTCCTTTTAACTAAAGTAAGTGGTATTAATCTTTTAGAAAGACAGGGAATGAAAAGATGGGGTCACGAGGAAGAGTATTTAAATTATCTCAAGAGAACTAGCTCTTTAATCCCCCTTCCACCCAAAAAATAAAAGGTTTAGATTATTTTTCTTCAAACTTATAAGACTTAGATCTTTTGAAAGCCTCTCTTTCAAAAAGCATATCCGTGTATCTCCTGATATTAGGTTTGAATGCTTGCTCTATACCAAGTGATTCAGCGACGACAAAAGCATAACTCACGCAAATGTCTGCAATCGTAAAACGATTTGAACATAAGTATTCTCTATCGTTTAAAGTTGTCTCTAATAATTTACACCTTGAGACAAACCATCTGCTGTAACCTTCTACAGCAGCTTCAGCAACGCCTGGTTCTTGAAGTTTATATCTTAGAACAACCGTTTGTGGAAAAGTTAAAGTTGCATCAGAGTGAAAAAGCCAGTTTAAATAAGCTGGATAGTCAGGCTCATCTGGCATAACTCTCAAATCAGTCGGTCCATATTTCTCAACTAAATATTGGGACATAGCAACAGATTCAGTCATTTTCACTTCGCCATCTATCAAATAAGGAATAGTCCCAAGCATGTTGACGTCCAAAAATTCTTTCATAAAAACTCTTGGCGGGAATGGCATCATTTCGAGCTCATATTCTATTCCCATCTCTTCTGCAGTCCAGATAGGTCTCATTGCTCTTGAACTTTCTGTGCCCCATATTTTTATCATATTGTTACCATTGGAATTGAATCAATCTATTTAGAAAAGTAGAATAATTATAACTTATATGAGAGGAATATTATGATTGGAGCTATTGCAAAACTTAAAATAAAAGACGGAGAACTTGAAGGGTTTATAGAGGTTATGAGGAAATTAGTACAAGCAGTTTCTGATAATGAACCAGGGTGTGTTTATTATCAGATGCATGAAACTTCTGACCCACAAACAATTATGATGATTGAAGTTTATGAAGATGAAGCTGCTCATGCAAATCATACCCAAACAGAACATTTCAAAACTATTGGCATGGAATTAGCTCCTTTTTTAGCTGGAGCTCCAGAAGTAACAACCCATAAGCTAATAAGCTGAAAAAGTACTACCTACAAGCTGTTGAAGACGGCCTAATAGAATATGATGATAATCAAGTCAGATTAATAGAGGTTCTTGAAGGAAGACTTGACCAGGCAAATACTAAATTAAATTTTCTTAACTTTTTTAAGAAAAAGTCTCTGCCAAAAAGTATTTACATCTATGGAGAGGTTGGAAGAGGTAAAACTTTTTTGATGGACTTATTTTTTGAAGAAATTCCTTCAAAAAAAAAGTTACGACTTCATTTTCATAGGTTTATGCAACTTCTTCATGAAGATTTAAACAGAATAAAAGGCCAAAGCGATCCTATAAAAAAAATAGTAAAAAAACTTACAAAAAAATATTCATTTTTCTGCTTCGATGAATTTTTTGTAGAAGACATTGGAGATGCAATGCTTCTTGGCAATTTCATGAAAGAATTTTTTAAAAATGATGCTTGTTTTATAACGACTTCAAACATAGAGCCATCGAGACTCTATGAAGGTGGACTTCAAAGAAAACTTTTTTTGCCAGCAATAAGATCTATTCAAGAAAATTGTGACCTTTTTAATTTAGATTCAAAAAATGATTATAGATTTAGGGCCCTAGAACAAAATAAATTGTACTTTTATCCTCTTTCATCAAAAGTTGAGAATAAACTTGAAGAAATTTTTAAATCGCTAATTGGTATAAATAAAGTAAAGGTCAATGAAATTGAAATCCTTCAAAGAAAGATCAAAACCGTTAAATCTTCAAAGGGGGTGGTATGGTTTGATTTTAAGGAAATTTGCGATTCTCCAAGAAGTTCTTTGGATTACATTGAAATCTCAAAAGAATTTCAAACTGTTATTATTTCAAACATGTTTAAAATAAAATCAGATGATATCGCTAGACGATTTATAAGTCTGATCGATGAATGTTACGATAGAAAGGTTAAAGTGATTATTAGTGCAGAAAATAACTTCAAAGAAATTTATGAAGGTTCTAACTTGCAGGAAAAATTTAAGAGAACAATTAGCAGATTGATTGAAATGCAATCTGTCGACTATCTGAAAGAAGCTCACAAAGCTTGAATTTATTTTAAATGCCACTAAATAAAATAGTGTAAAATTAATTAACTAAATGAAAGAAGTAGTAGAAACAAATTTTTCAATAGGACAAGTAGTCAAACACAAATTTTTAGAATTTAGAGGCGTTATCTTCGACGTCGATCCTGAATTCAATAATACTGAAGAGTGGTATCAAAGCATTCCATCTCAAATAAGACCTAGCAAAGACCAGCCTTTTTATCATGTTTTTGCTGAAAATGATGATGAAGTCTTTTATACCGCCTATGTTTCACAACAAAATTTACTAATAGACGACTCAAACGAACCAGTGGCTCATCCCGACGTGTCGGCAAATTTTGGTCCTTTTAATGGTAAGTTTTATGAAATACGTCAAGGCGCGAGAAATTAACCCGCCATCATCACAGAGACAATAAAAACTTCCATAGCTTTTTTTAACTCTGGATTACTTATTTTTGAAGGAGAAATTCTTATATTCTGATCTTGTGGATCATTGTTGTATGGAAAAGTGGCTCCTACTTTAGTTAACTTTAATCCAGCGGCCTCACATAGTTTATAAATCTTCCTAGCCTTACCTGGCTTAGAATTAAAAGAAACAAAGTATCCACCTGTTGGTTTTGTCCAAGCCCCAAATTCAGAAGGTAGTTTTGAAAGATAACTATCAACAATTTCAAATTTCTTAGAAATTATGGATGCATGCTTTGCCATGTGAACATCTAAGGATTTTTTATTTTTAAAAAACTTAGCGTGCTTTGCTTGATTAATTTTATCTGACCCTACTCTTGTCTTCTCATAAAACTTTAAAAAATTTGTTAGGACTTTTTCTGAAGAAGCTAAAAAAGAAATTCCAGCGCCTGCAAATGTTATTTTACTAGTGCTAGCAAACATAATTATGTTGTTAGAAGTTTTATACTTTGAACATAAATTAAATATATTTCCAAGCCTTTTTGATTTTTTGAAATCATGAACGCTATAAGCATTATCGTAAAATATCATAAAGTCTTTTGAAGCTTTCTTAGGCAATTTGGCTAGTCTTTCTAAAACTTTAGCAGAATACGTTTCTCCAGTTGGATTTGAATGTTTAGGCACACAAATTATTCCTTTAATTGTTTTATCCTTAGTTATTAATTTTTCAACTATGTCCATATCCGGGCCTTCCCCAGTCAGCGGAACATTTATCATTTTAATTCCCATAGACTCTAAAAGAGAAAAATGCCTATCGTATCCAGGAACGGGACATAAAAAAGATATTTTTTTATTATTTATCCAAGGACTCCCATTCAAACCGGTAAATAACAATGCTTGAAGAGCCATAAATGTTAAATTCAAACTACTTGTTCCATTTGCAATTACATTTTTATAATTAACGCCAAGTAAAATTCCTCCCAATTTCCTAGCAGAATTTAAT